>JBAVSO010000031.1:0-45262 GCA_049695635.1 Candidatus Cybelea sp. | reverse complement strand
GGTCAGGCCACCGCCGGGGGCGCCCTCGCCCGCGCTATAAAATCCTAGGCCCACGCCGCCCCCGCCCGCGCCACCCGCGACCAGCACGCGGCTCGATAAGCGATCGCTGCCCTCGCGCACATCGGAGGCACCTCCTCCGCCCGTGCCCCCGTTGGCGTAGAGGCTGGCGTAGCTCCCCGCGCCGCCCGATCCGCCCCCGTTGAAGCCGCCGTGGCCACCGTTTGCGCCGGAACTGAACTGGCCGCTACCGCCGACGTAAATCGTTAGGTTCTCCCCGGGCGTTGCTGGAATGACGGCTTGCACGAAGCCGCCGGTATTGCCCACCGAAAACGGACCGGTCGGGCCGTCGTTGAAGCTCGGGGTTCCTGCTCCATACGCTGCGACCGTGATATGCGTGACGCCCGCCGGGACCGTAAAGGTTTGCGCCCCGCCGGTGTATTGGAAGGTCTTGCTCTCGGTCGCGTCGTGCTGCGCGATCGATAGTGGTGTCGCAATCTGAGCCTGAGATCCGCCGCACGCCGACAGCAGCGCTGTCCCGGCAATGATGCCGGCGGTACGGCCCTTCGAGAACGTCCTCATACGCCGTGCCCCTCGCTCACCGCATTGAGGCGGCCGAGCGTCGTTCGATAGATAGATCCAAGTTTATCATAGGCCGAACGCATATCGGGAGTCGGTGGCGCGTCGGCGCTTTCGATTGCGCCTTCGAGAGAATCAAGCGCGCCTTCAAGGTAGAGAAAGCTCGTAAAATCGTTCGAATAGGAGCCAACCGAGTCATCGGGATTGGTTGGGGGCTCCTCGCCGATGACTTCTGCGCGTACGGTTTTTAGCTGCTCGCCCGAAAGATGTGCGACAGCCAGCTGAGCCTTGGCGCGCGCGACCTTCACCCGGGAGTGCAACGCATCGACGCGTTTCGCAAGCTCGTATTGCGCGCGCAAGTCGGCGTCGCTCGCGGTGATGCGCGGATCGCGCAGCACGCGCGCCTCGCGCGTGTAGCTCTGACCGTTGACGCTCAGTCTGACGGTGTAACTCCCGGGAGGGACGAGCGGACCGTCAGACGTTTCTTCGTGGAAATCCCAGACGAAGCGATGAGCGCCGGCCTCTGCGACGGGAACCGGATGGCGTTCGATCCAGTGAGTCGTGTATGGGACCGAGTTCGGATCGACGGGTTTGGACGGATGAGCGCTCGACCACTGCCGCACGACGCTGCCGTCGCTAGCGAGCACCTCGATCGTGACCGGCGTGTGCGGCGCCTCGGGAAGATAGTAGTCGATGTATAAACCGACCGGCGCGTTATCAACCTGCGGCTCGTCGAGCGGCAGCGGAGTTCCCTCTTGGTTTCCGGGGCGCACGCGATAGGCGGTCGCCGGAGCGAAGAGGTAAGCGCCGCCGGCGGCGACGGCATCGGTCATCTGCCTCAAGGGTGCGAGATCGTCCATCACCCAAAAGGCGCGCCCGTGCGTCGCAATCGCCAGATCGTCGCCGTGCACGGCAAGGTCGCGGATCGATGTGATCGGCAGATTTAGTTGCAACGGCTGCCACAACGCGCCGTCATCGAAAGAGACGTAGACGCCTCGCTCCGTTCCGGCGTAGAGCAGGCCCGGTCGCACCGGATCTTCGCGTACCGCGTTGACGAACGACCCATTGGGAATGCCGTTGACGATCGCGCTCCAGGTCGCGCCGCCGTCGCTTGTGCGATAGATGTACGGCCTGTAATCGTCGAGGCGATGACGATCGACGGCGAGGTACGCGGTCGCCGCGTCGAAGTGCGAGGCCTCGATGATGCCGACCTTGCTCCATGCCGTCAGCTCCGGCGGCGTGACATTCGTCCAGTGAGCCTGTGCTGAGCTTGTCGAAGCATCACGAGTCACCCAAACGTAGCCGTCGTCGGTGCCGGCCCAGACGAGGCCGGCACGCAGCGGCGACGGCGCGATCGCATAAACCACGCCGTGGCGCCGAAGACCGTTACTCTCGGCGAGCGTTGCCGGATCGAGATTCGAAGGCGTGCCTTCCTCGGCTCGCGTAAGATCGGGGCTGACGATCTTCCATGTCTCGCCGCCGTCGCGCGAACGAAAGACGTTCTGGTGACCGAAGTAGAGTGAAGTGCGGTCGACCGGCGAGAACGCGAGCGGCAGCGTCCACGTGTTGCGCCAAACCGTTCCCGGCTGCGTGATGATCGGATCCACGATCTGCTCCCAGCCGGTGGCCGGAATCTCTCGCGTAACCGTCGCCGATCCTCCGCCGCTCGAGTCGCCGTAGACGAGCCCGGGATGCTTAGGATCCGGCGCCAATGTTCCGTTTTCACCGCCGACGTCAACCGGACGGAAATCCTGCTGCGAGATCGTGCCGTACTTGCTCGCGCTGGTCGCAATCGCGGCGCCCGAATCTTGCTGCGCTCCGTACGCCGAAAACGGAAACGCGTTGTCGGTGGCGACGTGATAAAACTGTGCCGTCGGCTGGTTATACCACGAGCTCCAGGTCTTCATTCCGTTGATCGTCACGACAACACCCTGATCGCTGCCGAGAATCATGCGGTTCGAATCGCTCGGGTCTATCCAGAGCGTGTGATAATCGTCGCCGGACGGATCGCCGAGGACCGCCTCGAAGCTCTTGCCAGCATTCGTCGAGCGATAGGTCGCGGTGTTCATAACGTAGACGACGTCGGGATTGCGCGGATCGGCGGTGATGCCGCCGAAATACCAGCCGCGTTGCCAGATGCGCGTGTCGCCGTCGGTGTGCGTCCACGTCGCACCCGCGTCGTCGGAACGATAGATGCCGCCTTGCTTCGGGTCGCTGTCCACGATCGCGTAGATGCGATGCGGCGCCGCCGCAGAGATCGAAAGCCCGATGTGGCCGACGTGCTGGGGTAAGCCGTTGGTGAGCTGCGTCCAGGTCGCGCCCGCGTCGGTGGATTTATAGAGCCCGCCGCCTGGACCGTTTGAGGGGGGATAGACGTTCCACGGCGGACGGCGTGTCTGCCACAGCGCGGCGTAGAGCACGTTTGGGTTTCCGGGTTCCATCGCAAGCGAGATCGCGCCGGTGTCGGGATTCTTGTAGAGCACTTTGCTCCACGTCTTGCCGCCGTCGGTCGTTTTGAAGACGCCGCGTTCGGGATTGGCGGCGTACGGATGGCCGAGCGCAGCGACATAGGCGACGTTGGGATCGTTGGGGTCAACGATGATCGCTCCGATTTGTTTGGTATCGCTCAGGCCGAGATGCGTCCAACTCTTCCCGCCGTCAACCGACTTGTACATGCCGTCGCCGTAGGCGATATCCGAACGCATGTCGGCTTCACCAGTGCCGGCGTAGATCGTGCGCGGACTGCTCGGCGCGACCGCAATCGCGCCGATCGAGCCGACGTCCTCGTTGTCGAAGATCGGATTCCACGTCCGCCCGGCATCGAGACTCTCCCAAACTCCGCCGTCGACCGCACCAAAGTAAAAATGATTCGGCTCTCCAGGAACGCCCGTTATGGCGAGCGCACGACCGCCGCGAAAGGGTCCGATCAATCGCCAGTGGAGTGCGCCGAAGTACGGAGAGCCGACTCGCGTTGGGGAAGCCGCGTAGCTTAGCGCGGGCGTTGCAAGAGTGCAGGTCAACAAAAAAATAAGCAGGCGTCGCATGACGCCTGCTGTTAGTTACCGGAAAGAAGCGCGCCTACCACCCACCGCCGCTGTCGCCGCCGCCTCCGCCAAAGTCGCCTCCGCCGCCGGAGTCGCCGAAGCCGCCGCCGCTCCAGTCGCCGCCGCTAGCGCCGCCCATATCGGCTTGGCCGGGATCGCTCTGCCATCCGCTGGAATCTGCAGCGCCCCATCCCCCACCGGTGTCGGCTGGAATCTGACCGGCTTGCGGCGCGATTCCACCGCCGCCGCGGAAAAGCTCGTTGCCAAGCCACGCGCCGCCAAGACCTCCGAGCAATCCGCTCCAGAAGCTTCCGCCGCCGCCGTATCCGTAACCGGGGCCGTAGCCGGGTCCATAGCCCGGTCCACCCGGTGGGCCGCCTTGCGGCGCTCCCGGTGATCCGCCGTAATAGCGCGGCGCCGAAAGCGCGCGCAGAATAGACCGCAAGATCAGAAAGCCGACGACCGCGAAGACGATCCACCAGAACATCGAAATGTGTGCTCCTCTAGAAGGTAAACCGCGCACCGCAGGCAGGCCGGCCCCGCTCGATGCGTTCGACGTGCGCTGCTGCAAGCTGCCGAGATTCGCGCGATAGATGTTGAGAACGGCCTCGACTGCTCCCATGATTCCGGCATCGTAATTTTCGCCGCGAAACTGAGCCTCCATCGCGGTTCTGATCGAGCGCAGCGCGTCGGGCGTAAACCAGCCGGCTTGCACGGCCGAGCGATCGGGCACGATGATGTCGCGCCGATCGTCGCGCGCGACGAAGATCAGGACGCCGTTGACGCTCTGCTGCGAGAAGGCCGCACCGGCCGCGCTCTGCAAGCTCGCTCCGCTCAGCGACGGCGTCGTGACGACGACGATCTCCTTGCCGGTCTGCGCGTTGAAGCTCCCGATGCGCTCGTTGAGCTGTGCGACGGTTGCCGGCGAGAACATCCCGGCCTGGTCCTGCACGAAGTCGCGTGCGGCGGCCGGCAGGGCGCTCGCAAAAGCGAGCAGCGACGCGGCAGCGCAAACCCATTGAAATCGCATCGAGAGAGCCTTCACAGCAGCTCATACCCGGGCCTGCGCGGCGAAGTTTCGAGCGCGTAGCGGGAACTAAGGCGTCGCCTGGCTGAGAGTTGAGGCTGCATGGCCGAACCCGCGCAACGCGCCTCTCTCAAGGCCGATTCGCTCTCGTTTATCGAGGTTCTAGCAACCTCGATTGCGCTGATCGGGCCGAGCATGACGCCCCTCTTGATCGCGCCCTATATGTACGCGCTCGCGGGGAACGGCACGTGGCTGGCCTACGTTTTCGGCGGCACGATGCTGATTTTCGTCGCACTCTGCGTCAATCAGTTTGCTCGCCGTTCGGCGACCGCGGGCTCGATGTACGAATACGTCGCCGGCCACCTTGGGGCCGCGACCGGTGCGATCGGCGGCTGGACGCTGCTCTGGGCTTACGGTTTCGTTGCGGCGGCGGTGCTCGGCGCGATGGCGCTCTTCGTCGGGCGCCTTCTCTCCGAAATCGGCGTCCACGCTCCGGCCTACCTGATCGTCATCGTGCTGGCGGCAATTGCCTGGCAGGCGGCGTATCGCGGCGTTCAGGTCTCTGCAATCCTAATGCTCGTGCTCGAGTGTATTTCGGTCAGCATCATCCTGCTGCTGGTCGCAATCGTCTTGCACGCGCACGGACCGGCGCTCGATATGCGGCAGCTGCGGGTTGAAGGCGGCTTTCCAGGCGGCATCGGTCTGGCCATTGCATTTGCAGTCTTTAGCTTCGTCGGCTTCGAAAGCGCCACGGCGTTCGGCGCCGAGGCGAAGCGCCCGCTCGTGACGATCCCGCGTGCGGTCATTGGAAGCGTGATCTTTGCCGGCGCCTTCTTCGTGCTGGCGACGTACGCCGAGATCGTGGGTCTGTCGCACGCGGCGCAACCGCTCGATAAGCAGCAGTTTCCGCTCCAAACGCTCGTGGAGACCTTCGGGCTCGGATACCTCGCGGTTCCGATCACGCTCGGTGCGGTCTGCAGCGCTTTCTCAGTCTGTCTTGCGTGCATCACGACGGCCGGACGGATCGCCTACGCGATGGCCGCCGCCGGGATTCTCCCGTCGGTCTTTGCTCGGATCGAACCCAAGCACGACACGCCGAACGTCGCGGTGACGATCGTCACTGCCACGACGCTCGCGGTCACGTTGGCTGCGTTCGCGATCGGTGTGGCGCCGATCGACGTCTTCAACAACTGCGGTACGCTCAGTTCGTTTGGATTCATTTCGATCTATCTGCTGATCGCGATCGCCGCGGTCGTTTATTGCAAGCGCCTGGGCGTATTGCGGCCGATCGACGCGATCGTTTCGGGCGTTGCGTCGTTGCTGCTGCTCTTGACGGCGGTTACGCTCTTCTATCCCGAGCCGCCACCGCCGCAGCGCTGGTTCGGCTATTGCTTCTTGGCGTTTCTCGCAGCGGGCTGGCTGTGGTTTCGGTTCAAGAAGGCCAGCGGCTAATCACCACGCGCTGCTGCGTGTAGAACGCGATCGCGTCTTTGCCATGGCAGCGGAGATCGCCGAAGATCGAGTCTTTGACGCCGCCGAACGGAAAGAATGCCATCGGCGCGGCGATGCCGATGTTGACGCCGACCATGCCGACTTCGATTCGCGACGCAAAGGTGCGCGCGTTGCCGCCGTCTTTCGTGAAGATCGACGACGCATTGCCGTAGCGCGAGCGGTTCGCAATCGCGATTGCATCATCGAGTGAGGGCGCGCGCACGATCGCCAAGACCGGTCCGAAGATTTCGTCGCGTGCCAGCTCGCTCGACGGATCTACGCGATCGAAGATCACCGGCGCGGCGAAGGCACCCCCCTCAGGTACGCTACGAGGCTTGAGCAGAACGCGTACGCCGGCCTTGCGCGCTCGGTCTACGTAGCCGTGGATGCGCGCGAGCGCTTCATCGCTGACGACCGGCCCCATCTCAACGCCTTCGTCGGCGCCTGCGCCAAGCCGCATTTTGGCGGCTGCTTCTACGAGCATCGGTACGAATGCGTCGCCGGCTTCCCCGACGGCGACCACGACCGAGCCGGCCAAACAGCGTTGACCCGCGCCGCCGAACGATGCGGAGATGACGGCGTCGCGGGTCGCGGAGTTGACCGCGTCGGGCATGACGACCAGGTAGTTCTTCGCGCCGCCGAGCGCCTGGACTCGCTTGTGCGCGCGCACGGCTCGCTCCTGAACGAGACGCGCGACGTTCGAGGAGCCAACGAACGATACGGCCGCCACGTCCGGATGGTCGATCAACGACTCGGCCGTTTCGGTGGCGCCGTGCACGACGCTAAAAATGCCGCTCGGAAACCCGCACTCGCGCGCGGCGCCAAAGAGCAGCTCGGAGGTCAGCGGCGTTTGCGGCGATGGTTTCAGCACGAACGTGTTTCCAGCGGCGATCGCGATCGGAAACATCCACAACGGAATCATGGCCGGGAAATTGAACGGGGTGATGCCCACGCAAACGCCGAGCGGGTAGCGCAGCGAGACGGAGTCAATGCCGCGAGCGATGTCGGGGAGCGCGTCGCCCATCATCAGCGAGGGCATGCCGCATGCGAACTCGACGGCTTCGATGCCGCGCCGTACCTCGGCGCGCGCATCGGTGAGAATCTTACCGTTTTCACGCGAGACCGCGAGCGCAAGCTCCTCGCGCCGCCGCTCGAGCGCATCGGCATAGCGGAAGAGCAAGCGCGCGCGCTCGACCACGGGTACCGCACTCCATGCACCGAAGGCTTCGCGGGCGGAAGTCACGGCGCGATCGACGTCGTCGCGCTGCGCGATCGCCACCTCACCGATTCGCTCGCGCGTCGCCTTGTCGTGAACGTGCAGCTGCGTCACCCGCTCAAGCGCTCCAACGCGCCGTCGAGAGTTTCGAACGCCTCGTCGAGCTCCTCGCGTGTGATGACGAGCGGCGGAGAGACGATCGCGACGTTGTACCGTCCTAAGACATAGAGACCGCGGTCGAGCAGATCGTTGAAGAACGGTTGGAGCGATTGCGTGCCCTGCCAGGGCACCAACGGTTTGCGCGTTTCGCGATCTTCGACGAGTTCGAAACCGAAGAACGCGCCGACGCCGCGCGCTTCGCCGACGATCTTATGACGGCGCTGCAGCGCGTCGAAGCGCGTCCGCAGCCAGCCCTCGATCTCGCGCGCTCGTTCGAAAAGCGATTCGTCGCGGTAGGCGCGCAACGTGGCGACGCCCGCCGCCATCGCTAGCGGATGGCCGCTGAACGTGTGGCCGCTGGGCAGCGGGTGGTTATCAAAGTGCTTCGCGAGCGGTTCGCGCATCGCGACGCCGCCGAGCGGAACGTATGCGGACGTCACCCCTTTCGCGAAGGTGAACATATCGGGTATCACACCGAACCGCTGCGCGGCAAAGGCCTCGCCGGTGCGGCCGAAGCCGGTCATCACCTCGTCGAAGACGAGGAGAATTCCGTATCGTTCACAGAGTTTGCGAACCCGCGCAAGGTATTTTTTCGGATAGACAATGACGCCGTTGCTTCCGACGATCGGCTCGATCAGCAGCGCCGCGATCCGGTCGCTGCTTTCGTAGCTGACGATCTCTTCGAGATGCTCGATGGCGCGATCCGTCTCTTCGTCGGGATCGCGCGTGTGAAACGGGCTGCGGTACGGAAACGGCGCGAAGAAGCGAACGATGCCTGGAATGCCCGGCTCGTTCGGCCAACGGCGGTTCTCGCCGGTCAACGTCCCCGCGCCAGGCGCCGATCCGTGGAACGAGCGGTACGCGGTCAACACTTTGTGACGTCCGCTCAAGGTTCGCGCCAGCTTGATCGCGTCTTCATTCGCTTCACCGCCACCGGTGGTGAAGAAAACGCGTCCACTCTCCGGCCACGGCGCGATCTCGACGATCGCGCGAGCGAGCTCGGCGCGCTGGTCGTTTGCCAGACTCGGGGCGACGTACGCGACTCGCTGCGCCTGTTCGGCGATCGCCGCCGCAACGACGGGATGCGCGTGACCGAGATTGACCGCGACGAGTCCCGCCGAGAGATCGATATAGCGCTTGCCATGGTCGTCGTACAAGCAAGACCCTTCGCCCCGCACGATCACGGGAGGATTGCGACCGCTCTGTGCAAGCCACGGCGTCAGCACGTAACGCGCGTGCAACGCGGCAACGTCGTCGAGAACGCTCTTGGGGGTACTCATGGTGGTCAGAGTTTCGCTATGACGAACAAGCCACCCGCGACGCTCAGCGCAAAGAAGACGATGAAAACCCAAACGCCGAAGCGCTTCCAAAAGCCGCGCCGCGCGCGCGTCGCTTTGCTCTGATGCGTGACCCGGCCTCGCTTCACGATCCCTGCGCCTTTCTTTCTTCCGCGTCACCCTGAGATAGGGCGGACCACAGTCGTTCCAGATTGTAGAAAACGCGCTGTTCCGGCGTAAATACGTGAACGATCACGTTGCCGAGATCGATCAGGATCCAGGAGCCGTCCGAGTAACCTTCGACCCGCGACACACCATGGCCGTTCGCACGAACGGCTTCGATGATGGCGTCGGCAATTGCGCGAGTCTGAACCTTCGAGCGTCCGGTGACGATCGCGAACGTATCCGCAAGGATCGTTCGACTGCCGACGTCAAGGGCAGTAAAGGTTTCACCTTTTTTGTCGAGCGCGCTCTCGCGTACGACGTCGATCAGCTCGCCGATGCGCGCACCTCCGCTAAAGCTCGTTTCTCGGCGCGGCGCCTGGCTGACAGCATCAAGGTCTCGCGCATCGCGGCATCGAGATCGCGCAGCGCAAGTTCCCAGAGCGCGCCCCGTTCTGGGAAGCGCCGTCCCGGCTCGAGCGAATCGGCCAAATATACCGCTTGATCGAGCGGCGACATCTCCTGGGCGCCCGTCGTATGTTTTTCGATCGCGGAGAGCACGTCGGCGTCCTCTACCCCGAATCGCTCGCGCGCAATCGCGGCGCCGAGCCGCGCGTGCAACAGTACCGGGTGCTCGCGCGCGGCCGCGTCGATCGGAAATCTTCGCGATGCAGATTCGGCGAGCAAACGCTCCGGCGTGTAGAGGCGAGCGAGGTCGTGCAGCATTCCGGCAAGCCGGGCCTTACGCGAATCGAGGCTGTGACGTTGCGCGAGAATCTCTGCGCAGCGAGCGACGCGCACGCTGTGCGCGTAGCGATGCTGCTGACCGATCTGCTCGCGAACTCGGCGCGCCAGCTCCGTGAAGGTCACGAGCTCTCGACCCGGGCGCGTAAGAAACGCAACCGGTTGCGATAGAGCTCGCTGCGCAGGCTGCCGGCCCACATGATCAGCGCGCTCTCGTTGTCGTCGCTGTAGTAGCCGGTGCGCATCGTCACGGTCGTGAAGCCGTATTTTCGATAGAGGCGCTGAGCCACGGCGTTGCTTTCGCGCACTTCCAACGTCATCCACGCCGCGCCGCGTTCGATCGCCTCGTCGACGAGATGGAGCAGCAGCACTTCGCCGAAGCGGCGCCCGCGATACCCCGGATCGACCGCGAGCGTGGTAACGTGTGAATCTTCCAAAATCACCCAGATTCCGCCGTAGGCGACGATTCGATCTTCTAAGAGCCCAACGAAGTAATGCGCCAGCTTGTTCGTGCTCAGCTCGTTGTAGAACGCGTCCGATGGCCAGACGGTTGAAAAGCAGGCGCGCTCGATTCGCATCACGTCGGTTACGTCGGAGGTCGCCATCGGTCGAATCGAAAACCGGCTGGGCCGTTGCGCCGGCCGCTCGAGCTCCATCTTCATGGAATGCGGCGCTACGACCTCGGCGGTTTGGCGGCGGGAAGCTCGCCGTAATCGGCCCGCACTTCGTGCGGGCTTGCGGGCGGCGTGCGCGATGAGGCCGCCAACGCGGCGGCGGCCGCGGCTGGCATGACGACTGGGTCGAAAGAGCGCACGATGATGCCGCGTTCGGCAAGTGCGTGCAGCACGTCCTCCGGCGCCCCCACCACGGCAAGGGGGTCCGTGTCACCCTGAGCCCCTCGACTTCGCTCGGTACGAGCTTCGTCGAAGGGCGACACGGGCAGCACCGCATCCAAAGCCTCCGAAATTCGGCCCGACGCACGCCTGAACGTTTGCTCGCAGCGGTAACGTGCGGAGATGACGCCGGGCCGTCCAACAACGACGGCGAGAACTCGCTCGAAACCGCTGCCGAACTCGAGCAGATCGAACGACGAAACCGGCACAAGCGGGCGTTCCCAAACGGCAGCCAGCGACTTCGCATACGCGATCGCAATCCGCAAGCCCGTGAAGCCGCCCGGACCGACACCTACCGCCAAGCGGTCGATTCGCTGAGGCGGTTGACCGGCGTCGTCGAGCACGGTTTTGACGATCGCGAGCCCGCGCTCCAACGCGACGTTGCCCGTCTCTCGGCGCGATGCGGCGATTCGGCCGTCACACGCGACCGCCGCCGAAAACGCCCCCAGCGCTCCGTCGAGGGCAAGAACGTTCACTGCGGCGGTCGAAGATATAACGTGCGTGGTTCGTCTCCGGCGCCTTCGATTTCGATTTCGTACCGCCGCGCTGGAATAGCGTCCGGTGCGTTGCGCCACCACTCGATCAGGGCAATCGAATGGCCGTCGAGCGCCTCTTCGAGGCCGAGCTCGTCCACCTCGCGCGGATCGTCGATACGGTAGAGGTCGATGTGTTCGATCGGCGGATCGCCGTCGTAGCGATGACGGAACGTAAAGCTCGGGCTATGGGTCTGGTCGGTGCCGTGGAGCGTTCGCACGACCGCCCGGACCAAGGCGGTTTTGCCCGATCCGAGCGGACCGGTCAGTGCGACGACGTCGCCGGGTCGAAGATGGCGCGCAAAAACCGCCGCGAATTTGCCGAGGTCTTCTTCGGTGGGAAGAGTTAGCCGAACTTCCATGAATGCAGGAAACCATTGAACAACGATATCGTATTGCAGGTCAACGTCGAAGACGAGATGCGGGAGAGCTATCTCGCGTATGCGATGTCGGTCATCGTGTCGCGGGCGCTTCCCGACGTGCGCGACGGCCTCAAACCCGTCCAGCGGCGGATTCTCTACGCTATGCGCGAGATGGGGCTCGACCCGAGCAAGCAGCACCGAAAGTGCGCCGGTATCATCGGCGAGGTGCTCAAGAGTTACCACCCGCATGGAGATGGTTCGGTCTACGACGCGCTCGTGCGCATGGCGCAAGATTTTACGCTGCGCTACCCCTTGGTCGACGGGCACGGCAACTTTGGATCGATCGATCCCGATCCGCCCGCGGCCTACCGGTACACCGAAGCGCGGTTGGCGCGCACCGCGCTCGACGTTTTGGCTGATATTGATAAAGAGACAGTACCATTCGTTCCAACCTTCGACAATCAGGGCGTCGAGCCGAGCATACTCCCTGGCCGGCTCCCGCAGCTGCTCGTCAACGGCTCGAGCGGCATTGCAGTCGGCATGGCGACCAACATTCCGCCGCATAATCTCAATGAGATTTCCGATGCGATCGCGGCGCTGATCGACGACCCCAAGACGAGCGACGACGATCTTTGCACGATCGTCCAAGGTCCGGACTTCCCGACCGGCGGTACGATCTTAGGTCACGAAGCGATTCGTGAAGCCTACAAGACAGGACGCGGATCGATTACGATTCGCGGCAAGGCTGAGATCGTGGAAGAACGTGGCAAGCACAAAATCATCATCACCGAGATACCGTATCAAGTCTATAAGGGGCGGATCGTCGAGGCGATTTCGGAAGCGTACTCCGAGAAGCGGATCACCGGAATCGCCCGAATGGACGACGAGTCGAATCGCAAAGGCATGCGCGTCGTCGTCGAGCTGCAGAAGAGCGCAACCCCCAAGATCGTGCTCAATCAGCTCTTTAAGCATACACCGCTGCAGGCGACCTTCGGTTTCAACATGCTCGCCCTCGTGCCGGCCGGTCAGCCGCGTCCGAACGGTACGGTTCCGATCGAGCCGCAGGTTCTGACGCTCAAGCAGCTTCTCGAGCATTTCATCGCGCATCGCAAGGACGTCGTTACGCGGCGGGCTACCTACGATCTCAATAAGGCCAAAGAGCGCGCGCACCTGCTCGAGGGTTACCGGATAGCGCTCGATCACATCGACGAGGTCATCCAGATCGTTCGCGGCAGTCAGACGACCGAAGAGGCGAAAACGCGCCTGTCTGAGCGGTTCGAGCTCAGCGACGTGCAGGCTCAAGCGATCGTGGACATGCGCTTGCGCACGCTGGTTGGCCTCGAGCGCCAGAAGATCGAGCAAGAGTATGGCGAGCTGATCAAAACCATTGCCGAACTGGAAGACATTCTGCGCAGTCCGCGCCGCATCGCCGGCATCGTCAGGCAAGAGACGCTCGACGTCAAGAAACGCTTCGGCGACGAACGGCGCACGGGTATCGAGCCGGCTGAGGACGAGATCTCGATCGAGCAGATTACGCCCAACATCGATGTGGTCGTCACCTATACGGTCGGCGGTTACATCAAGCGCGTCTCGGTCGATACGTTCCGCACGCAGCTTCGAGGCGGCCGGGGCGTTACCGGCATCTCGAATCTCAAGCGCGAAGACGTGGTTCGAAACTTCTTCGTCACCAAGACGCACGACCACGTGCTCTTCTTTACGAACAAGGGACGCGTCTACAGACTTCGCGGCTACGAGATACCCGACACCACTCGCCAAGCTCGCGGCACCGCGCTCGTCAACCTGCTGACGCTTCCGCCTGGAGAAGAGGTGACGGCGGCATTCCCGATCGCGCACTTCGAGGGCGAACGATATCTCGTGATGGTGACCAAGCAGGGCGTGATCAAAAAGACAAAGCTCGACCAGTTCGCCAACGTGCGCCGCAACGGGCTCATCGCAATCAATCTCGACGAGGGCGACGAGCTGCTGGCCGTCGATCTCTCGGACGGCTCGCACGACATCATTCTCGCGTCCACGAAGGGCATGGCCGTCCATTTCAACGAGAAAGACGTGCGTCCGATGGGCCGCGTGGCGCGCGGCGTCAAGGCGATGACGCTGGATAAGGGCGACACGGTCATCGCGATGGACGTCGTCGAAGACGAGCGGCGCGAGGTCTTGCTGGTCACCTCACTTGCCTTCGGCAAGCGCACCCCGATCCAGGATTACCGTCACACCTCACGCGGCGGCAAGGGCGTCAAAGCCTTTGCGCGCCAGCGCGACGACATCGGCCAAGTCGTCGATCAGATTCTGGTCGCCCCGGAGGATCAAATACTGATGATCACATCCGGGAATCAAGTCATCCGGCTGCAAGTCGGCGAGATCCGCAAGACCGGCCGCGATGCCAAAGGCGTCCGGCTGCAGCGGCTGGGCGAAGGCGATGAGGTCATCGCGATTACCAATCTCGGCAAACAGGCGAAGCAAATCACAGAGATCACGGGAGAGCCGCAACAAGCCGAGCTTTAGACTATGTCTGCCCATCACGCGGCCTAGCCAGGGCATTGGCGCCACGAGGTTGGGCAAGTGAAATTGCGAAAATAACCGCGAGGCGGTTGCTCTGCATTTGAAAAGCCGTGAGTTGCATTAACCGAGTCAAAAGCTACAGTCGAACGGTCTTGTCAGGCATTCTCTGTGCCGGTCTATTTTTGCAACGTGGGCACGAGGTTGCCGTCGCGGCTCCAGGCCTCACGCAGTCGCAGGCCGATGCTCGCATTGTCGCCGTAGCTCGGCTTTGGGGCGCGATCGAGTACTTCGATCCGGACGTCGCCGGGAATTCCGACGTCGATTGGGATGATGCGTTTGTGAAAAACCTCGGATCGATTGAAGTCGCTGGATCCGCGGCGGAATATGCTGCCGCCGTGGGGCAAATGCTTGGCGCCCTTCACGATCCGGCAACCCGCATCGTCGGGTCGTCGGCTGCAACTTCTGCGCCGACCGGCTCTGAGTTTACGTTGCAGACCCAAAACGGCATCCCCATCCTGCGCATCGGCGATCCGGCAGCATTCGTTTCAAACGGCACGGGCATGGACTCGACGGTCGATACGTTCGTACGCGACGCCGCTGCGGCGAAGGGCGTCGTTATGGATTTGCGCGTTTCACGACCACTGACGGGCGACGAAACGAACGGAATCGACGGCGTGCTGCAGCCGGACTATACTCGCATGCCGTTGATTTACGGCACCATCTTTACGCCCAGCACACAAACGATTTCCTACCGTGGCCTACCCTCGAGCATCGAGCCGGGTTTTTACGGCATGATCGTCGAGACCGAAACCGGCTCGGCGCTCATCGGTACCGCAAAACGCCCAATACCGATGAGCGTCGTCGTGAATGAAAACAGCGAGATTCCGCCGCTCGTGTTGGCGCTGATGGACGCAAGAGCGTGTCACGTCATCATCGACGGCCGCGCCCCGAACCTGGCGGCTTCCGTGACAACGATCCCGCTGACGGAGGGAATCTCTGCCGTAGTCAGGTCCGCCGACTACGCGAAGGCGCTCGACCTCGGCTCGCCCGACGTGACGATTCTGCGGGCCGGATCCGATCGTGACGTCGCAATTCAGAACGCAATCGTGGCGATGGGCAGGCCGGCGAACACCGGCAAATCCGCGCCGTCACCGGCTTCGCCGCCGGCGGTCACGCCCGGCGCGGCGCATTACGGCGCGGAGTTTCCCGCCGCGCCCTACCGCGTGTTGGCTGCGGTCGAAGCTTACAACGCGATTCGGTACTTCTCTCCCTACAAAGACCTTATGCATGACGACTGGGACGCGGCCCTAGAGCAGGCCATTCCGGAAGCGCAACAAGCCGCGACCCCGCGCGCTTACTACCTCGCCATTGCAAAGTTCTACGCCCATCTCCACGACTCTCACGGTGTCATCAGCGGAGCGTACTACGCCAAGTATTTTCTCGCCGTTCCTCCCGTTTCGATGCGTTACTTGCACGGCAAAGCCGTGATTACCGATTTCGTCGATCGCTCGGCGGCATCGACGGCCGGAGCGCAGGTCGGTGACATCATTCTCGCAATCGACGGAGAGCCGACGGAATCGGCGATACGGCGGTGGCAACCGTACGTCAACGCATCCACACCGCAAGCGAGCCTATTCGGCGCGCTGCGAATGGCAACGTCCGGAGAGAACGGCAGCGCGGTCTCTCTGCTGGTCCGCACGCCGGGCGGGACGACGAGGACTCTTACGTTTGTGCGACGATGGAAATTTCACGTTCCGGTCCCGACCGCGGGTCCGGTCTATCGAATCCTACCGGGGAACGTGGGCTACGTGGATTTGGCCAGACTCGGTTCCGATCAGGTGGATGCTATGTTCGCCGCTTTTAACGGCACCCGTGCGATCGTATTTGACGATCGCGGCTATCCCCAGGGCACGGCCTGGTCGATCGCACCGCGGCTCACGACCCGGGACCGGGTCAAATTCTCATTGTTTGAAATCCCGCTCGTGCGCAGTATGTTAACACCAGACGACGCCAACGAGCTTCTGCCCACCATGCTAAGGAGTTACGATCTCATTCCAAGCGATGCCGGTAAACCAAAGTATCTGCGCCCGACCGTCCTGCTGATCAACGAACGGACCATCAGCCAGGCCGAGTACACCGGCATGATGTTCAGGGCTGCCGACAACATGGAATTCGTGGGCACGCCGACCGTCGGTGCCGATGGAAATGTGACGGACTTCGCGCTCCCCGGCGGTTTGCAGGCGTGGCTTTCGGGTGCGAGCGTGCGCTGGCCCGACGGTCGACATACACAGCGGATTGGCTTGCGGCCGGACGTGCGCGTCGAACCGACGGCTGAGGATATCGCTCAGGGAAAAGACCTCGTGCTTCTAACTGGGCTGCGCGTCGCTTTGCGCAACGCCGGCGCGTCGAATTCCTTGGTGTCGAGATCCATCGCTGAAGAGAAAGCCGCTGAAAGGAACGCTTTTAGAGCTGCAGCTGCCATAAGATAGGTCCGCGGCAAAATGCCGGGGGACGGCGCTTGACAAGAATCAACTAAAGAATTAAGATTTATTTGAACTAATTCTTTAAGAGGCAGCTGCCGGAGGGCGAAGTATGGGCAAGGTTGCGGCAATCTTCATCGCACTGCTGGCCTTGGGGAGCCTTCTGTGCCGGGCGCAAATGCCGGCGCCGCGCCCATTCGGAGCAGGGCTGTACGACGTCGCTCTGGACTTCACTGGACCGATTCAAGCGACCGTTCGCGCCACGTTGAGCGTAACCGATGGGCAGTTGTTCACTCTCTCGTATGCAGGCGGCTACCAAGGGAGCTCCTATGTCAAGGATCTGCAAGCCCACTCAAACGAGGGTAGCAAAATCCCGCTCGCGTTCGTCGCGCCGAATCACTGGCGATTTCCGGCGCTGACGAGTGAAACCGTTCGAATCACATATACCGTTGATCTGAGCTTTACCAAGGCGTTGCGTGAGGGCTCGCACCGGCGTGGACAGCCTTTAGGCGAGGCGCTCTACATCGTAAACCGGGCTCTCTTCGTCATGAGCGATGCTTCGGGGGAGCGCACGGTGCATTTCATCGTTCCCGCCTCTTTTAAGATCGTGAGCCCGCTAACGCAGATTGCGCCTTCGACGTATGCGGCGTCCAGCAATAGCGAACTCGCAAGCAGGACCACCGCCTTTAGGGAGTTTTCTCTGCTTCCCACAACCGAAGCTGACATTCATCTCAGCACGAGGCTGCCGCATAGCCGCGGCATCGAGCCAAGCGCTGCCAAAGAAACCGCGTTGTTCAGATTCTGCGATTTTGGCACAAGTTATCGGCAACGGTTGAGTGGCGGGTGCACTCGCCTGGACCGCATCGGCAGGTGATAGCCGGCGAACCCTATGGCCGGGCGGTTTTTTCTCGGCCGCAACGAACCGAGCCCCAAGAGTGTTAAAAAAGTGCTATGAGTGCATTACCTGACGTTACGCAAGCCAACTTTGACGCCGAGGTGTTAAAAAGCACCCAGCCGGTGCTGGTCGATTTTTGGGCGCCCTGGTGCGGGCCGTGCCGAATGCTCGGCCCGATCGTCGAGAAGATCGCCGCCGCAAACACCGGCAAGGCCAAGTTCGTCAAGCTCAATACCGACGAGAATCCGAACCTGGCCGGGCAGTATCAGGTCTCCGGTATCCCTTGCCTGATTCTCTTCAAAGACGGTCAGCCGGTCGATAGAATCGTCGGGTACGTGCCCGAAAACGTCGTGACGTCGATGCTCGGCAAACACGTGGCGTGAAGTCAATCCCGGCAATGCACCGGGTATTGTCGGACGAGCGCGTAGCGCCGTACGAGATCTTGCTGGGAAGAAATGCAATCAAACGCGCGGCCGAAGAAGTTTTCGACCGCGCGCGTGCGTCCGGAGCGACCGCATACGATGCGCTCGTGGACGAGCTCGCAAGCCGCCTCGAGGGTTTGCATCGAGAGGCACTCTACCTCGTCATCAATGCAACGGGCATCATCCTCCATACGAATCTCGGTCGAGCGCCGATCGCGTCAAGCGCTCTGCGCGAGGTCATGGGGATCTCGCACGGCTATTCAAATCTCGAGTACGATCTGCAGCAGGGCGAGCGCAACTCGCGGTACGCGCACGTGAGCGGCCTCGTGAACGAAGTGACCGGTGCCGAAGATTCGCTCGTCGTTAACAACTGCGCCGCCGCCGTGTTGCTCGTGCTCGATACCTTCGCCAAAGGCCGCGAAGTTGTCGTGGCGCGCAACCAGCTGGTGGAGATCGGCGGCGGCTTTCGCGTCCCCGACGTGCTCGAACGCAGCGACGCGACGCTGGTCGAGGTCGGCACGACGAATCGCGTCTACGTTGCGGATTTCGAGCGCGCGCTCTCGCCGCGCACGGCGCTGCTGCTGCGCACGCATCCATCCAACTATCGTATCGAGGGCTTCACGCACGACGCTGCCGCGCGAGAACTCGTCGAACTCGGCCGCCGCGCGGGCGTGATCGTCGCCGAGGATCTCGGAAGCGGTGCCGTCGTAGACCTCGCTGAATTCGGAATCGCGCACGAGCGGACGGTGCAGGAGGCGCTCGGTGACGGTATCGGCCTGGTCACCTTCTCGGGCGATAAGCTGCTCGGCGGACCTCAAGCCGGCATCATCGCCGGTCGCTCGCATCTCATTGCGCCGTTAAAGAACAACCCGTTGCTGCGCGCGTTGCGCGTCGGAAAGATGACGCTCGCGGCGCTCGACGGGACGCTGCAGCACTATCGCGACGGATCGTTCCGGGAAAGCCTTCCGGTCTTTCGAATGCTGGCGGCGACGATCGAGGTGCTGCGCGAGCGTGCAAGCGCCTACGTCACCGCAGTCCCACGCGCAAAAGTGGTTGATAGTGAAGCCTACGTGGGCGGAGGCTCGCTCGCCCAAGAGCGCCTGCCGTCAGTCGCCGTGTCAATCGAGTCGAAAAAGCCGGATCTGACCGCAGCGTGCCTGCGTGGCGCGATTCCGCCGATCGTCGGCCGAATCGGTGATGGATGCGTGCTGCTCGACCTTCGCACGGTTGCGCCGGAGTACGACACGGTGGTAATCGCGGCGCTTAAAAAAGCCATGGCAATCGCGTAACGGGAAATGCCCGAGCTTCCGGACGTCACCGCGTACATCGCGGCGCTCGAGCCGCGGATTGCCGGCGAAAAGCTCGAACGCGCTCGCGTCGCAAGCGTCTCGCTCCTGCGAACCTCGAACCCGCCGCTTTCGAGCGTCGAGGGGCGCGTGGTGCGCCAGCTGCGCCGAATCGGCAAGCGTATCGCGATCGGTTTCGACGGCGATCTCTGGCTCGTGCTGCATCTCATGATCGCGGGGCGTTTGCATTGGCGGCCGCGCGGCGCGAAACTCGGGGGACGTAACGCGCTGGCGGCCTTCGATTTTCCCGGCGGCTCGCTAGTGCTGACCGAAGCCGGGAGCAAACGCCGAGCCTGGTTGCGAGTCGTCGCCGGCCAGGAGGCACTTGAAACGCTTGACCCCGGCGGCATCGACCCGCTTGTCAGCGACCTCGAGGCCTTTCGGCGTGCGTTGAGCGCGGAGAATCACACGCTCAAACGCGCGCTTACCGATTCGCGCGTCGTTGACGGCATCGGAAACGCATATTCGGACGAGATCCTTCATGCTGCGCGGCTCTCCCCGCTCGCACTCACGCAGAAGCTTAAGGCCGACGAGTGGGAAAGACTCTACGCAGCGACGCGCGCGACGTTGCAAGAGTGGATAGATCGGCTTGGAGATGGAGCCGGCGAAGCGTTTCCCGAAAAGGTGACCGCGTTTCGCAGCGAGATGGCCGTGCACGGCCGCTTTCGCAAACCCTGTCCGCGATGCGGCGCGCCGGTTCAGCGGATTCGCTATGCCGATAACGAGACGAACTACTGCCCGGATTGCCAAACCGGCGGTAGAGTGCTCGCCGACCGCGCGTTGTCGCGCCTGCGCATCAGCCTTTCTTAGGTTGAAAACCAGCCGGAGGGCTCGACGTCCAAATTCACGTTGATCTGCTTGACTTCGGTGTAGGCGTCGTAGCCGTACGTGCCGAGTTCGCGGCCGATCCCTGACTGCTTGTAGCCGCCCCACGGCGCTTCGTTGTAGGTTGGGTGATAGGTGTTGATCCAAGTGATGCCCGCCCGCATCTTGCGGATGACGCGGTGGGCCTTCGCGATGTCTTGCGTGAAGACCGCACCCGCCAAACCATAGATCGTATCGTTTGCCAGCGCGACCGCCTCGGCTTCGTTGTCGAACGTTTGCACGACTAGAACCGGCCCGAAGATTTCTTCCTGGACGATGCGCATCTGCGGCGAAGTCTGGTCAAAAATCGTTGGCGCGATGAAGTTGCCATCGGCCAGTTGACCGCCGAGCCGGTTACCTCCGCAGAGAAGTTTTGCGCCTTCGCTAACGCCCGTTTCGATGTAGGCTTGGACGCGTTCGCGATGGACCGGCGAGATGATCGGCCCCATCTCGGACTGCGGATCGAATCCGTCGCCGACTCTAATCTTTTTCGCGCGCTCGACGACGCGCTCGACGAAGCGGTCGTGCAGCGGCCGTTCCAGAATCAGCCGCGAGCCTGCCGAACAGACCTGTCCCGCGTTTGCAAAAATTCCAAAGAGAGCGTAGTCCACAGCCGTATCAAAATCGGCATCCGAAAAAACGACGTTCGGTGATTTGCCGCCGAGCTCGAGCGAGATCTTCTTGAGATTCGTCGTCGCATCGAGCATGATGCTGCGCCCGGTTTTGGTGCCGCCGGTAAATGCGATCTTATCAACGAGCGTGCTCGCGGCGATCGCGTGACCGGCGATCGCGCCCGTACCCGTAACGACGTTGACGACTCCGGCTGGGAATTCCAGCTGCTCGAAAATCATCGCCAGTCTGATCGCCGACAGGGGCGTCAGCTCCGACGGCTTCAGAACGCAAACGTTCCCGGCTGCCAGCGCGGGCGCCAGTTTCCAGGTCGCCATCAGCAGTGGATAGTTCCATGGCACGATCTGCCCGCAAACGCCGATCGGCTCGCGCACCGTGAAGGTCTGCGACGGTGCCGGAACGTCGAACGTCTGCCCGTGCGGCTTGGTCGCGAGGCCGGCGTAGTAGCGAAAACAGTTGGCCGCGTCGACCGCGTCGTACTCGGTCTCACGCAACGGCTTCCCGTTGTTCAGCGTGTCGATCCGCATAAACTCGTCGCGCGCGGCGTCAATGGCGTCGGCGACTTTAAAGAGCAGTGCGGCGCGGTCGGCGGCGCTCAGCAAGCTCCACGGCCCGCCGTCGAAAGCCCGGCGAGCGGCGAGAATCGCCGCCTCAGCGTCGGACACATTGGCCTCGGCGATCGTCGCGATGATGCGGCCGTTGGCCGGGTTGGCGAGCTCGCGCGTGCCACCGTCAGACGCGAGCCTCCAACCACCGCCCACATACATCGGAATCACGCCGTTGATACGAGGGAGACTGCGAAGAATTTCCTCCGCCGAGACCGCCGGATGCGCTGTGGTGTGCATGATACTACGTTCCCGTCTGCGCTAAGCGCGCCATGGATTGGAGACTTTCACCGAGAGCTTGGCAGACGTAGTCGGCCTCTTCCTCGGTGATGGTCAACGGCGGTTCGACGCGAATCACGCGGGCATTAACGAGCGTGCCGGAAACGAGTATGCCCCGCTCGAGCATGCGCTTTCCGAGTTCAAAACCCGTCTCGTGATCGCGAAGCTCGATCGCCATCAAGAGTCCTTTGCCGCGCACGTCAACGACGAGATCCTCGTGTCCCGCAACGGCGCGGCGGATGCCGGCGACCATGCGCTGCCCCAGAATCGCGGCCCGCTCGGGCAACCGATCTTCGAGCAAGACGTTGATGGTCGCCAGCGCCGCAGCGCAGGCCAGCGGGTTGCCGCCGAACGTCGACGTGTGTAGGAACGGGTTGTCGAAGAGCCGCGAAAAAACTTCGCGCCTGCCGACGACGACGCCGGCCGGAACGACTCCGCCGCCGAAGGCCTTAGCCAGACACATCAAATCCGGTGCGACGCCGTAATGCTCGCAGGCGAACATCTTCCCGGTCCGGCCCATTCCGGTCTGAACTTCGTCGAGAATGAAGAGCGAGCCGAACTCGTCACAGAGCGCGCGGACGCTGGGCAGATAATCGTCATCGGGGATATTGACGCCGCCCTCGCCCTGAATCGGCTCGAGGAGCACGGCGCCGACGTCTTCGCCGACTGCCTTGCACGACGTCATCATGTCGCGCAGCGCCGGCACGTCGTTGAACGGGACGTGCTCGATGTTTGGGAGCATCGGGCCGAACGGCCGGCGGAACTCGGCTTTGGCGCTCGCCGAAAGCGAGCCGTAGCTCTTGCCGTGAAAACCATTCGTCGCGGCAACGATCGTTTGTTTGCTGGGATCGTAGGCCCGCGCGAGCTTGAGCGCTCCTTCGACGGCTTCCGTACCGCTGTTGCAAAAGAAGCTGTATTCGAGGCCTTCGGGCACGAGCATCGCCAACGCCTTTGCCAGCATCGCGCGCAAGGGATCGAGCAAGTCTTGGCTATGCAGCGGTTGGCGGCGAAGCTGATCGGTCACGGCCTTGACGACTTTGGGATTCCGATGACCGACGTTGAAGATGCCGAAGCCTCCCAAACAATCGAGGTAGGTCCGCCCGGTGACGTCGCGGTAAGAGTTCGGTCCGGCGTCGGCCCATTCGACGACCGCACCCGCGCGTTGCGCGTCGGTCGCTTTGCGGTACTCTAAAAAGCCGGGATTAATGTGGTTGCGAAACGAGTCCACCGTCTCGCGCGTAATCCACGAAGCTTGCTCCGGAGTTACGTCCGTTTGTTCGATCAGCTCTAAAACGCGCTGCGTGTACTCGTAAACCTTGCGCTGGCGCTCACCTTCGATTTTCGATCACCTCGTAAAGACTTCTCGCGCGCTCGCGCGAAGAATTTCAAGCCCTTCGTCGAGCTCGGCATCGTCAACGACGAGCGGAACGAGAATGCGAATGACGTCGCGCTGGCCGGCCAAGAGCAGGAGCAGCCCCCGTTCGCGCGCTGCCTCGACGATCTCTCCGGCGCCCGACGAAAGCTCCATCGCCTGCATCGCGCCGAGTCCGCGCACGTCTTCGATCTGCGCAAACTCGCTTCGCAGCGATTGCAGGGAGGCCGCGATTCGCCGGCCGATCGCGCGGGCGCGCGCCAAAAAAGCGTCGTCCATGATTTCGAAGACTTCGAGAGCCGCCGCGCAGGCGACGGGATTGCCGGCAAACGTGCCTCCAAGACCGCCGGGCGCTGGCGCGTCCATGATCTCGGCCTTCCCAACGACTCCCGCCAGCGGCAGGCCGCCGCCGATCGATTTTGCGACGGTCAATAAATCGGGCTCGAGGTCGAACTGCTCGCACGCGAAGAAGGTGCCGGTGCGCCCGAAACCGGTTTGAATCTCGTCGGCGATCAGCACGATGCCGTGCGCGTCGGCGATCCGGCGCAGCGCGGTCAAGAACTCCGGCGGCGCCGGAACGAAACCGCCCTCACCGAGCACCGGCTCGATGATGAATGCTGCAACGCGATCCGGCGCGACGACGCCGGCGAAGAGCTCCTCGATCGCTTTGAGCGCACGCGGCGTCGTCACGCCGTGATGTTCGAAGGGGAATGGCGCATGGTAGATCTCGCCGCAAAACGGCCCAAAGTGCTGTTTGTACGGCTCGTTCTTTCCCGTCATCGAGAGCGCGAGCAGGGTTCGGCCGTGGTAGCCGTGCGTGAACGCGACGACCGCCGGCCGGCGCGTAAACTCGCGGGCGATCTTCACCGCGTTTTCGGTTGCCTCAGCGCCGGTCGAGAGCAGCAGCGTTTTTTTGCGCGAATGGCCGGGCGCGCGGCGATTGAGCTCTTCGGCGACGCGGAGGTACGGCTCGTACATCGTCACTTGGAAACAGGTGTGCGTGAACCTGGCCGCCTGGGCGGCGATCGCGGCAACGATTTTCGGATCGGCGTGCCCGGCGTTGAGGGTGCCGATTCCGCCCACGAAATCGATATAGCGGCGGCCCTCGACGTCCCAAAGGGTCGCACCGCAAGCACGATCGATCCAGATCGGATGTGCGGTCGCGACGCCCCGCGCCACGCTCTCTTGGCGGCGTCGTGTAAGGGACGTTCGGCTAGCGGAGCTAGACGTTTTTTCGTGGACTCTCATGGTGCGGCGAGGAAGTCCTATTCGGCGAGTTTAACGACGTTCTTCTTTATGAGAAACGCCGTCGTCGTCACGATCGTCGCCCTCGTGCTCCTCGCCATCCCAGCCGAAACGATCGCCGGTACGACCGGCACGCTGCGCGGCCGCGTCGTCGACGCGGCGACGCAGGCGCCGATTGCGGGCGCGGTCGTTATCGCTACCTCGCCGTCACAGACGGCCCAGAGCACCACCGACGCTTCAGGAACCTTCTCGTTCATTTCGCTGCCGCCCGATACGTATACGGTCAGCGCAACCAAAGCCGGATACGATCCGCAGTCGCAGCCCGGCATCTCGATCGTCGCGGATCAGGCGGCGACCGTTCCGCTCGCGCTGCAGAAGACGCTCAAAACGATCGCACGCACGACCTCGCGTTCGGCGCAATCCCTGGTGCGCTCGGGCGTCACGAGCGACGTCTACTCTATAAACTCCGCCGGTCAGAAAGCGGCCGCGACGCTCAACGGCTCCGGATCGTTGACGCAAGCCTACGGCGCGATCGCAAGCGCCCCGGGGGTGAACATTCCGTCGAACCAGCAGGGCTGGTACCAAAGCGTCTACATTCGCGGCGGCGACAGCGATCAGGTCGCTTACGAGTTCGACGGCTTGCCGACGACGCGGCAGTCCGATCTCGCGACGATAGCGACGCTGACGTCGCTGGGCAATCAGGAGGTGCAGGTCTACACCGGCGGCACGCCCGCGACTTCGAACTCCTCGGGCCTTGCCGGTTACATAAATCAGGTCATCAAGACCGGAACGTTTCCCGGCTACGCCGCGGCCGATTTAGGAATCGGCGGTCCGGCCTTCTACCACCAGGCGACGGTCGAGTTTGCCGGAGCGACGCCCGACCGTCTCTTCTCCTACTACGTTGGACTCTCGGGGACCAATCAATCGTATCGCTTCGGAGACCAGTTCGGCGGCGTCAGCGAACCGCTCTACTTTTATCCGCTGAGCGTTCCCACGAATAACAACGTCTACAATATTCTCGACGGGTCTGGCGGCACGGCGCCCAACTATGGGTTTATCCGCTCGCCGGGTTACGCGTACGCGCAAGGCGTCAATTTCGACCGCGAGAACGTGATCAATCTGCACATCGGCGTTCCGCACCGGGACTCTCCGTTGCGCGACGACGTTCAGTTGCTCTTCGTGACGGGTGGAATCGCCGATCAGTTTCTCAGTTCTGCGAACGACGTCTGGTTCACGCCGCAGGTCGGAAAGCAAACCGGCATCGGTTTTCCGATGCCCTACCTCGACTCGCTCTATTACGGCGGTCCGCTGATGCAGTCTCCGCGTTCGCAGGACGTCGTGACCGGATTCTTCCCGAGCAGCCCTATCGGCCGCGAGCCGGGCTCGCCGGTCAATCCGAGCGACCGCGACGGAAACTGGAACGGGTACACGATCTCAAAGCTGCAGTATCAAAAGAACATCGACCCGCACTCGTACCTGCGCGGGTTGATCTACGGAGAGTATTCAAACTGGTTCATCAACGGTCCCCAAAGCGCTCAGCTCGTCTTCGGCTCGGATCCGGCCGATTACGAGGTTTTGGAGCACGGCTACGGCGGCAGCCTCATCTATGCCAATCAGCTCGCACCCGAGAACCTCATCACCGCCGAAGCCTCGTACATGACGCAGAGGCTGCAAACGTATAACGTCGGGTTCAGCTCGACGGATCCGTTTACGACGAGTCTCGCGCCGACGGGGTTGGGCACGATTCTTTCGAACTACGGCACGCCGAACGGCAAGTGCTACAATTACGTTACCGGCCAGCCGTGGAGCTGCTTCGATACGGGCAGCCAAGGCGGCTGTCTTACGCCCAGCGGATGTTATCCCGGCGAAGGTTCGTTCCGCTTCAACCTCACACCGGGTTATGCGCCGAAAGGTTCTCCGGCTGCAAAGGCCGGTGCGCGCTGGATGATGACCGAGAACGGTCAGAGCGCGCAGGTAGATAACGTGATGCCGCACTTTTCATCATACGCGCTGACCGATCTCTGGGAGCCGAACGATCGGCTCGTCGTCAACGTCGGCGCGCGTCTCGACAACTTCGAATACTCGACGAACAACCTGATGGACGGATATCCGGCCCGTCAGTTCTGGTTCGACGCGTACAACAACGAGTTTTGCGGCGCCTCCGGGAAAGCGACGCAGTGGTCGTGGGACTCGGCAACCGATTCGTTCGCACCCTGTCCGCCCGGTTTTGCACGGATGACGGAGCCCGGCGTTGGTCTCTATAACGTCGGCGCGGGCAGCAACGTCTCGAACGTTTTTCAGCCGCGCTTCTCGTTTACGTACACGATCAACCCGGATACGGTAATCCGAGGCTCGGCCGGAAAATACGCACGGGCCGAAGGCTCATCGTACTACCAGTACAATACCTACCAGCAGAACCTCGCGTCGTTCATCGCGCAGTTCTATCCGTACGGCTACCGCTCGCCCGATCACGCGATCGAGCCCGACACCGCGAACAACTTCGACCTATCGCTGGAGAAGCACGTCAAGGGAACGCTGCTCTCCTATAAGCTGACTCCCTTCTATCGCAACACCAGCAACCAACTGCAGTTTCAGGCGATCAATGCGGTGCAGGGAATTCTGGCTGGCCTTAATGTCGGCACGCAGGAATCCTATGGCGTCGAAGTCTCGCTGCAATACGGCGATTTCAGCCGGGAAGGCATCTCGGGCCTATTTACCTACACGCACACGCAGAACCGGATTCGCTTCAGTCCAATCAACGGCATAAGCGTGATCGACGCTCTCAACACCCAGATCGAGCTCTACAACTCGTATACGTCGGCTTGCGCGAACGTAACGAGGCACTCGCCGAACTGGCAAGCCTGCGGCAGCGGAGCTTTTCCCAGCAATGCCGCGCCGGTGCTGCCGAACTCGCAATCGGGCACGGGCGATCAAGGCAAATTGAACATACCGAATCCGTACTACACGGGGAGCCTACAGCCGCTCTTCGATACCGGCGCCTGGTATGCGCCCTACGACGTGATCCCGAGTCCCTTCAATGCTGCCAACGGCTACTCGGTGCCGGACGTCGCGTCGCTAATTCTAAACTACCGGCATCAAAAGCTCGCGGTGACGCCATCGTTGCATTACGTTAACGGCTCGAACTACGGTTCGCCGCTGGTCTGGCCGGGTTACGTGCCGCAATCGTGCTCCTCACAGCCGGCGAAGACGCCGCTGACGCCGGGCGTCAGCTGCCCGGGCGGATCGGCCGGCGCGATCTTCCTGCCCGATCCGTATTCGGGCCGCTTCGACAATCTCGGTGCGTTCATGCAGCCGGCCGAGCTCTCTGCGAATTTGCAGGCGAGTTACGACGTCTCGCCGCGCGTGACGCTTACCGTTCAAGCCGTCAATCTCTACAACCAATGCTTCCAACGTGGTTTCGCGTGGGACAATTCGGTCACGTGCGTCTACTCGACTCTGCCGTCGAACATTCTCGCACCCTCCGGAAACTTCGTGAAGAATCCGCCGGTGCAACTTCGCTATCCGTACGGAACCTTCTTCAACGTCACCGAGGTCGGAATCTCGTCGGTACGCCAACCCTTCGGATTCTTCGCCGATCTCAGCATCAAACTCTAACACGGTGACCCTTCGACTCCGCTCAGGGTGACAAATTGATATCTCGTACGGAATTTATTAAGGGCGCAGGGGCTGCTGCGTTCGGGGCGGCAGTGCTCCCGGAGTTCGTCGCATGCGGCAGCTCGCAGGAGCCCCAGCACGAGCGGATCGCGATCGTGGGAGCCGGCATCGCCGGTTTGGTAACCGCGATGCATTTAAGCGACGCCGGCATCGGATCGACCGTTTACGAGTCGTCCTCGCGTGTCGGTGGCCGCATGCATTCCGAACGAAGCTACTGGGACGGCGGGCAGCACACCGAGTGGTGCGGTGCCATGGTTGACTCTACGCACCTCAACATTCACCAACTTGCGCGGCGGTTCAAGCTCGCGCTGCTCGATACGCACGCGGCGTGGCCGCCTCGCGCGCGCGACACCTGCTATCTCGACGGGCGCTATTACTCGATGGCAGATGCGGATCGAGACTTTGCGAAGATCTATCCGATTCTGGCCGGTCAGCTGAGCAGAGTCGACGCGGCGACGACCTACGCGACCGCGACGCCGACGGCGCGACGACTCGACGCGTTGAGCATGCGTGACTGGATCGCACAGTACGTGCCGGGCGGGCTCGGTTCGCAGCTTGGGCGGCTCATCAAAGAGTCGTACCGCAACGAGTACGGACGAGAGATCGAAGAGCTCAGCGCGCTCAACCTCGTGGTGCAGCTCGGGCAGCAGCGGTCTTACGCGAAGAACCGCGAGATGAACGTGCTCGGCTACTCGGATCAGCGCTACATTCTGGCCGACGGGAGCCAGGCATTGCCCGAGGCGATCGCGGCCTCGCTTCCGCCCGGAAGCGTGCTCTTCAACCGGCGACTGATCGCAATTCGGCGGGCCACGGGCGGCGCCTACGAACTGCGGTTCGACCGCGAAGGGTCGATCGAAAACGTCTACGCCGAGCGGGTCGTGCTCGCCATTCCGTTCATCATTTTGCGTGGGCTCGACTATTCGGCTGCAGGCTTCGATTCGGCGAAGGTCAACGCGATCGAGAATCTCGGCTACGGTTTTCACACCAAGCTGCACCTTCAGTTCGACCAGCGTGCCTGGATGCGCGCGACGCATCCTTGGCCGGAGCCGACGACCGGACAGATTTGGACGACGCTGCCCTCACAGAGCGCGCTCGACTACTCGCTCGGGCAGCTCGGCCGGGACGGCCTCATCGAAGTCTTCACCGCAGCCAGTCCGGCGATGCTCGACACGCCCCAGGTGCCATACGCGCAGATCGGGGATTCCGACGCAGTGGCGCGGCAGACGCGGCGCTACTTCGCGCAGCTCGACCGCATCTGGCCCGGCGTCTCGGCGACGTGGAACGGCAAGGCGACCTTCGGTAACGCGCAGGCCGATCCGAATATTCGAGCCAGCTACTCGTGCTGGCTCGTCGGGCAGTGTACGACCATAGCGGGGCACGAGGCGCAACCGCAAGGCGGCGTGCACTTCGCCGGCGAGCATACGTCGGTCGCGTACCAGGGCTTCATGGAAGGCGGTGCCGAGTCGGGCTTTCGTGCCGCTGGAGAGATCCTCGCGGGGTATCGGATCGAATTGCGATCTAAGGCGGGGTAGTTACAAGCCGCTCGTGCATATCGTCGGCACCGCCGGGCACGTCGACCACGGAAAGTCGGCGCTGATCGCGGCGCTCACCGGAACCAATCCCGATCGTCTGATCGAAGAGCGGGTCCGCGGAATGACGCTCGATCTTGGCTTTGCGCACCTGCGCTTCGACGATGGCGTCGAGGGCGGCATCGTGGACGTCCCCGGGCACGAACGTTTTCTGCATAACATGCTCGCCGGCGCCGGCGGGATGGAACTTTTGCTGCTCGTCGTCGATGCGAACGAAGGCGTCATGCCGCAAACGATCGAGCATCTTGAGATCCTGCGCTTTCTCAACCTGCGCCGGGTGCTCGTGATCGCGAGCAAGATCGACCTCGTCGCTGCGGAGCGCAGGGGCGAGGCAGTACGCAGGATTCGCGAACGACTGCGCGCGACGATCGCTGACGGCGCACCGGTATTCGCCGTCTCCGCCACGACCGGCGAAAATCTCGACGCGCTCAAAACTAGGCTGCACGATGAGCTTGCGGCGATGCCGCCGCGCAATCCCAGCGCGCCCGTCTATCTTCCGATCGACCGCATCTTCGCGCTGCCGGGACTCGGTACGGTCGTTACCGGCACGCTGATGCAGGGCAGCATTACCGCCGGCGAAACGCTTGTGCTCGAACCCGGCGGCATTCCGGCGCACGTGCGCAGCATCGGCGTTTTTGGATCGACGCGTAACCGCGTCGAAGCGGGTTCGCGAGTCGCGCTGAATTTGCCCGGCATCGATCGGCGCGAGATCTCGCGGGGTCACGCAATCGTCGGTCGCGAGCTTTCGGCTCGAAAAGACTTTCGCGTACGCTTCCTGCCGCTGCCGGAGAGCCCGGCTCTCGAGCGCCGGCGAACGCCGGTGCGGGTGTACGTCGGATCCGCGGAGATTCTGGGAACCCTCGTTGCCGAAAGCAATGGTGCGGGCGAAGAGGGCGTGCCGGCACAGCTTCACCTGCGCGATCCCGCTGTTGCCTTTCCGGGACTTCGATTCGTTCTGCGGCGACCGTCGCCGATGACGCTGATCGGCGGCGGCTACGTGGAGGGCGTTGATCTCGCGCCTCCGAGCGACGGACGAGACGCTGATCGGGAAGCCGTGCTTGCGGTGCTGCGCGAGAAGAGTCTGGACGCCGTCGAGCTGGGCGCGATCGCGTTTGCCGCAAACTTGCGCGAGGACGCCGTGCGCGACGCGCTCAGTCGGCTCGAGGAGGACGAAGAAGTGATTCGGGTGACGCGACCGCCGGCCTACGTTGAAGGCGCCGCCGCTCGCACGCTGCTAGCGAAAATGCTCGTCGCGCTCGCCGATGCGCATCGCAAGGAGCCATGGGCGATGGGGATGACCTCAATCGCGTTGGCCCGCGCTTTCGGCCTGTCCGAATCAACGCTCGTGCGCATCGCCGAGCATTTTGTGAAGGAACGGCGGTTGATCAATCGCGGAGGCTACTTTGCAACGGTCGACCATCGGCCGGCGCTCAGCGCGCAGCAGCGAGCTTTCTTCGATGAGCTCGTTCCGGTAGATGAAGCGCTTCCGTTACTTCCGGCCCCGTATGCCGGCGCCGCGGCCGCGACGCGCAGATCGCAGATCGCCGGTCTCTCGAGGGCGTTCGATACGATGCTCGCGCAGGGCGTCTTCGTTAAGGTCGGAGACGATCTCTATCGTGGTTTGCAGATAGCAAAGATTCGGGAGCTAGTCGAAGCGCACTTCCGCGGCCACGAGCGGATGACCGCGGCCGAGTTTCGTGACGTGCTCGGAACGTCGCGCAAATATGCGATGCCGCTGCTCGAGTGGCTGGACGCCCACGGGGTGACGATTCGCAACGGCGATTTCCGAACGCTGCGAAAACATGAGTAAGGGTTTCCTGCAAGGCCGCCTCTGCGTGCTTCGCCGCTATCGAGTCGGAGACGCAGGAGCGATCTGCGCGGTTGCTGACGACTTCATGGTTGCGCGTTGGATGACGCGCGCATTCCCACATCCTTACACGCGCCGCGACGCCGAGCGTTGGATCGCGATTGCAATCGGCAATTCGCGCGAAAGGTACTTCGCAATCGAAGTAGACGGCACGTTGGCCGGAGGCATCGGCTTCGAACCTTATAGCGACGAGCGCGGCGGCACGGCTGCGTTCGGTTACTGGTTGGGACGTGCGTTTTGGCGGCGCGGCGTTGCCACCGAAGCCGCGCGAATGCTTGCCGACTACGCTCTTGAGAGCGGCCAGCTCCGGCGGCTCGAAGCTTCCGTCTTCGCGGAGAACCGCGCGTCGGCCCGAGTCTTGGAAAAATGCGGTTTCACGCGCGAGGGAAGACTTCACGGATTCTACTTGGATCGAGACGGGAAGGTCTGCGATGCCTTGCTCTTTGCTCGATTGTCTTCCTATTCGGTGTCCTAGCAAGCGGTCTCAAGGAAAACTCGGGCTTGTCGAATGAATGCTGCGGACATGTCTGCTACTCTCATCGGCCGGCTCACTCTCTCAGCAACTTTGGTGCTCGGTTTGCTTAGCGGTTGTACCGCGAGTTCGCCGCAGATGCCCGCGGCGTCGGGGCTCGCGCTTTCGAAGACGCTGGCGGCGAAGCCGCCCCAAGTGTTCAAGCCCGATCTTGCGCCGGGTGGAATGATGTTCACCGCGCAACTCTACGGTAACGACGTTGGTGTCTACCGGCGCATGCGTCTCGACCTCAAGTATTTCGAGACGATCAGCAACGGTGTCGCGGGGCCGCAGGGCATGGTCGCGACCGAGAACGGCTGGCTCTACGTTGCCAATGGCGGGCATTCGAACGTACTAATTTATCGGACGACGGATCGCGGTCCTAAAGGGCCGTTTGGGTCGCTCGACGACTACGGTCAGCTGCCCGTGAACGTTGACGTGCTCCCCAATCGGCGCCTCGTCGCGGTCTCGAACGGCAGCACGATCTACAAAGGCGCCGGAAGCGTCAGCGTCTACTTGGATCGCCGAGCAGAGCCGGCGCGGATCCTAACCTTCGGGAGCGATCCGATTGAAGGCATGGGTGTTGCGGTCGATCATCAAGGCAACTGCTATTGGAGTTTCAACGATCCCGCGAGCGGCGGCGGATCCATCGTTAAGTTTTCGCATTGCGCCGGACGAGCTTCGATCGTCGTATCGTCGATTACCAAGGCGGGAGGAATCGCCTTCGATAAGCCCGGCAACCTGTACTACGTTGACCAAACGAGCGGCATTTATCGCTGCGTACGGACGTCGCGGTGCGCGCTCTTTGCGACCGGGTTCGGCGATCCGACCAACATCAACTTCGACCATAAGTGTAAGAACCTATGGGTCGCCGACGCAACCGGTTACATTGATGCCGTAAATGCGAAGACCGGAGCGATCGAGTACACGGTTAAAGCGGTCGGCGGTGCGACCGACCCACCGTTTGGTATCGCACCCGAACCAGGCAGCTAAAATCTGCAGCGTCGTCGCATGGACCAACCTGCGACGGCACGAACGCCGCGGCCGTGAGACCTTTTCGAGTCGCTTCTGATGAGCGCGCGAAAGAGCTCGATTTAGCTACCCTGCTCAAATCTTTTCGAGTGCGGGCCGGCCTTTCGCAGCAAATGCTCGCCGACCGCGCATTGATTAGCGTTCAAGCAATCAGCGCTTTAGAACGCGGTTACCGCAAGCTGCCGTATCGCAAGACGCTCGAGCGCATCGCCGATGCCCTTTCACTTCCGGAGGAGGCCCGCGTCGCTCTCGAACGCTCCGCGCGACGGGCGCGTGAGGAACGGCTCGTCGAGCAAGAGACGCTCCCATCCAACAATCTGCCGCGCCGGCTCACCTCGTTCTTCGGACGCGAAGAGGTCATCGAGGAAATCGGAGAGCTGGTTGAAACCGCGCCGCTCGTCAGCCTTGTCGGAACCGGCGGAGCGGGAAAGACGAGAACCGCCGTTGAGGTTGGAGCGACGCTTTTGAACCGGTTCCCGGATGGCGTCTGGTTCGTGGAGCTGGCGCCGCTGAGCGATCCCGCACTTGTCGCCCATGCCCTCGCCGCGACGCTTCGGGTGCCGGAATCGCCGAATCGTCCGCTGCTCGAAACGCTCGTTACCTATCTCGCGCAGAAACACGCGTTGCTCATTTTCGACAACTGCGAGCACGTCATCTCGCAGGCCCGCACGGTAGTCGGCACGTTGCTGGCGGAGTGTCCGACCGTCGGCCTGCTGGTAACGAGCCGGGAGCCGCTGGCCGCTACCGGCGAACGCGCTTACCGGATTCCACCGCTCCCCGTTCCCGGACAGGGAGCGATTCTTCCCAACGAGGCGCTGGCCTACGGAGCCGTCGCACTCTTCGTCGATCGCGTGCGCGCCGTTGACGCGCGCTTCACGGTGACGCGTGAAAACGTTGAAGCGATCGTCGAGATATGCCGCCGGCTGGACGGCCTTCCACTTGCGCTCGAGCTTGCGGCGGCGCGCGCCGGGGTCTTGTCGCCAAGTCAAATCTGCAAGCGACTCGATGACGTCTTCGAGCTATTGACGTCGCGCGGCCAGACGACCCTTGCGCGTCATCAAACGATGCGGGCGGTGATCGACTGGAGCTACGCGCTGCTCTCTGCGCAAGCACAGCGGCTCTTCGATCGTCTCGCGATCTTTGCGGGCGGATTCACGCTCGAAGCGGCGACCGAGGTCTGCTCGGACGAGAGCCTCCCGTCCCAGGACGTGCTGGAGTTGCTGTCTTCGCTGATCGCTCAGTCGCTGGTGACGGCCGACTTCGCTCGCGGCGACGCGCGTTATCATCTGCTCGAAGCAACGCGGCAATACGGGTTGGAGAGACTTGGTAAGCGGGGCGAGCGGCAGGCGCTCGGACATCGGCACGCGCTCGAGTTTCTTAGAGTCGCGCAAAAGCTCGACCGGGATTGGTACGATTCTCCCGAGCTGTCGTGGTTCAAAGAAGCTGAAGCGGAGCTCGACAACAGTCGTCTCGCGCTCATTTGGTCGCTGGCGGAGCGACGCGATTTACGCTCGGGGCGGCTGCTCGCCGGTGCGCTCGCGCGAGTTTGGTACTCGTTATCGCCGGTGGAAGGGCGGCGGTGGGTGCGCCTCGCGAAGAAATCGATCGATGAAGAAACCCCGCTCGCAGTCATCGCGCAGCTCTTTATCGCCGAAGCGGAGCTCTGCGGTGCGCTCGGCGAGTACAAAGCATCGCTCGCCTCGGCCGAAAGCGCGTTAGCGCTCTGCGAAGCGCTCGACGAGCTCAACGCCGCGCGTGCGATGCAAGCCGCGGGGAGCGCGTTGGCCGCGCTAGAGCGGGGCGCCGAGGGGGAAACGCTCCTCCAAGAGGCACTCGCTGCCGCCAAGAGCCTCGACAATCGCCGGCTGCAGGCGCTCGTCTTGGGCGACCTCGGAACGGCGCGTTCCCGATGTGGCGACGTCGCGGGCGCACGCGGCTTTTACGCCGAGGCGCTCGCGTTTTACGTTGCGTTAGGGCTCGAGCGTCCGGCGGCCTCGATCGCCGGCAATCTCGCCGAGGTGGAGTTCGCCGGAGGCGACCCGGCCGCGGCGCTGCAACGTGCCGAAGAAGCGCGCGCCGGGCACGAGGCTACGCAGAATCGTCGTTCAGTCGCAAACGATTTAAGCAACATGGCGGCGTATCTCATCGATCTCGATTGCTTTGACGACGCGCGCGTGCACGCGACCGATGGTCTTCTCGCCGCGCGCGCGGTGAAAGCCACGGTCTTAACGGCCTACGTGCTGCAGCACATCGCTGCGATCGGCGCGCTGCAGCCGCATTCGAGCGAGCGTCACGCCCTCGAAGCCCGGGAGCGTGCGGCGATGCTGCTCGGCTTCGTCAACGCCCGTCTCTCCTTGCTCGAAGCACGCCGCGAGCACACCGAACAGCGGGAGTACGAACGCGTCGTCGGGGCTCTGAGCGACGCGTTCGGCGAGCGGCTCGACGAGCTCGCGGCGCTGGGCGGCGAATGGACGGAGGACGGCGCCGTCGCGATCGCGCTCCAAGTGTAACCTCAGCGCGCCGGAACGATCACGGGTTCGCCGGGCTTAGAGACTTGAAATATGACGAAAGTCAGCGGCCTCGTCGCACGATTGAGGACCCGCGTCGTGACGTTCGCAGGTTCCATGATCGCTTCGCCGCTGCTGCGCGTCTCCGCGTTGCGTCCATCTCTATACTCCCACGTCCCCGTTCCGCTTACGACGTAGACGAACGGCGGCGAGGGATGAGTGTGCCAAGCCGTTGACGAGCCGGGCGCCAGCGTGCCGGACCGAATTTGCACTTGACTAGTGGATGTTGTCGGCAGTGCGTTCGTCGTTACCGTCAAGACTGCTCGGGCCGGCCCCGAGAGCACCTTGGGCGGTCGGTTGCCGTCGGCTCGAATCGCCAGGAGAACCGGAATGCTCGCGCATGCCCATGCGAGCGCTCTTTGCCGCTGTATCATGAGCGAGTAACGCGGCGGCCGCCAGCGCAGTGACCGGAAGCCGAGTCGCGAATGAGCCCGATCATGTACGTACCTCGGCATTTCGAGGTGACCGGCCGGGCGTGGATACTGGAGCTTATCGAACGGCATCCGTTCGGGATGCTGGTTACCGCTGACGGCGAGTATCCGCGCGTTGCGCAAATTCCGATGGTTGCGCAGGAACGTGACGACGCAATCTGGGCCATCGGGCACGTAGCCAAGGCGAACCCGCATGCAGCGCTGATAGCAGCGGAGGCGCCGGCGACGCTCGTCTTTTGCGGGCCGCACGCGTACGTGTCGGCCTCGTGGTATGAAGAGCCTTATGAAACGGTTCCGACCTGGAACTACACTGCCGCGCATCTTTGCGGGCGTTTACGGCCATACGATCCTTGGCGCGCCGTCAAATTGTTGAGCGCGAAGATGGAGGGCGAGCGGGGTTGGAATCCGGAGCTCCTCGATCCGAACTATCGAGCCGGTCAGCTCGGCGCGATCGTCGCCTTCGAGCTGCGTGCCGACGCGATCTACGCAAAGGCAAAGCTTAGCCAAAACCGCACGGATGCCGACCGGGAGCGCGTCATTGAGAGGCTCCTAGGCTCGCCGAACGAGACCGACCGAGAATGCGGCGATGCGATGCTAGCGCAGCTGGAGGTGGAACAGCGTTAGGATGCCGATGATTACCTCGAACGCCACCAGCACCACGATGATCACCTCCAAGAACTCGTCGCGCCGGCTGCGAGCCTCATCGCTAAAGAAGCGATACATCTCGCCGACGCTTGCAAGCTTCGTATCAATCTGATGCTGCCAGTCGGCCAGGCCGAGGCGCGTCGCGGCGGCACGGTAAATGCGCGCGTAATAGGCGTCGCCGACGATCTTTAGCGCGTTGGTCGAGCGGTCGGTCAGCTCGAGCACGTCGACGATCAGATAGCGCAGCGTCGCCGCCTGCTCGGCTTCGCGCCGGCCACGCAGCGACCGCGGGGGCACCCCAGGCTGCATCTTATAGATCGAGTCGAGCTCGCGGTCGAGCAGCGCGTCGTAGGTCCGAAGCTCGAGCAGCTGCGAGTTCGCGAACTCCAAGATCTCCTCGATCGCGCGCGCGCTCTCACCGCGGTCGTAGAGGATCGCGGTGTCCCACTGCACGATCGTCAGATCGTCCTCATGGTAAGAGAACCGCACCCTGAGCGCTTCCTCGGTCTCGGTGGCGGAGAGCGGGCGGCGCTCTCCGAGCAAGAGGCTCGCTAGATCCGGCGAGTGTCCGTTCAAGAGGCGCTGCGCATCGATCGCTGGTGCAAACTGCTCGATTTCGAGGATCAGATAATCCTCGACGAGCGGGGGATGCCGCTCGTCCAGCGCGTGCGAGTACTCGTCGCAAATGCGCGTGATGGTTGATTCGGCGAAACGCATGATGCGCTCGCCGGCGCGTGCTCGTTCGGTCAGCGAGCTCAAGTCGTTCCAAGAGCCTTCTATTGAGAGGGTCAATCGCAGCGATATGACGCCGTAATCGTAGAACTTCAAGCGGACCGGGCCGCGGAAACCCTCGAGCTTGGCTTCCGGCAGGTTCGCTACCAGCGGTGGAACCGGAAACTGAAGATACGGCGATGCCTGCCGCCGCAGCGGAAGCTCGGCGGGGGCACGGTTGTCCCCGCCGAGCGCGCCCATTTTCACCAAGTCGATGGTGTCGGCGACGTCGAACAGGTAGTAGGCCCGGACGGCGCCCTTCGCGATTTGGAGCATTGCGTCGGCCTTACGGGTCGGCTGAACGCGCTCCTTGGCGGAAGGCTGCTCCTGCAACCGAATGATTGGACTCGCTGTATGGTGTTGGGGAAATGAACGTAGAAAAGATGACTGAGCGCGTCGGCGACGCGCTTAACGCTGCCTATTCGCGCGCTCTGCACGAGCACAACACGCAAACGGCGCCCGAGCATATGCTCGCGGCGCTGCTCGACCAGGAGCGCGGCATCGCGCCCGACATTCTCGCAAAGGCCGGCGCCGATCCAAGAGCTCTCGAACGACAGGCCGACGAAGCTATTGGCCGTCTTCCGCGGCTGAGCGGCAGCAGCGCCGACAGCGCGCAAGTAACGCTCTCGCCCGAGCTCGCGCGCATCGTAAGCGTTGCCGAGAACGAGGCCAAAGCGCTGCAAGACGACTACACATCGGTCGAGCACGTGCTGCTCGCAATGGCGCAGTCGTCAGGCGCAGTCGGCCGGCTTTTCCGCGAATCCGGTTTGACCCAGGACCGGCTGCTCCAAGCCCTGCGCGAAGTCCGCGGCAACCAGCGCGTCACGACCAAAGACCCGGAAGGCACCTACAAGTCGCTTGAACGATACGGTCGCGACCTCACGCTCGAGGCCGAGCGCGGTAAGCTCGATCCCGTGATCGGGCGCGACGAAGAGATCCGCCGCATCATTCAAGTGCTCTCGCGCCGCACCAAGAACAACCCGGTGCTGATCGGCGACCCGGGCGTCGGGAAAACCGCGATCGTCGAGGGCCTAGCGCAGCGGATCGTTCGCGGCGACATTCCCGAAGGCCTCAAGAACAAGCGGATCGTCTCGCTCGACATGGGCGCGCTGATCGCGGGCGCGAAGTATCGCGGCGAGTTCGAAGAGCGCCTGAAGGCCGTTCTCAAAGACGTCGCCGCGTCGGAGGGACAGATAATCCTGTTCCTCGACGAGCTGCATACCGTCGTTGGTGCGGGGAAGGCCGAAGGCGCGATGGACGCCGGCAACCTTCTCAAGCCGATGCTCGCGCGCGGCGAGCTGCACATGATTGGGGCGACAACCCTCGACGAGTACCGCAGATACATCGAGAAGGACGCGGCGCTCGAACGCCGCTTCGCGCCGGTGATGATCGAGCAGCCAAGCGTCGAGGACACGATCTCGATTCTACGCGGGCTCAAGGAGAAGTACGAGGCGCACCACGGCGTGCGAATAAAGGACGCCGCGCTGGTCGCCGCCGCGACGATGAGCAACCGTTATATCACCGATCGCTTCTTGCCCGACAAGGCGATCGACCTAGTTGACGAATCGGCCGCGAAGCTGCGCACCGAGATCGATTCGATGCCGCAAGAACTCGACGAAGTTTCGCGTCGCGTCCTTCAGCTCGAGATCGAGCGCGAAGCATTGCGCAAGGAGAACGACGGTGCCAGCCGTCGCCGGCTCGATCAGCTCGAAAAAGAGCTGGCCGAGCTCCGCGAAGATCAAGCTCGGCTTCGAGTACGTTGGGATGCGGAGAAGAGTGCGGCCGTGAAGCTGCGCACGATTCGGGATCAAATCGAACAAGCCAAAGTCCAAATCGAACAGGCCGAGCGTCAGTACGATCTCAACCGCGTCGCGGAACTGCGATACGGCACGCTTCCCAAGCTGCAGAAGGAGCTCAGCGATGAGGAGCAGCGTCTGGCTCACAAAGACGGCGCGCGGCTTTCCAAAGAGGAGGTTGACGAAGACGACATCGCCGGCGTGATCTCGCGCTGGACCGGGATTCCGGTAACCAAGCTTTTAGAGGGCGAGAAACAGAAGCTGCTTCACCTCGAAGACGAGCTTCATCGGCGCGTTATCGGTCAGGACGAAGCCGTCGACGCCGTCGCCCAAGCGGTTCTTCGATCTCGATCCGGACTCGCCGATCCAAACCGGCCGATCGGATCGTTTATCTTCCTCGGACCGACCGGCGTCGGCAAGACCGAGTTGGCGCGGGCCTTGGCCGAGTATCTCTTCGACGACGAGCGCGCGCTAATTCGCATTGACATGTCCGAATATCAAGAGCGCCACACGGTTGCGCGTCTGCTCGGCGCGCCGCCCGGGTACGTCGGTTTCGAAGAGGGCGGTCAGCTCACCGAGGCGGTCCGCCGGCGGCCGTACTCGGTAATTCTCTTCGACGAAATCGAGAAGGCGCACCCCGACGTCTTCAACGTCTTTCTGCAGATTCTCGATGACGGACGTCTTACCGACGGTCAGGGGCATACGGTCGACTTCAAGAACACGATCGTCATCATGACGTCGAACATCGGCAGCCATCGTATTCTCGACTACAAAGGTTCGTTCGACGGTGCGGATTACGCCGTCATGCGCGCGACCGTGCTCGACGAACTGCGCCAGCATTTTCGTCCAGAGTTCCTCAATCGCGTCGACGAGATCATCGTCTTCCACGCGCTCGACGAGGACGAGTTGCTCGAGATCGTTGACCTGCAGCTGCACCGGCTGCGGCATCGGCTTGCGGAGCGACGCATCACGCTGGCGCTCGACGAAGCCGCAAAACGTCACATCGTTAAGGTAGGCTACGATCCCCACTACGGCGCACGTCCGCTCAAGCGCACGATTCAAAAGGAACTCGAGACGCCGCTCGGTCGCAAGATTCTCGCCGGCGAGATCAACGACGGCGACACGGTTGACGTCGCCTTCGACGAAAATCGCGGCGAGCTCACGTTCTCAATCGGGGATAAAGTACCGGCACCGGCGTAAGGGAGCGGCATGCTGATCGCCGCTTTCACCCTCGCGCAGGTTTTGAGTTACCCCTTCCCCGCTACGCTGGTTCGCGACGCGCGGGGCAGCGCAATCGCGTATGCACTCGATCGCCAAGGCGTACGTTCGCTCTGGTTCGCCCGGGCGCCCGATTTCGCGCCGAAGGAGCTCTACTCGTCGGGCGGTGACGACGGCCAGGAACTCAGCAACCTCGTCATTTCAAACGATGGCGCGCACGTCGTTTACGTGCGCGGCGGCGATCACGACGCGAACTGGCCGCTGCCGCTCCAGCCCGGTCCGGCCGCGATGCCGCAGCAGCCCGATATGCAAGTCTGGTCGGTGGCGACGAGCGGGGGTACACCGAAGCCGATCGGTAACGGTGACGCGCCGGCGGTTACACCGGACGGTACGCGCGTCGCCTACACCAGCGACGGCGCCGTCATGATCGCTCCAATTGATGGCGGTGTCGCCGCGAAACGCTTGTTCTTCGATAGGGGCCAAGACTCGGATCTGCGCTGGTCGCCGGACGGATCGGCGTTGGCGTTCGTCTCCACGCGCACGGATCACAGCTTCATTGGGATCTATCGCAACGACTCGACCCCGCTTGCGTTTCTCGCGCCGACGACGTCACAGGATTTCTCACCGCGCTGGTCGCCGGACGGCCGCAGCGTTGCATTCTTACGGTTGCACGGCGACGGCGGGGCACCGAATGATCCCTTAAATTGGAATCCTGCGCCATGGGAGATTTGGGTTGCGGGTGCCGGCGGCGGCAACGCGCACCTTGCGTGGGCCAGTCCGGATACGCTGCGCGGATCGCTGCCGCAGAGCGGCGGCGGACCCGTGCTGGAATGGGTTTCGCAAAACCGGCTTGTCTTCAAGAGCGAACAGGAGAACTGGCCGCATCTCTACGTCGTTTCCGCCGATGGGGGCGCCGCGCGGCTCCTGACGCCGGGTGCATTCATGGTCGAAGATGTTGACGTCGCGCCAGACTTGCAGTCGGTCGTATATTCCGCGAATACGGGCTCTACGCCGGGCGACGACGACCGGCGACACATCTTCCGTGCGGACGTAAGTAGCGGATCGGTCTCGCAGCTCGTGAGCGGCGCGAGCAGTCAGATGAGCCCGGTCGCGCTCGCCGGAGGAGCCGTCGCCTTCGACGGGGGGACGGCGCAGCAGCCGTTGCTCGTCACGCTAATGGAAGGCGGGACCCAACGCGCGCTCGACGCCAGCCTGCTGCCGAGCGACTTTCCTTCGTCGCAACTCGTAACGCCGCAAGAGGTCAGCTTCACCGCTGCCGATGGACGGCGCATCCACGGCCAGCTCTTTCTGCCCCGATCGGGCGGAAAACATCCCGGCATCATCTTCGTTCACGGTGGGCCGCCGCGTCAGATGCTGTTGTCGTGGCACTACATGGATTACTACTCGAACGCCTATGCGGTGAACCAGTACTTGGCGAGCTTAGGGTTCGTCGTGCTCTCAGTCAACTACCGGCTCGGCATCGGCTACGGTCACGACTTCAACTATCCGCCGCGCTGGGGGCCGACGGGCGCGTCGGAGTATCAGGACGTCGTCGCTGGTGCGAAGTTTCTCCAGCGACACCCGAACGTAGATCCGCGGCGCATCGGCATCTGGGGTGGGTCGTACGGCGGATACTTAACGGCGCTGGCGCTTGCGCGCAACTCTGACATCTTCAAAGCGGGGGTCGACTTCCACGGCGTGCACGATTGGTCGCTCGACATTGACAACCCGATTTGGGGATTCACGCAACTCAAGCGCTTCCAGCAATACGATGAGAAGGCGCTGATGAAGCTTGCGTGGGAGTCGTCACCCGACGCGGCGATTTCGACGTGGAAATCGCCGGTGCTTTTGATCCAAGGCGACGACGATCGCAATGTCGAGTTTCACCAGATGGTCGATCTGGTCGAGCGTTTGCGCACCGCGCACGTGCCCTACGAGGAGATCGTTCTGCCGAATGAGATTCACGGCTTCCTTCGCTACGCATCGTGGCTTGAGGCCGACACCGCGACCGCCGACTATCTAAGCCGGAAGCTTTCCGTTACTCGCTAGCAACACCGAGCCCGCGCCTCTAGGTAGCAGCGAGAGAGGCGCGGGTCTGGGTGCTGTGCGGAGCTCAAACTAAAGGGCATGCGCGCGTCCCCGTGGTTTGACGCGCTCGAAAATCATACCACTAAAAGCCCGATGTCAAATCATGCGCCTGCGAGTGTGTCAGCGAGTGTAAGAGCAAGTGTAGGAGAGCCGATGGGCTCGGCGCGCCGGAGAGGACGTCCGGTTGTCTGTAGGGCTAATTCGGCGCTTTGGCAGCCTCGCGTTTGCGAAGGCGCAGGCGGTCGCCTTCGCCGAGGATTCGCTTGCGCAGGCGGATTGATTCGGGGGTTACTTCGACTAGCTCGTCGTCTTCGATGAACTCGATCGCACGCTCCAGGGAGAGCTGCTCGGGCGGCGGCAGCTTGACGTTCTCGTCGGAACCGGCGGCGCGCATGTTCGTTAGCTTCTTTTCGCGCGCAATGTTGATCGCGACGTCATAGTTGTCGTTGGCACGGCCCACGATCATGCCTTCATAGACGTCAACGCCGGGTCCGACGAAGAAGCGCCCCCGCTGCTCGAGACCCATCAGCGCGTAGCCGGTCGTTCTTCCCATCTCGCTTGCAACCAAGGCGCCGACGGTTCGACCGGGGAGTTCGCCCTGCCACGGCTGATGATCGTAGTAGGTGTGCGAGAGAACGGCGGTTCCGCGGGTCAGCGTGAGCAGCTCGCCACGCAGCCCGAAAATGGCGCGCGTCGGCATCGTGTACTCCAGGCGATGCGTATCGCCGACCGAGAGCATGTTCGACATCATGGCTTTGCGCCGCCCGAGCGCTTCGATCGCGGCGCCGGCGTACGATTCGGGAACGTCAACGACGACGTACTCGACGGGTTCCCAACGCTCGCCGTCACGCTCCGTCACGATGACCTGCGGCTTGGAGACGGCTAGCTCGTAACCTTCGCGCCGCATCGTTTCGATCAAGATCGCGAGGTGAAGCTCGCCGCGGCCCCGCACTTCGAAGGTGTCTGGAGATCCGGTCTCGGCAACTCGCAGCGCGACGTTGGACTCCAACTCGCGCAGCAGCCGTTCGCGAATCTGGCGCGAGGTGAGAAACTTGCCCTCGCGGCCCGCGAACGGCGAGTTGTTGACACTGAAGAACATCGAGACGGTCGGTTCGTCCACCGCTACGGCGTGAATAGCTTCGGGCATGCTCGCGTCGGCGATAGTATCCCCGATATTGAGGTTCTCGATTCCAGAAACGCAAACAATATCGCCGGCGGACGCCTCCTCGACGTCAATCCGTTCCAAGCCCGCGAAAGTCAAGAGACTTGTGAGCCGCAGTCCCGGCGTCACCGCGCCGTCGCGCGCGATTTTGACGATCGGGTCGTTGCGCCGCGAGCCGCCGCGAAAAATGCGTCCTATCCCGACACGTCCGACGTAGCGGTTGTGGTCTATTGCGGAAATCAGTAGCTGGAACGGACCCTCTTCCGACGGCGCCTCCGGAACGCGCGCGACGATGGTTTCGAAGAGCGGTTCGAGCGAGTCACTCTCCTCCTCGAGCGATCGCTTTGCGATGCCGGCCTTTGCGTTGGTGAAGAGAACCTGGAAATCGGCTTGTTCGTCGTTCGCGCCGAGTTCGACGAAGAGATCGAACGTTTGGTTGACGACTTCTTGCGCACGCGCGTCCTTGCGATCGATCTTATTCACCACGACGATCGCACGCAGGTCGAGTTCGAGCGCCTTACGCAGAACGAACCGAGTCTGCGGCATCACCCCCTCGGCGGCGTCAACTAGCAGCAGCACGCCCTGTACCATCTGCAGCACGCGCTCGACCTCTCCGCCGAAGTCGGAGTGGCCGGGCGTGTCGACGATGTTGAACTTTACGTCCCCGTGGCGAACGGCGGTATTCTTTGCCAGGATCGTGATACCGCGCTCGCGCTCGAGGGGATTCGAATCGAGCACGCGCGTGGCGACCTGCTGACCTTCCCTGAAGACGCCGCTTTGCTTGAGCATCGCGTCGACGAGGGTCGTCTTGCCGTGATCGACGTGCGCGATGATGGCAACGTTGCGGATATCGGAGCGAGTCTTCACCTACCTGGTTGGTTTGCGCGCGCGATAGCCGGGGCCCTCGTCGGCCAGGGGCTTCCCGGGGCCGTCGCCAATGGTCGCGGCTCAACACCCGGCGCTTGAGAGAAGGCAAACCCGATGCAACTCGAACCGTACCTGCTCTTTGACGGTAGATGCGAAGAAGCTTTAAACTTTTATAAACCCGCGTTCGGCGGTGAAATCGAAGGGCTCTCGCGATGGAGCGAGATGCCGAAAGACGCGGGCGGTCCGCCCGTCACGCCGGAGACGGCCAACCGCGTCATGCACGCGAACTTTAAGTCGGCCGGCGTCTCGTTCATGGCGTCCGACGCTACTCCGGGCAAGACCTACGGCGAGGGGCCGATCTCCCTGAGCGTCTCCACGACGGACGTCGCCGAAGCGGAGCGTGTTTTTAACTATCTTGCCGCCGGTGGAAACGTCGAGATGCCGATGGCCGATATGTTTTGGGGTGCGAAGTTCGGAATGCTCACCGACAAGTTTGGAATCGACTGGATGGTTAGTTGCCGGACTGGCCAGTAAGAGCTTCGGCTCGATTCGCTCCGGGGCTTTGGTGAGCCTTAGTAGAATCGTCTCCGTATAATCGTCTTTATGGAGGTTCACGTCATGCTAAACGTCTCACGCACATTGACGCTTCTCAGCCTCGCAACGTTGATAACGACCGGTACCGTCATCGCGCAGGCGCCGCAAGCGCCTCCGATGCCGATGGCGTCGGGTGCCCCGCACGGCACCACCGCCCACAAGTGTTCGCAAACGCCGAAAGGCTGCCACAAGAACCAGCCTACGCAGAGCGGCAGCACTGCCCACAAGTGTTCGCAAACGCCGAAAGGCTGCCACAAGAATCAGTCCAAGCCGCCGAGCGGCGGGGCCCCGCCTCAGCTCTAAAACCGCG
>JBAVSO010000030.1:0-12527 GCA_049695635.1 Candidatus Cybelea sp. | reverse complement strand
GTCGTGCCGTAGAGCGTGCCGTTGACGTTAAGAAGGTCCGCGGCCGGCGCTGCGCCGGCTGGAGGGCCAAAGCTATAGATCAGGGCTTCGGTACCGGACGGTGTGATCGAAAAGATCGATCCGTTATCGGTCGCGCCACCGCGCAACGTATCGCCGTAGAGCGTGCCGTTGACGTTGACGAGGCCGGCGCGCGGATTGAGCCCGTCCCTGATTGAGCCGAAAACACCTGAAGCGTTGAAGCTGTGAAGGACGGTTTCTGCGCCAGAGGCGGCGATCTCGAAGACCGTTCCGTCGTCGTACGCGCCGCCACTCGTGGTCGTGCCGTAGAGCGTGCCGCCTACATCGATGAGTCCGGCGTACGGGTTTGCACCGTCCCCAGGGCCCCCGCCGAAGCGATGGAGCACGATCGTCTTACCGGACCTTGTCACCGCGAAGACCGTTCCAAACGGCGGGTGCTCTCGCTCCGTCGGGAGCGCGCCGGCGCGCAGGCCCAGCGGCGCGCTGATCGGCGGCTGCGATCCGCATCCTGCAAGCAACGCTGCGGTGACACAGCTGCTTATGGCATACTGGCTAAGAGTCCAACGTCTCATGTGTGCTTTGCTCCTTGTCCACGGAACTTCGCGGGGCTGAGCATGATTCGCCGCCTCGCGCCGAACGTCGCGGCTACCTCGCCGATCGGCGACTCCTCGTCGCGTGTAACTGACGCTAGTCGGAGGCGCACCCGTGCTCCATGCCGAGCTAAGTGCACTGCACCGAGCCAAAACGCTCTATCTGGAGGCGGTACTGACCACGATGCCCGTCGGCCCCTCCGAGTCGCTTATCTTCTTCGTCGGACCCTCCCTTACCGGAAGGGTAATTGAAGAAATCAAATCCGCTCGAGCCTGCGAGGATGATTCTCGGTCGTTCGATGAACGACGCGCCGGCTTCATCGAGCTTCGTAATGCCAATGGCGCGCGCATTTGAGCCGGAGACCTTTAGTCGGTAAATCAACGATGAATGGGTTAGGGGTACTTCGTCTGTCAGATGCCTACCATCCCATTGTATGAAGTCAACCGCCAGAAAGTTCCTCGGGCGGATATTGTTGAAGGTCTTGCCCCCTTTCGGAAGCTCCGCAAAAACGTAGTCGCTATTGCCGACGCCGGCGACGAAGAGGTTGCCGTCGTCATCGTAGCCGCACGAATTGTAATACTGCACTCCGGTATAGTATTTCGGCTTACCCTGGGCGTGCGGATATATCGCGATGCTGCCGCTGCCGTCTCTCTTCTTGCTCTCGCCATTCGAAACAGCGAGGTTTCCGGTAGTCGGATCGACCGAGCATCCATTGGGGTAATATACCGAGTCGTTCAACGTCGCGATCGGCTCGCTGCCGCCATGCGCGTATTCGACGATATCTCTGTCGGCGCTGTTGGCAATAAATACGTCACCTGCCGCGTCTGCACAATCCCCTAGCGGCTTCGCAAATCCCGTCACGGTAGCGACCTGCGAACCCTGGGGATACGTATAGACGTTCACCGTACCGTTCCGGTAGTTGGAAACGTACAAGAGAGCGCCAGCCTTAGCCTGAGGCAGCATCGACGAGCGCGGTATTTGTGGCATGACGCCCGATGACCCAATCGGGTCTGGATACGGATTTCGCGCGCCGCAGCCTACAAGCATCGCTGCAGCCCCGCAAAGAGTGAGGGCATGACGGCAAAGGCCTACAGCAATCATTTTCCGCTCCTCACGACGCGAGCGTTATCGCGGCCGTGCGGTCTTCTCCGGCTTTCGGGAGAAGGCCCTTTCGGTTAGCGCCTTCCAATGGCGCTTATGCGGCACAAGGTTCCCGCCTAAGCGCCTAAACGCGATGCGGCCTCGCGAGCGCGGGGACGTGCGCGGGGCGGCTTTGAAAGTCTGCAGTGTCGTGCCAAGGCGATGAGATCAATGCGGCGGCACAGAAACGGCGACTCCGGCACTGTCGCCGGCGGCGATACTTCCGATCGGTTTGCCACCCGCCGGATAGTCCCAGATATAACCGCCTCCGACTACTGTGTTCCCGTGTATCCAAATGGAAGAGACGCGCGTCGCCTCTTCGAGATCAACGGTCCCAGCGATTCGAGCTTGCGTTCCGCTGACAGTTAAACGATAGATCTTGTTCACGCGGTTTGAAAACGCGAGGTATTCACCGTCCCACCGAATTCCGCCGGGCCCAAGTGCCGTTGTTTGCATTCGTGGCAACGCTATGGCGACGAATGTGCGGCTGCCCTTGGGCAACTCCGCCAAGAGAAAATCCCGTGGGCTCCCGGGCTTAGATCCGTTCACGAAGAGGTTACCGCTGTCATCGTAGCTACAGGCGTAATTGGCGAAGTCGTCGGGTAAACGACGGCGTTTCCCGTAATTTGCATGAGGGTGCCAGATCTTAACCGAGTCGTTCTCCGTTACCGCAAGATCACCACTCGTCGGATCGACCGCGCACATCTGGTCAAACATGAGGTGATCGAACAACCTTCGAATCGGACTGCGCGCTCGTCCATGAGCGTACTCCTCTATGTACGTGTTACCCGACGTGAGGTCGTTGTCGTCGATGACGTAGACGTTGCCGCGGCCATCGGCGCATTCGCCCTCAAAAGTATTCCCATAATAACTGTGGATTTCTTTTTCCAGCTTACCGCGTGGGTAAGAATAAATGGGCACTTTAGCCCCTTCAGTGACGTAAAGCAAGTCCTCGCTCTTCGCTTTCGCCGGTATCCACGATCCGCCGCGCTCGGCACGCGTGACAGTCGCGCGGCTCTGCCGCATCGCACCCGGCGTGCCCGTCGGCGGCTGCGATCCGCCGCAGCCTGCAAGCAATGCTGCCGTGACACAGATGCTTATTGCATAATGGCTAGGATTCCAACGTCTCATGTGTGCTTTGCTCCTTGCTCACGGAAGCCGCAGGCTGAGGGTAAGTGCAGCGCGTGACGGACTGCGTTTACGGCGTCAATGCGAAGACCGTCCCAGCTGTGTCACCACCATAGAAGGTTACGCCATAGAGAGTGCCACCCAGAGCGATCAGACCCCCGACAGGGTTTTGCCCGTCGGAACCGCTGAAGCTGTGCAACGCCGTCTCCGATCCAGTCGTGCTAATGCTGAAAATCGTTCCCCAGCCATTGGCGCCGCCGTTCACCGTGATGCCGTAGAGCGTACCATTCATCTCGACTAGGTCCCCCGCGGGATTTTGGCCATCATAGCCGCTGCCAAAATTGTACAGCACCTGCTCTGATCCGGACGTGCTGATGCTAAAAGCGGTTCCGTAGCCATAAGTGCCGCCGTATTCCGTGGTGCCGTAGAGGGCGCCATTCACGTCGATCAAGCCTCCGGAAGGCCCACAGCCATCGGAGTCACCCTTAAAACTGTGCAGCACGTGTTCCGAGCCGGATGGCGTCAGACTGAACACCGTTCCGCAGCCGCCATAGCTTCCATAGCCGCCTAACCACGTCGTTCCGTAGAGCGTGCCGTTCACGTTCAGTAGTCGGCCGATGGGATCCGCACCATCTGAGCCGCCCGCAAAACGGTGAATTACGTGTTCCACGCCAGTTGTGCTGATGCGGAACACCGTTCCGTACCCGTGCTTGCCGCCACCAGTTGTGGTGCCGTAGAGCATGCCGCTCACGTCGATTAAGGCCGCGGAAGGATCCTTGCCATTGCGACGTTGATGGCCGCGTTGATGATAGCTGTCAAAGTAGTACAGCACTTGTTCCTTGCCACCCGTTGTGATGCTAAAGACGGTCCCACTCCCAATTCTGTGCGGCCTCCCGCCGCCCGCCTCGGTGGTACCGTACAGCAGGCCGTTCACATTGAGTAAACCCGCTCCAGGATACTCCCCATTAATTCCGTAGAAGTCAAATAATGATTTGAAGTAAGGCGTAGTCCCAGGCTTATGCAAAACCGTACGAGCCGGCGCAATTATGGACCCTTGGGGAACCACGCTCGGCGGTTGCGATCCGCCGCATCCTGCGAGCAATGCTGCGGTGACCCAGCTGCTTATTGCATAATGGCTGATATGGAAGGGCATTTGTCAACCTCCTGTGCTCGCGACTTCGTGGGCGTGAATCTCTCCTCACGATGGTGAGAATCAGGTGCATCGGCCGACGGGCGGTCCGGGCGTCTCGACGGTGAATCACGCTGATATTCGCGGGTCAGAGCCGCATGACATTGATTCGTCGGGGAGCTGCCTCGGTCTAAGAACGCGCGTTGGGCCGGAGCTTGGCGCAAGCCGTTAATTGAGGATTCTCCTTGCCGATAATGCGGAACGCCAGCCGGCCGATGCACTTGAGCTTCCTCTCGATTGTCAAGCAGCAGGCTGGTGCACAAGCCTGGAACCTCGAACGACCTGGCCGATCGCCCAAATGAAGCCCAGGAGTTCACGGGCGACTGCGAATGCGGCTTGTTGTGGGCGCTTGCCGCATGCGCACAGATGCCGGTAACGTTTGTACAATCGGTGCTGCGCCTTCCACGCGATCGCACAAACCTGCCGATGAACGCCGTCCTGTCGCCGACGAAGCGCCTCGGGCGTTTTGGGTACAAGGCGAGCGTGCCAGGCCGCGTCAACTAGCACTCGGCGCAGGTGTGCGTTACCGCTCTTGGTGATACAGCCGCGACGCAGACGACTACCGCTGCTGTGCTCTGACGGCACCAAGCCGGCGTAGGCCATCAACTGCCGCGGGTTCTCAAAGCGGCCCAGGTCGCCTACCTCGCTCACGATCGTCGTTGCGGTAAGAAGTTTAATGCCGCGCATCGCTTGTAACGCTCCAATCGTGGCCGCATGCGGCGAGCGCTCTGAGAGCTCAGAGAGCTCCTGCTCGAAGCGCGTGACGCGTTGATCGATCTCCTCGATACTGTGCCGGTATTCAATGAAAACCAAACCTTGAGCGACGTCGTCGAACTGAAGGCCATCCAACCATTGCCGATACCGGACTGACCGTGCGCGAATACCTGGCGGCGGGCTAATCGCGAGCCGCAGCAAGAACTTTGTGAGCCGATGCCACGCTCGAAGCCGATCTTCGACGGTGTCCTCGCGCGCGCGCACCACATCGCGCAACGCCTCGTGCTGAGGGTCGGGAACCCAGGTAGCTGTGAGATCTCCGCTGCGCAAAAGGCGCGCTAGCGCTAACGCGTCCCGGCGATCGGTCTTGACCCGGTCGCCAGGTTTGCGCGGAATCAACGATGGTGCGACAATAAGACACTTGATCCTCAGCCGCGTCAAGAAACGGTGGATCGCATAACCGCAGGCTCCCGCCTCGTAGCAGACTTGCAGCTGCGTCCGCGAGCCTAACCGCCGTAGTACCTTACGCAGCTCGTCGAGATCGTTGCGGATGACGCCAAGCGAACGAGGTGCAGCGTCCGCGGTCGGCAACCGCGACGGCGATCATTTCCTTGTGGACGTCGAGGCCCACAAACGTCTGGGGTTCACTCGGGCGGGAAGATGCGCTATCCTTGGTCATAGCCGGCTCCTTTCGCGCGTAGCTCTGTCGTTTTCGATAAACTACGACTTCGCGATAGGGGCCGGTCCTGGTTTCCTTAGACCGATGCACGCGCCGGTGCGCGCACCGCCCTTCCATAGTGTCTAAGATTCGTGCGTCTCATGTGTGCTTTGCTCCCTGCTCACTTAACGCCGCGGGGCCTCAGTTCGATTCGCCGTCTCGGCCCACGGCTCCGCGGCCACCTTGCCGATCGGCGGCGCGCCGCAGGCACGCTCCACGCATTGCCAGGGGCTCCGAGCCGCGCGGACTGGAAAGCGGTGGTCGTCGATCGTCGGCGTGGCGATTGATATACCGGCTTGGTCCAAAGGGTCGGGTCCTATTGGTTCGCACTACAACGCTTGCCGGTCATGTATCTAGTAGTCGTAGGTGCTAAAGTTCTCAGGCGGCGACGGCCCGGGCGGGGTTATTGTCCGTTGTACGCGAGCCTGAGTGGCGCTAAGCTAAGGCATTCGACTAGACTCCGTCTGCGAAAGGGGCAAAGTAGATGAAGAATTTGAACCTTAGCCGCTGTACGCTAAGCGTTTGTGTAGCGGCTATATTGCTTGCAGCTTGTGGCGGATCACACGGGCCGGTCGGACCACCCGGGGCTAACGCTGTGATGCCGGGAGTTGCTCGCACCGCTCCTGCATTAGGCGGCGCGTTTAGTGGCGGGTACTCGGGAACGGGAACCGGCACGCTTTGTACCTACAAATCGGGGGGAGCTTTCTTTTTTGACGGCTCCGGTAACTCTTCGTTTCTGGGTCAAGGAAAGGAATCGGTGCTCGTACAAGGGCGTAAGCTTTGCTCTTGGAGTGGTGGTGCAACTTTACAAAGCTCAAGACATCCGAACCAAGTGATTTTCATAGCTCTGAGCGAGGGTCGTGGAAGTATTGCGAACCCATGCACCGTTACATTTACGTACACCGTCCACGGTGGCACAGGGAAGTTCGCTCATGCGAAAGGCAGCGGAACTCTGACGTTCCAGTGCTCGGGCAGCATGTACTCGGATCAATGGTCGGGCACCATTAGCTTTTGACTACATCGCAATGACTTAGCGCTTTGGCTTTACGGCGTCGATCGCAGCGCCCGGGGCGGGGGCCTTGTTTTGCGGGGGCCTTAGGGAGCTTGCTGCCGCGACGGGGCTTTCGCTCGTTGCCTGCTCACCATCGGATCTGGGCCGCGCGTCCCGCACGCGGCATTGGAGGGCATTGCTGATGTTGGAGCTAACCTGTGAGACCATTCTAAATCGATTGTCTTTTAGAGCAGTCATGAGGATCAGCTCTCCGCGGACGCCTGCGGCTACGCCATAGCGTGTTCGGAAGGCGCGAACGAAACGAACCGCTAGGGACACTGCGTGACGCCGTCGAGGTCGTCGCGATCGTGGCTGCGGGACTCTGGGCGCTATACGTTTTCGTCTACGAGCAGCGATTGAAACCCGCGAGTGAGCCGCCGTCGCTGCGGCTCACCGGATCGTTGTACAAACTCGGCACCCACAACGGGCTGGTTCAGCTCGCCATCAAAGTAACTATGTCCAATAACGGCAGCACCAATGCCGCATTGATTGCGACGGGATTTACCGCCGTCGGCCTTCGCTACGCGTCGAACAGCACGCCCACCATGGATCGCTCCATCGGGGGGCTGACGATCTATCAGCGGGACGCTCACGTGGCATCGCGGACGCTAATTTACCGAACCGTCGAGATGACGCGTCTTAGCTCGCCGAAGTACTCGAGCAGCTTTACGCTGCAACCCGGCCAAGAACTTCCGTACTCCGCGATCTTCGCGATCAAGGCGGGAGAGTTCGACGCAGTCGCGCTTTACGGCAGCATCGCCTACTCGAAGCGCGACGTCGTCGGCGCCTTTCCGATGAAAGCCGAGCTTGCGCCGACTAACGCGGTCTACTTCACTGCTACCAACGCAAACTCAGACTATAGCTCGGCGGAGTTCACGCTCGACCAACTCTCACTCTGGTAAGCTGCTTCGAGCAGCTTGTAGCCGTAAGCGGCCGGTTCAGATCGCGCTAGTCGAGGCCGGGAATTGAGCTTCCACGCCGAACATCCTAGCCGCCGATGCGTTCTTGCATCAGGGGAGCAAGGCAGATGAAGGTTTCCGGTTTCAGCCGCTATTCGTTATGCTTAAGCATAGGCATCGCCATGCTCGCAGGATGCGGCGTCCTTCCCCTGAGCTTGTCGAAGGGTCAGGATGACTCTCGGCCGCCGATCGGCGCGCCGGGCACGATGCCGCAAACCCACACGCTCGGGGCACGCGGCAAGAGCACGAACTACAAAGTCCTGTATCGCTTCTTCGGCGCGCCCGATGGCGATCGAGCTCATGCATCACTAATCGACGTGCATGGCACGCTCTACGGCACCACCGCCTACGGCGGCACGGCCAACAGAGGCACGATCTTCAGCGTTACAAAGAGCGGCGCGGAGAAAGTACTCTATAGTGTCAAAAGAAAACCCGACGGCGCCCTCCCGGAGGCGAGCTTGATCGATGTGAAGGGCACGCTTTACAGCACGACGGAAGTGGGCGGCTCATATTACTACAGCTTCTACAGTGACGGCGGCACGGTCTTTAGCGTCACGACGAGCGGCGTGGAGCAAGTGCTCCATAGCTTCGGCCATAGAACCGATGGCCTTTTTCCCGCCGCATCCCTGTTTGACGGGAGCCGCAGGCTTTACGGCACAACCACTATGGGCGGCAAGTACAACTGCGGCACGGTCTTCAGCATAACAACGAGCGGCTCGGAAAAAGTTCGGTATAGCTTCGCCCGCGGCACCGACGGGTGCCAGCCGGTCGCGGGCCTAATCGCCGTAAGTGGTACGCTCTACGGCACAACGTCGCAAGGCGGCGCGTACGGATACGGAACGGTCTTCAGCATCACGGCGAGCGGCTCGGAGAAGGTTGTATACAGCTTTGCCGGCGGCACCGATGGCAGCTCACCCACGGCAGGCCTAATCGACGAGGGTGGCACGCTTTACGGCACAACCTCTTCCGGCGGTACAAATGGCAACGGCACGGTCTTCAGCATAACAACGAGCGGCTCGGAGAAGGTTGTATACAGCTTTGCCGGCGGCACTGATGGCAGCGAACCAATGGCTGGCCTAATCGATGTGGGTGGTACGCTCTACGGCACCACCGCCGACGGCGGCAGCGCTGGTTTCGGAACCGTTTACAGCATGTCCACGGGTGGCGCGGAAACGGTCCTGCACGACTTCACAGGCGGCTCGGATGGAGCCTACCCAATGGCAGCGTTGCTCGATGTCGCCGGCGTTCTTTACGGAACGACGCCGCAGGGCGGTCGCCGCCGCATCCCGGGCGCATGCCACAAATCCATAGGCTGCGGAACTGTCTTTGCATTGTCACCGTAACTGCATAAATCCTTTGCCAGCGTGCTAGGAGCAAAGCGCACAAACGATGGAATCTTAGCCACTATATAAGCAGCTGTGTCACCGCAGCATTGTTCGCAGGATGCGGCGGATCGCAGCCGCCGATCGGCGCGCCGGGCGTGATGTCGCGAGCACGTACAAGCCGGCAAACAATCAAGCGCGATAAGGTGAGGGAATGACTGAGCGGCCAAGCGACGATCAAATCCGGCCACGGAAGTTCTTTACGTTGTTTGTGGTTTTGAGCATGAGTGGTTAATGATCGCCTTTCCCGCTGCAATCTTCGTCATTATATTCATGCCAATGATCGCGCCTAACTCGCTTTCGGCGGCCCCCAGTGGTTGATACCCGTTGTTACGATGGTGGCACCGTTTGCCTTGGGGCTGATCTCTGCGAGCTGGCTATGGTGGCGAGGTGGTACGGTGAGCGCTGTAGCAGGGCCACGAAGCGGCGGGACAACGTGGTTGTTTTCTTTTGTGCTCAGCCGATGGTTATATCTGATTATGCTGCCGGTTTTCATCGTCGTTATCATATTTCTCGGAAGGTTTGCTCCGGGCGTGCTCACGGCGATCCCCCGCGACTAATTTCCGTGGTTATCCTTACCGTGGTCGTTGCTGCTCGTCGCGCTAAGTTGCGGATGGCATCCGTCGGTGGCGGTAACAATAAGGTGATCGCAGGACAGGGTGACGACTCTTCGCGGTGTCGTGCGCATTGTTTTCGACCGCTTCCCCGCCAACGGCGCTCGCGAGGCCGGCATCACGTTAGACGCTTTGCTTAGGCTACTCGCATTTTGCTTGCGCCCATACTTATGGAACTCAGCGAAGCGCCACAGAGCCTTTAGTGCGTGAGTCCGTCATTGGCGGTACGTCTTCGAGGGAGGGACCATGCTGAGCACCTGTGAATTGAACGAGTTCTTTACTACATCGATGGGAGTGATAGTATGCGTTCGAAAACAAGCATTAAACGCGACCGATTCCTTGCGACGAGCGCGGCAGCGATCGGTGCCGCAGCGGCGAGCTACTCCTTTGCATCGGCGCGAACCGAAGTGGCTGCGACGATGAGCGGCGCGGGCAAACCGAGCATAGTTTTCTGTCATGGTCTTTGGGCCGATGGCTCGTGCTTTACCAAAGTGATGGGGCCGTTGCAAGCGCAAGGCTACGATTGCATTGCTGCGCAGTACCCGCTCAACACACCCGAAAACGACGTCACTTTTGCCAAGTGGGCGATGGACGTGGTGAAGGGTCCTATCGTGCTTGTTGGACATTCATATGGCGGCTCGGTGATCACGGCCGCCGGAACCGTCCCGCGCGTAAAAGCTCTCGTTTATATCAACGCGCTTGCTCCCGATACTGACGCCGGCGAGACATCGCAAAGCATACAGCAGAAGTTCCCCGCGACCGACGTGCTCAAGCACATCAAAGTCGTCAATGGACGTATCTGGCTGACCAAAGAAGGCCTGCAGTATTTTTGCGGCGATCTCCCGGCGTCTGAGCAGCAGCTCGTGTGGGCGACACAGGGCGCGCCGGCTGCCAACATCTTCGCGCACGATGCGCCGGGCGTTGCGTGGAAGACCAAACCTAGTTGGTACATTGTCGGAAAGAAGGACCACACCGTCAACCCGGATCTTGAACGTTTTCTTGCCAAACGCATGAAAGCCAAGACGACCGAACTTGATTCGAGTCACGTGCCGATGCTCTCGCAACCAGATCGCGTGGTCGAAGTAATTCTCAGCGCTGCGCAGTCGGTGTAGAAATCGGGAAGCACGAGCGCCACAGGCCGCCACATAAGTCCTCGTGAAAAACAAGAGCGACGGCCATCCTGACCGTCGTTCTTCAATTGCTGGAGATGAGCTAAAGCGTTTGGGGCCTTTCAAAACAAGGCTCCCCTCTGCCGGCGCGCGCGAGGTAGCGCGTGGCGCTGCAAGGCCCTACTGAAAAGTCTGGCTAAAGGAATGATCGGTAAGAATCACTTCAGTCGTCCCTGAGTCACCGTGCCCCTGTTTTAGGCTATATTTAGCGCTGACATTGAAGTTGGGGGGCGAGCAACCTATTGGAAATGCGCCGCCATTGTGGATGGCGGCCCCATAATGGACGCCTGAGGAGTCTATCACAAAGGTGTCCTTAAAGTGTCCTCGATATCCGCGAACATTCACAACGTGGGCAATACCGCTGCTCTTGAAGGTTCCCGGCAGCGGTCCAGTTGCGTTACCGATAGCCGTAAAGGTAAGCTTGGCGACGCCATCAGGACGGCACCTGCGGCGCAGATCTGTCGCCATAAATGTTTCACCTTTGAGACTGGATAGTCGAGTTATCGATCTTGCCGTCGTGCCATTGTAACCCGCTTGCCCGGCCGTCTCAGGGCGAGGGGCTGACTGACCAAGCGGTGGCTGCGACCCGCCGCAGCCTGCGAGCAATGCTGCGGTGACACAGCCGCTCATTGCATAATGGATAAGATTCCAACGTTTCATTTCTGCTTTGCTCCTAATATCTTGCGCAAACGCTTTGTGCAGTTACGGTGACAAGACAAAGATAGTTCCGCAGCCCGTAGATTTGTGGCACCCTCCCTCATTGCGGTGGCGGCCGCCGCTCGCCGTCGTTCCGTAAAGGACGCCGGCGACATCACGCAACGCCGCACTTGGGTTGGCTCCCTCCGAGCCGCCAGTGAAGTCGTGCAGGACCGTTTCCGCGCCACTCGTGGAAATACTGCAAACGGTTCCGAAACCGGCGTTGCCGCCGGAACCTCATCATCTGCGCCTCCTGAAGCCGAAGGTAGGGTTGCTAACGGTCGCCCTATCGGGCCACTACATCGAACGGGTTACGGCCTGCCTTGAACGGCGAATGCACCTGCGTCAAGGCACCGCTGCTCGCGTTGATGGCGAAGGCGGAAATGTTGTCGGAGGAACCATTGGTCACGTAGAGGTAGCGAGGGACCGTCCTAGCGCGGCGTGCGGGCACAAAACCCGGCGCGCCGATCGGCGGCTGCGATCCGCCGCATCCCGCGAGCAACGCAGCGGTGACACAGCTGCTTATCGCATAGTGGCTGAGGTTCCAGCCTTGCACGTGTGCTTTGCTCCTTGCCCACTGGACTGCGCGGGCCTCGGGATGATTCGCCGCCTCGGCCTACGGCCTCGCGAGCGACGTGACAGGGTTCAACGCCGCAATGTGATCCTATGCTGCTTTGCCGGCTATGCGATCCGCGTCGCTATTCCGCGCAACTGCGAAGCCCGCAAAGCCAACGTCGCAGTGCTGTGCAGCGGTGCGATGCGGTGCGGGTGATGCAGCGGGCAGCGAAGCAGATCGGCGGCCCGAGCAACCTGGGCGGCTATAGCGAATAACGAAAGATGCCTCCGCCGTTCCCCGAGCCGCCGCCGACGCGCGCCGTGCCGTAAAAACTTTGCGTCGAGGGTTTGAGCATCAGACCAGTCGGGCCCTGAATACCTCCTGGAATGATTGGGAAGCGATAAAGATATGTGAGGTGCTTCGGGGTTGCGCTGTAGATCGTGCCACCATAGTCAGGCGGGGCGGCCGGAGTTGTGCCGAAAAGCTGCCCGTTGAGAAAGACTAAAGGCCCTTCCGGGTTTTCACCGCCATTTTGCTCTTTGTTGAACCTATGGATGATCGTCTCGCTGCCGGATAGGCTCATTTTGAAAATAGTGCCGTGC
>JBAVSO010000029.1:0-8120 GCA_049695635.1 Candidatus Cybelea sp. | reverse complement strand
CCCTACGTCCTGCCGAAGAGCGACGCTGCGTTCGGGCGCCGGCAACATCTTTTCGATACCGTACTTGGCTGGCGAATGATCAATCCGAAGATGCCCGAGGAGTGGACCATCTCGTTGGGTGAGACGGCCGAGCGAGTTGCGGAGCGCTGTCGCGTCACGCGCGAAGAGCAAGACCGGTTTGCTTTCGAATCGCAAATGAAATGTAAAGTTGCGATCGAACGCGGCACGTTCGAAGAAGAGATCGTCGCCGTTACCGTTCCCGCCGCGCGAGGCGCCGGCACGCACGTTTCACGCGACGAGCATCCTCGGCTCGAAACGACGCTCGAAGCGCTCTCGAAGCTCGAGCCCGCGTTCAAAGCCGGCGGAACGGTAACCGCCGGGAACTCATCGGGAATCAACGACGGCGCCGCCGCGTTGCTGCTCTGCGAAGCGGAGACGGCGAAGCGGCTTGGCCTTGCGCCGATGGCGCGCTACGCGGGCAGTGCGTCGGCCGGCGTCGCACCCGACGTCATGGGTCTCGGACCGATCCCCGCCACGCGCAAAGTGCTGGCGCGGCTCAACATCGCGGTCACGCAACTCGATCTGATCGAGATAAATGAAGCTTTCGCCGCACAGGCGATCGCATGCATGCGCGAGCTCGCGCTCGATCCGCGAATCACCAATCCTAACGGCGGGGCGATCGCGCTAGGTCATCCACTCGGTGCAAGCGGCGCGCGCATTGCTACCACGCTCCTGCACGAGCTTCGCCGTCGCGGCGCGCGCTACGGCCTTGCGACGATGTGCATCGGCGTCGGCCAGGGAATCGCAACGGTATTCGAGCGCGTCGAGTTGAAGGCACCGAGATGAGCACGACGGCGACCCTAACCAAGACGCAGCTCCTAATCGGCGGCGAGTGGCGCGACGCGTCCGACGGCGGCGTATATCAAGACTCCAACCCCGCGACCGGTGCGAAGATCGCCGACGTAGCGGATGCGACGCGTGAGGACGTCAACTCGGCGGTTGCAGCCGCGCGCCGAGCCTTTGACGCCGGCCGCTGGCCGACGATGGCGGCATCGCGGCGCGCTAAGATTATTTCCAAGATCGCGCAGCTCATCGGTGAGCGGGCCGGAGAAATCGCGCTTCGCGAGGTTCGCGATAACGGGAAGACGATAGCTACCGCCAAGGGTGAGCTCGGCGCGATCGTCGACACTTTCGAGTTCTACGCGGGCGCGGCAACCAAGAACTATGGCGAGACGCTTCCACCGCCGATCCCGGCCTATCTTGCCAATACCGTTCGCGAGCCGGTCGGCGTCGTGGGCGCAATCGTTCCGTGGAACTTTCCGCTCCTTCTCGCCTCGTGGAAAGTTGCGCCCGCACTCGCCGCCGGATGCACCATCGTGCTCAAACCTTCGTCGGTCACGCCGCTCACTGCGATAGAGCTCGGCCAAATCGCGCTGGAAGCCGGCGTGCCCGAAGGTGTGCTCAACGTTGTGACCGGCTCGACGCGACCGGTCGGCGCGTGGATGGTCGAACATCCCGGAATCGATAAGATCGCGTTTACGGGCTCGACGGCGACCGGAAAGAGCGTGGCGGCCGCGGCGGCGCAAACGCTCAAGCGCGTGACGCTCGAACTCGGCGGCAAGTCGCCGTCGATCGTGTTCGACGATGCCGACATCGATGCGGCAGTCGCGGGTGCGCTCTACGGCGTGTACTACAATGCCGGTCAGTGCTGCGAAGCCCGCTCGCGAATTCTGCTGCAATCGAGAATTTACGATCGGTTCGTAAGCGCATTCATCGAGAAGGCGAGGCGGCTTCGCGTCGGCGACCCCGAGGACCCGCGAACGCAAATCGGCGCTATCACGGTGGATGAGCAGTACGAAAAGATTCGAAGTTACTGCGAGATCGGAGTGGCCGAGGGCGCGAAAGCAATTTTGGGTGGAACGCCGGCCGAGCTCGGCGAGAGCCTCGCGAGCGGAATGTTTTGGGTTCCCACCGCGTTCGAGGCGCAGAACACTCACCGCGTTGCGCGTGAAGAGATCTTCGGTCCGGTTGCTACGTTCGTTCGCTTCGAGGACGAGGCCGAAGCGATCGCGCTTGCAAACGCAAGTGAATACGGTTTGGCTGCCAGCGTCTGGTCGGCGGGGCTGGGACGGGCGAATCGCGTAGCGCGAGCGGTCCGCAGCGGTTCGGTCGCAATCAATACGCCGTACGCCGTTTTTCCAGGCGTGCCGTTCGGCGGCTACAAGCAGTCGGGATATGGCCGAGAGCTGGGGATGGAAACGATGCGTCTCTACACGGAAACCAAGAGCGTGCTTACGTACATCGGCGAGAAGCCGATGGATCCGTTTGGAGTAAACTCATAGCGTGGACGAACCGCTAAAAATCGGCGCCCGGTACAGCACCACTTACGGCACGCTTTGGAAAGACGGAACCTACTTTCCGCGCGGCACCGAGGTAAGCGTCGTGGGGCTGCACCTCGATCAAGGTTTCTGCGTACGGTTTCCGGACCCGCGCGACGGCGAGCCGCTTGAAACGTGGGAGGATTGGAGCGAGGTGGAGTTTCTCGCCGAGCACGGCACCATCGAGCCGCCGAGCCGGCCGCTTTCGACCGCGGTTCTTGCGGAAGCACGCGACGTGCTCTCGGAGGCCGAAGATGGCTGCCACCTGCATCTACAGGACGACGAAACGCCCTGACGCTTTACGTGCCTAGGCTAATGACGCTCGTTTGCCAGACAGCCCAACTCGCACATTGCGACGACCTAAAGCTCGGAGAGAAAACCGCGACCCAGCAGTAGGTTCCGTTCGGTTTGAGGCCCGTGAAATGGACCATGCCTTTCTTGCCGGTATTCTTGGTTTCGAAGGCCTTACCGGGGCGAGGGCTCGTCGGGTTCCTTGGCGTGGATTGTTCGACGGGAATTTTTGCCGCCGGGGTGCCGGCGATCGTCACCAGGATGGTGGCTTTTTTGATCGATGGATTGGGCGACGGCGACAGCGGCGTGAACGAGGTGTTTGGCGTCGACGAGCTGTTATGACAGGCCGCGACAGCAAACGCGGCAATGCCTAGAGCTAGGAGCAGGCGTTTGGGCATGGGCGGCTCGCTTCGACGCTTCGCCGCGAGCACCCGTTCAAACGCTTGCGCAAAGATGAAAGTAACGTTGTGATTTCGCGTCGATCGCTGCGTAGAACTCACGGAAGAGCGATGCGGCGGCAGTGCCCGGCCAGTGAGCCGGCAACAGCTCGCTGGGCAAGCCGGGGTCGGCATAGGCGAACTTCCGGTAGTCGTGCACGAGCCAGAGACGCTCGATCAGCGCGGCCTCGTCGCTCAGAGCACCACCCTCCCGTTCGCGGCGCAGCCGTGGCTCGTAGCGCGCGATGAAGGCCCGGTACTCCGATGCTATCTCGGTGACGTTCCAGCAGCGCTCGAGCAAGGCTCGATCGCTTAGTGGTCCTCGATACTCGCTCGTGAAGAGATTGACCGCGTCGAGAGTGCGGGTCGTTGCGGCCGCCTCGCGCGCCGCGGCCAAGGTATCGGAGGGCGAGATCCAGGTCGTCGGCGAGAGTTGCGCCCAGCCGAGCGCACTCAGCTCCTTGCGCAGATGCTCGCGGCGCTTTCGGTGCGCCTCTCCGATGGCATAACTGAGCAGGCGCCATTTCCCATCCCACTCGATGACTGGTCCGTAGATCCGCGGGCTCAGCTCCTCGATTCGCCGCCTGCCGCGGTCGGTGACGCTATAAAAAGCGCGGTTGCCCTCACGCCGGACGAGCAGCCATCCTTGGCGCGTCATCCGGGAGACGGCTTGCCTGACCGCGGGAGCGGAGACGCCGAACGACGACATCAAGCGGATCAGCGCGCCGATCCAAAGGGAGCCGTCGCCGGACAAGCGGTGAACCATGTCCCCGTAAAGCGTAAAGATAAAGGAAATCGGCCGAGCAACTTGCCGCCTGCCGGACGAATTTGGGGTTGACTTTGAGCCCGTCGCCATTTAGTATGACGGTATTCCAGACGCCCGACTGAATTCCGTTATATGAGGCACGCCCATGAACCGCATTTCGACCTTTGATGACTGGATTACGATGCTCGATGAGTGGCGACACGATATCGGGCTCGACCGCGAACTCGTCGACCGCTTTATGCCGGGCTATCGCTTCGAGGCAAAGTACGGCGAGCTTCCGACCTCCGAGATCTACTTCGGTGACTTCAAAGGTGAGCGGCGCTGGGAGAAGGTTCGCGAGATTCCCGACCAGCGGATGCGCGATGCGGTGCTCAACATGGTCGTTTATCAGGGCGACACCGAGTTTGCCTCCAACGAGCAGCAGCGATTCCTGGTGAACAACGCACCGAGCGAGTACGATTTAGCCTCGCTCGTTCGCATCATGGTCGAAGAGACGCGGCACGGATATCAGATGTGTCACCTGATGGTCAACAACTTCGGTAGCGAAGGAAAGATCGAGGCGCAGAAGATGTTCGAGCGCCGCGCTTTCGGGAAGAAAAACCGTCTGCTCAACGCCTTTAACGACGACGTTACGCACTGGCTCGATTTCTTCGCGTACACAAACTTCATGGACCGGGACGGGAAGTTCCAGCTCACGATGCTCTCGCACTCGAGCTTCGCACCGCTTGCTGCGTCGATGGGCCCGATGCTGCGTGAGGAGTCGTTTCACATGGGGACCGGCATCACCGGATTGCGCCGGATCGCCAAGGCCGGCGTCATCCCGGTCGAAATCCAACAAAAGTACTACAACAAATGGTTCTCCGGCTCGCTCGATCTTTTTGGCACGGATCACTCCGGCTCGGCCCAGTGGGCCTACACGTGGGGCATCAAAGGGCGCGTCGACGAGGATCGAGCGGGCGAAGGGGTCGATAAGGAGCACCTCAACGAGCGGGCGCGCTTACAGTTCTACGACGAAGCGTTGGCGACGGTAGCGCGGGTGAACGAAGTCAACCCGAGCGAGACGAAGCTTTATATTCCCGACATGAGATTTAACCGAAAGATCGGCGATTACGCGGCCCAACGATACGCCGTCGACGGCCGAAAGCTGACCGAAGCGGAATGGAAGGCCTACGCCCCAACGGTTCTTCCCAGCGAAGCGGATGAAGCAAAACTAAAAGACCATTTCAAAGATCCCAACTGGATCGCTCCAAAAGGAAACCTCGCGTGAAAGATCCGAATTCGCGATCCAGTTGGGAACCCACGGTTTTTAAAGGCGCTCCGTCCTACGGACTACGCGCCCCCCGCGCGGCAAGCGCGCGGGGTCCCCTCTGGATCGCTCCAAAAGGAAACCTTGCATGAGCACGACTGTCAACAGCGCAACGCAACAGACGCCCTTCGGACGGGAGGCGCGTCAGCACGACGGCAAGCGAGTCGTCAACTATTGGAAAGACGGGCACGTCGCCTTCGTCGAGATGGACGACCCGCCCGCCAACACCTATACGCACGAGATGATGCGCCAGCTGGACGAAGCGATCCTCGACGCGCGCTTCGATTCCGACGTCGAAGTCATCGTGTTGACCGGCAAGGGCGAGAAGTTCTTCTCCGCGGGCGCGAACATCGGCATGCTCAACCAGGTGACGCCCGAGTTCAAGTACATGTTCTGCCTGCACGCCAACGAGACGCTCCAACGCCTCGAGCAGACGCCTAAGCTTGTGATCGCCGCGCTCAACGGTCACTGCGTCGGCGGCGGTTTGGAGATCGCGATGGCCGCCGATGTACGCATCGCGCGCAAAGATGCCGGCAAGATCGGCCTTCCCGAAGTGGCGCTAGGCGTTCTCCCGGGGACCGGAGGAACGCAGCGGCTCGCGCGGCTCGTCGGCAAGTCGCGCGCGATCGAGATGATGATTACCGGCAAGACGGTCAGCTACGAACAGGCTCTCGATTGGGGCATGCTCAACGATCTTTATGAAGGGAGCGCCGACGAGTTTCGCGAGCAGATCATTGATTACGCCAAGCAGTTCTGCTCGCCGAACAAGGCGCCGATGGCCGTCGGCCATATCAAGCGTAGCGTACAGACCGGCGCCGAGCTTCCGCTCCAGGATGCGCTCGCGTTGGAGCGCGAGCTGCAGTCGCTGCTCTTCAAAAGTGAGGATGCAAAAGAAGGGCTCGCCGCCTATAACGAAAAGCGCGTCGCAAAATTCAAAAATAAGTAAACGCGTTCTAGTTGTTGAAGAAAGCCGGTGCATCTAGTCCACCGTAATAACGAGCTTGCCGAAGATGCCGCCGCGCTTGCTCTCCTCGAGGGCGACGACGGCATCGCTAAGCGCGCGTTCGGCCGAAATCACTACGCGTAGGCGTTTTTGTACGAGCAGCTCGAGCAGCGCGCGCAATCCGGCATGCGAAAACTGCGGTGTGTCAAAGAGCCCGATGTTTTGCGCCGAGATTTTTCTCTGAGCGAACCATTCGACGTCGGCGGAGTGAACGGTTGAGACGATCTGACCCTCGGAGCGCACGATCTCGGCTAGTGCCTTGATCGCGTCCGCGTCGTCGACGAGGTCGAGCGCTGCGTCGATGCCATCCGGATGCCCCGCCTTCACCGCCTGCACGGCGTTCTGACGGTCGTACGCGATGAACTCATCGACCCCAAGCGAGCGCGCAAAGGCGTCGCTCGAAGAGCGCCCCGTTCCGATCACGCGCGCTCCACGGTCGTGGGCGATCTGCACCGCAAAGCCGCCGACTCTCCCGGTCGCGCCGAGCACGAGCAGCGTCATTCCCTCGGTGACGTGCAGCGCTTCGATCGCTGCGAGCGCCGTCAGACCCGCCGTCGGCAGTGCGGCGGCATCGGCGTCGCCGACGCTATCGGGAATCTTGGCGATGGGGTCGTCGCGTTCCGAAGCGATCGTGTACTGTGCGTACGACCCGTGCTCGCCGGCGATGCCGAAAACTCGTTCGCCCTCGTGATAGTTCTTTATGCGCGTGCCCGGCGCGCTGACGACGCCGGCGAAGTCTTGGCCGAGAACGAATGGGAACTTCTCGTTCGGACGATCGCGCCGTTTCCAATCGATCGGATTGACGGCGGCGGCCGTGACGCGAACGAGGATCTCGTCCGGACCGGGCTGAGGCACCGGAATCTCCTTCAGCGAGCCGGCCCCGCCGCGGTGCTCGACTACAACGGCTTTCATCCTATTGCTTCTCCGTGCCAGGGGTCGTTGCGATTGGGGGCATATACAGGCTTCGAAATGAAAAGCTCCTGCGAGCGTTGCAAGCAACCCATACGCGGCGATGCCGACGCCCGCGTCTGCTCGTATGATTGCACCTTCTGTTCGGCTTGCGCCGGCGCAATGAATGCACGCTGTCCCAACTGCGGTGGTGCGCTGCTCGCTCCCACCGGTGCCGTGTAGCATGGTCACCGCGTTCGTCCTCATGAACGTCGAGCGTGCGCGCCTTCGCACGATCGCCGACGATCTGCTCGCAATCGATGGGATTGCCGAAGTCTATTCGGTAGCCGGTCCGTTCGATCTCATCGCGGTGGCGCGGGTTCGGCAGCACGAGGAACTCAACGACCTCGTTACCGAACGCATCGCCGCGCTTGAAGGCATCTTGAGCACCGAGACGCTTATCGCGTTCCGCGCCTTCGCGAAAAAGGATCTCGGTTTGCTCTGGGACATAGGCTCTTAGCTACGGCAGCTCCACGCGATAGAATGGCGTGGCATCGATCCACACTTGCTGCGGCCGGTCGCCGGCGTATGCGTCGAAACGAACGATCGAATCGCCTAGCGCGAACGTGCCGTTCGGAAGCGGCTTGAGCGCATCGGTTCCGTCGAAGGTAAGGCGGTTCTTGACGACGATGACTCGCGTCACCGCCGGTTGACCAAAAAATGTATTCTCGTACCGGCCGGCTAGTGCGTTCCACGCCGGCGGATGCGAGAACGTTTGCGGTCCGGTATACCGCTCGTTCGGAAACCACTGCGAGCCGTAGGTCATCTCGACGACTCGTCCGCTATCGTCGCGTCCGAATGCGAGCAGAAAGAGCGCATACTTTGGATCGTCGGCCCAGAAGAGCCCGGAGCCGCGTGGATAGAGCGCAATCGTCTTACCGCCGTCGATTAGTTGAAGGTGATCCGCGGCGGCGACGACTCTAAGCGCCGAGCCGCTCGCGCCCGAGTAGGTGCCGACGTAGTCGGCGGCGCGCGCAACGCGTGCCGGGTC
>JBAVSO010000028.1:0-7215 GCA_049695635.1 Candidatus Cybelea sp. | reverse complement strand
GCCGCACCGTCCATCACGTATTTTGCACCCTGCACGTGGCGCTCAACCGAGCGAAGCGTCAACGCCTTATCACCTTAAACCCCTGCGGACTTGTTGACCCGCCGCGTGTCGAGCAGAAGGAGATGCGGCATCTCGATGCTCACGGCGGCGCGGCGCTACTTAAAGCGCTTGAGGCCTGCGACATTGGCGCTGCCATAGTGACCAGCCTCGGCACGGGCTTGCGCCGCGGCGAACTCCTGGCGCTTCGGTGGAGCGACGTTGACCTCGACGGGTTGCACCTAACCGTGCAGCGGTCGATAGAACGTGTTGGCAGTCAAACGCGCTTCAAGGAGCCGAAGACGAAGCGCTCACGGCGCACGATTAGCCTTCCATTGTTTGTGGCGGAGCGGTTGCGGCGTCATCGCACGACGCAGGGTCAACGCATGATGGCTCCCGGCCTTGGGCGACCGACGGTTGAAACGCTGGTCTCCGAGCGTGGCGGTGAGCCATGGGTCCCCAATACCTTCGGAACGGTCTTCATGCGGGCATTGCGTGACGCAGGGCTGCCACATTTGAGGCTTCACGATCTTCGGCACACCTTCGCGTCGATGGCGCTAGAGGCCGGCGTCGATCTGAAGACTGTGTCGAACGCCTCGGGCACTCGACGATCTCGACGACGGCAGACATTTACGCGCACGTTACGGCTTCGCTGATGCGCGACGCCGCCGGTCGAATTGATGACGTGGTTACTGCGGCACTTCGGAAGGCTAAGACCGGGTCGTAGTTCCCATTTGCAGCTACTTCAGGCGCCGAGGAGCGCGTCTACGGCTTGACCAGAGCCGGCTGTGCAGCGACGAGGAGCCGCCGATCGGCGAGGTGGCGGCAGACAGGGGAGCATCGTTTTTAAGCGCCTACCACCACTAAAGAAAGTCTAGATCGAAAGGCGCCTGCCCAGCCTGTAGCTCAGCCTTATGCCAGAGACATCTGTTTTCTGAACCTTGATGTCCTCAATGACGCCAGGGGCGGTGACTTCTAGCAAAGTTGCACTTTTCCAGGCGACCTCGGGAAGTGGTGATGGCGCATAGCCCTCGTAGCCCGGAGTGTATTGAAAGGCCAAATTATCTCTGTCGTTCGCCTCGCCGGTAGAATGAACGAAAACCACGTTGTACGCTGTGCCCTGAGCGAAATAGCCCGGGCAGTTCGCCTCGCGAAGCACCGCGACCATGCCATGATTATTGTTAACTGCTGGATGGTCTTTTAACTGACAATCCGATCCTTTCGCCTCAACTACGTCCCAGTTCAAGGGTCGCACCGTAGCGAGGATTTGAAAAAAATCTGCAACGGAATTGACGTACGGCCCGATAAGGACCACAGCGCCGACCGAGACGGCAAATCCCGCCAGCCACCAAAGCATATTGCGCCTTTCGCAATGCCGCACACGGCGGTTACTTTGCAACGCAAAGCGAAGCTCCTGCCTCCGATGGGCCCCGTTCTATCCAAGGCTGGGCCAAAAATGTGCTCCCGAAAATCCAAGACTCCCCAGCTTCTTCAAACGCCACGAGCCTAAGTGCTCAACGTGTTTCAAGCTCTCCGTTATCAATCCGTTATCAATCCGTTATCAATAACGGCGTTTTCGAGCCTTTTTACGCTCGGAATTGGTGGGGAAGGTGGGAGTCGAATCTCTTGAGCGTCGTTTCGTGCCGATTCTTTTCGATGCGATTGAGCACGCTTCATGCGTAACCACCGTTTGACATTCGATGACTCGGGTTGACTCGAAGCGGCTTGGTGCGTTTCGTGCGTGACCAATTTGTGACCAGCGACGGCGCAGGCGGTTCGCCGACGTGCCTCTCTTAGTTTGCGGCAGTTACGGCCCTCAGGCGCGTTTGTGATCGCCACTTGGCCGACACGTCACCGGCGATGCGACGACGTTGTCAGCGGCCACGCAATGCCGACGAACGGCGCGTTCGCAAGGCAGTCGGACGCGGCTGCACGAGCGCGTGCGACATGACTCGGCGAAGTTCGAGCACATGAGCGACGTTGACGCCATCTTCCGAGCCCGGATGCGGACGCTGGCGCGTCGCGGCGGGGCCACAACGAAGCGAGATGCCGAACCGGGGTACTACGCGATGATCGCGCGGCTTGGTGGCGAAGCGTCCGTCACCGCCCGCAAGAGGCGCATCTACGCCGAACTTGAGGGCGGAGTTTGCGAACCGGTTACGGTTCCACCGTCTGCGGCGTTAGCGCAATCGCCTCAATCGCCGCCGTCGATCAGGCAGCATCTCACCCTCGCTGACATTCTGAGCGAGGAGGAGATGCTTAGCCTCGCGTTCGGTCCGGCAAGCAGCCGAACCAGCCGCAGATAGACTCGTTTTGTGTTGGGACGCGGGCGCGCGCATGAGCGGCATGACGAAAGCACCAAACGGTCACGTGACGCGCAATCTGCCACCCTCGGCAGCGCGTCGATCCCCTTGCGCGACCGATTTTTCGGACATGCGAATCGCGAATTTATTTGACTGTCGGTTTTTGAGCAAGGCACCTTGACGCGCATACAAGTGTTGCCCGACGATGCGAGCCGGGGCAACGCATCTGCTTTTCATCGGCCGCTATGGAGAGATCCGAAAGACCGTTCCGCAGCCAGTATTGTCGCACGCCGTACCTCCTTCGGCCGTTGTTCCGTAGAGTCCGTCGTTGACAATCGTGAGACCGGCCATCGGAAATCTCCCGTCGGGCGGACCGCTGAAAGAGTGGAGCACCTGTTCGGAACCTGAAGGCGTAACCTTGAAGACCGTTCCACACCCTCCGCCGCCGCATGTGCTACCGCCTGCGCCCCCGTTCTGCGTGGTTCCGTACAGCGCGCCGCCGTCGGCGGTGAGCGACGCCAAAGGCGTAGCACCATAGGTGTAGGGAGGGCCCTTGAAGCCAAAGACTATCCGTTCATCGCCCGACCTCGTAACCGAGAAGACGGAGCCGCCTTTCGCCCCGCCAATGGGCGCGGTGCCGTAAAGGACACCGTTCAGCGCGGTTAAGCCTGCTTGCGGAAACTCCGCGTCGCCTTTGGATATCCCCTTGAAGCTGTAGATTACTCGCTCCGTACCATCGGGAGTAACGCTGAAAACCGTCCCGCACGTTTGACCGCTCCCGCAATTATAATGAGTCCCTCCACGGAACGTTACACCGTAGAACATGTCTTTTACGCCGACGAGCCGTCCTTCAGGTGTCCTGCCATCGTAAGCGTGCGTGTTAAAGCTGTAGAGCACGCGTTCCTTACCGGCGACTATCATTCTAAAGACGGTGCCCTCAGCACCAGTACCACCGCTAGACGTTAAGCCGTAAAGCGTCCCTTTCTGGTTGATGATGCCTTCCGGGCATGCGCCGTCAGGTTGACCTTTAAAGGTGTAGACCACATGCTCCACCCCCGAAGCCGTCATCGTGAAGACGGTCCCATTGTTGCCTGAGCCGCCTTCGCAAGTCGTGCCATAGAGGACTCCATTAAGAGCGACCAGGCTGGCGATGGGATCCGCCCCATCGGGAGAGCCTGAGAAGCGATGCAGAATGCGCTCCTTGCCAAACCTCGAAATCGCGAAGACCGTGCCACATTCAGACGCGGATCCGCAACTTGTATATCCGCCGTCCGAGGTTGTCCCGTAGAGTGTTCCATTGACGTTGGTCAGATCCGCAGCGGGGAACGCACCGTCCATCCCTTCGTATAGCCCTTTGAAACTATAGAGAACTTTGTAGCTCCCCGAAGCGAGTGCGGTAGCGTTGCTTTGATATCGACGTAGCAGCGCGCGATCAGCGAGCGCCGACATTGCGCGGCTTTGCGGCGTCGCGCCCGGCGCGCCAATCGGCGGCTGCGCTACACCGCATCCCGCGAGCAATGCAGCGGCTGCGCTAGTGCTTAGAGCGTAGCGGCTCATGGTCGTTCTCATCTTGGCCCTCCGTAGCTGAACGAATCGGCGACTGAGAAGGTTCGCCGCTGCGTCGCAGGGTCCCAGGAGAGCAGCCAGGCGCGACCATAGCGGCATCTGCGCATCGGCGTCACGCGGGTGACGTGCAATGCGCCATCCCCTCGTGACGCGTCCGCACCGCTCGCCACTCACGATAGCGGACCTCCTACGCGCGGGCGCGCGCGCGAAGCGTGATCTGCTAACCTTTTTGCGGCGCGTCGATCCCTCGCGCGATTCTTTTGTGGCATACCCCTACACTCAACACGCGCGCGACGCGCAAACTACCACCCCCTCGGCGGCGGCTCATTCCCTCGCGCGGCCTACGCCCGCCCCCAACCCGCGCGCGGGCGCGCGAGACGCAACCTGCCACCCCCTCGCGGGTTGACGATCCCTCGCGCGACTCACGCGAGTGGCCTGACACCCAAAATTTTGAAAATCACGCTGCTTTAAATCGCGGACACTCGGCTGCTTTCCGAGGTGACGCGTCGTCCGCTTTCCCAGGGCACGGTGACGCGGGGAAAGGAGACAGAGCGCAAAGACGAGACAAGCCGAGAGCCTGGCTGCTGCGCGCTCGAAGCCAAACTAAACAGCTACGCGATTCATGCTACGCAGATGCGGGGAGACTAGTGCGTAGGCGCGATACTCACGACTAAACTGCGTGGGGAATAATCGGCTTGGATTTTTTTGGTGGCCAAACCACCGCCGGGATAAACAAAGAAATCAACTTCCGTTGCGCCATTAGAAACGATGACCGTTGAGCCGTCGATGAAGAAGCTCACGGCTGGCGTATCGACCGACGTGCCGCCTTTCCATATCGCTCGGTGCCCTTTGATCGTATATTGGCGAATGAGAGCAACGCTTGAAAAGCCGCTCGTCCCCTGTCCGAGGGCAAGGTGCTCGCCATCCCATTGAACGCCCATTGGATACTTGATTTGCTTTTCGAGCCTTACTCGGCTGAACGTCTTCATACCCTTAGGGAGCTCCTGTAGTGCTGTAAACTGCTTGCCAAAACCAAGAGCAAAAAGATTGCTCTCGCCGTCATATGCTAAGTATGGGGCCTGCAATAGCAGATCGTAGGCGCTTGGCGTACCCTTTGCATTTCGGTAAATCAAAACGGTGCCATCGCCACCGTAGTTCGTAACGGCAAGATTATGCGTCGATGGATCTACGGCGCAACCGGACGCGCCGTTGTGCGGATCATCCAGGGTCGCGATTGGCTTTGTACCCCCGTGCGCATACTCTACGATCTTAGAGTCAGAGCCCGTCCGCGAACCAAGGGTCATAAAGACATTTCCTTTTTGGTCTGCGCAAAGCTGTGAGGCTGCGACATTGACCTTCCCAACCAACTTGCCAGAAGGATACGTGAGCACAAAAACAACGACCTTGGTTCCCACGGTGCCAACGAAGTATAACAGGTCGCTGCTCCTCGCTTCCGGCAGCATCCAAGATCCGCCGCGCTCGGCGTGCGTGGCGATGGTCGTGCTTTGCGGCATCGCGCCCGGCGCGCTGATCGGCGGCTGCAATCCACCGCAGCCTGCCAGCATTGCGGCGGCTGCGCTAACGCCAAACAGACGGCGGCTGAAGTCCCAAACCCTCACTTCCTTGCTCCTCTCGATGAACGACTCGTAGCACGTTCGGCGCGGCGTTGCTCGGCTCCGGCGACGGGCTGCCATCTCGCGGCGCAGCAGGCAACCAGCCAACCCTCGGCGGGGCAAAGCAGCCGCGCGCGACTCTCGTAACGAGCGCGGACGCCCAAAAAAAAAATAGCGTCGCGCAGCAGCGCAGGATCAGCACCACCTCTCTGCGGCGTGTCGAATTCTTGCGCGGCTATCGTGTAGGTGCAACCGCGCAGCGAGCCCTGCTCTCCGAGTCGGCGGCCCGCACTAGAGCGTCACGATCTTAGAACGTCCCTTGCGGTGGAGGTAGGCCCTCGATCCACGCCCTTATGTTGACCAGCCTCCGAGCTTGTTCTTCCGGAGAAGCGTCCTGAAGATAAGCCCTGACCCTGGAGGCTCCGTCGATGACGCTTTGTAAGTAGCCACCGTCAACATAGCTGAACCCCAGCTTGACGCCGCGTTCACCCAGCTTGTTCATCATCCAATCGGGCTCAATAGTTGGGTCATCAATATACCGCTCGAAGTGCCTTCGCACTCGATTGACAACTAAATCTGCGGCTTGAAGTGGTAGGAACTCCTTACCCTTGAACGTCGGCGGGTTGGTAATACCTAGTGATTGTACCGAAGAGGGAGCGGTAAACAGCAACCCATTAAAAATGTCGGAAACATGATGCCCCAATTCGCTCATGGTTTCAAAGATGAATTCAACACCGTCTTTAGGACCCAGATCACGGTGTGTGATTAGTAACCCTCGAAGTGCCTGCGCGAATAAAAACCAGGATGGGTCGCTTATCCGTGGGTCAGGATGACCCATGGCAACGCGCTGAAAATCTCGATTGTTGATTACGGCAGCTGTGCCATAAATAATATCGGTGTCGTTGATAACGTCTATTAGTCTGACGAGCTTGGCGTCACGCTCCTCTTCTGTCCAGCCTTTAAAATCTTTCTTGAGGGCCATAGCGTCGGTTGTGTGTAGATACGATATTGCTGGCGGTTCAGCAAGCGCCTCAGCCCAACGATCTGAAAAGTCCGCCCATGATTCGACCGATGCAACATATCCCGCCAAGACCATCGTATGGCCCTGGGTTATCTTTCCGCTGTCGTCTACGCATGCCTGAAGCACAAATAACCGCCAAATATATAGTGCCGGAACCGGCCCGTAACTCTTCCCTCTACGAACGGATTTATTGGTTTTGTTCGTATTTGTCCCTGTCGAGGGATATCTCTTGCCTGGGGCCGCCCCCCCGCGCGTCGGGGCGACCGCCTGCGCGACTCGCGACATGGGGACCTCACGCGGGTGGTGTTCCGCGTTGACGGTCGCCGCATTTGTTTGGCCGCAACGAATTTGCCAACCCCTCGCGCGTCTTGGTTAGCGTGCGCGACTCACAATGCTGACCTCTCACGCGCGGATGCGCGGGCGCGCGTAACGTGCCACCCCCTCTCGCGGCGTCGGTGCCACTCGCGACTCATTTTTCAGATGCTCGGCGCAAAAATTTCGCAGCCTAATGTCAGTGCGATTTCGACACGCTGATCGTTATGCCGTATACTCGGCTGCTGTTGGGCAGATGGAGCGTCTTTATGGGGTTCCCACCGCCGGGATAGGGCCAAAGCACGAGACCTTCGCTGCTAACGCCAATAATGATGGTGTTCTCAATCCAAAAGGGTGCCCCCCC
>JBAVSO010000027.1:0-12679 GCA_049695635.1 Candidatus Cybelea sp. | reverse complement strand
ACGCACGACTGTAAACGCGTCGCGAAGGAATCCGATTCGGCGTGGCTTCGATTTGGACCAGAACCGCAACGGTTCGACGCTGCAAGCGATCCGCGAACGCTGGCGCCGAATACGGTATTGCTCTGGAGCGACGTGAGCCTGGATACGGAGCGGTCGATAGGCGAGATCGTCGCGAACTTCGCGGGCTTTCTCGGACATCTCGCGCTCGACGCATGCTCCGGAACGGCGAGCGTCGTGCAACTCTCCGACGCGATGCGAGGCTGGCGAACGGCGATACTCGACCGCAGGTAGCGTCTTTCGCGCGAGGATCGAACCTGCATTCTCGCAGGTGGGTGCGGCCCGGGCGCCGGGCCGGCAGGCATATCGCCCAAGCCGGTCCGTCGTATCCGGAGCTGGTGCTCCCTAGGTTATATAAAGCGGTTCGGAGCCTTCGCGCGCTGCGCGCTAGACGCAGTCGAGCCTCTCTACCCTAACACCGGCAGTCAAGCACCAAGGGAGAACTTCCCGAGGAAGGCGTTCCCGACGGTTGAAAGCGTCGCCGGGATGGCGCTCGCTCTTACCGTAACGTCGCTCGAACTGCCGCTCCTTCATCCGTTCCAGATCGCGCGCGGAGACGCCGAGACGGTCGCATGCTCGGCCGTGATTCGCGTTCGCGCGGGCGACCTCGAGGGAATCGGAGAGGCCAACCCGGTGGGGCGTTACGACGAATCGGTGGAGAGCGTGATCGCGTACTTTGCAACGCACTCGCTAGCAGCCGACGATCCCTATTGCCTCCAAGCCCTGCTGCACGACGGGATGCCGGCGGCGGCGCGCGCGGGCCTCGATTTGGCGCTGCACGACCTCATCGGCAAAGATCTCGACAAACCACTCTACGCGCTCCTCGGTCTCGATCCGGCGCTGACGCCGACGACCTCTCGTACGATCGGCATCGCCGATCCGGAGCTCACGATGCAGAAAGTGGCTGAAGTCGCCGATAGCCCGATTCTCAAGGTCAAGCTCGGCACCGGAACGCCCTCCGAACAGGTTGAAACGATCGCAGCGATACGCGCGCGATACAACGGAACGATTCGGGTAGACGCAAACGAGGGTTGGGACGCCGAGTGCGCGATTCTCATTCTCAACGAGCTGGCGCGCTACGAGATCGAGTTCTGCGAGCAGCCGATTCCGGCCGGCCGGCCGGAGCAGCTCCGCGCGATCCGCGAGCGCGTATCAATCCCGATCGTCGCCGACGAAGATGCGCTGGTCGCGAGCGACCTTCCAGCGCTGAGGAACTGCGTGGACGGCGTCAACGTCAAGCTCGCGAAGACGGGCGGGATCCGCGGCGCGCTCGCCATGATTCACACGGCACGCGCGATGGGCATGAAGATCATGCTCGGGTGCATGGTCGAGAGCGCGATTGCCGCCACTGCCGCGGCTCATCTTTCACCCTTGGTTGACTGGGCCGATCTGGACGGACCGTTGCTCACCGCGTCCGATCCATTCGCGGGGATCCGTTACGATCGCGGCAAGATTCTGCTTCCGGACACTCCCGGTCTGGGCGTGCGCGAAGTTGCGCCGGCATGAGCCGACGCTACGCAATCCTCGCGCCCGATCAGTTCAAATCCGACGCCAAGACGGCGCACGGCGTAATCCGCTATGGGAGCGACGAGGTCGTCGCGGTCATCGATCCCTCGAATGCCGGCCAATGCGTGCGCGACGTGCTGGGCTATCTCGACAGCAAGGCACCGATTGTCGCGAGCGTGGCCGAAGCGCTAGAGTTTTCGCCGAACGCGCTTCTGATCGGGACGGCACCCAAAGGCGGCGGACTGCCGGCGGCGTGGCGCAGCGCGATACTCGAAGCGATCCGCGCGCGACTCGAGATCGTCAGCGGACTGCACGAGATGCTCGACGAGGATCGCGAGTTTAGGGTCGCGGCGCGCGCCGCAGGAACGACGATCTGGGACGTGCGCGAGCCGCCCGACGTTCCGCTTTTTTCCGGCGACGTTTACACGATCGCTCCGCCCGTGCTGCTGACGGTCGGCAACGATTGCGCGGTCGGCAAGATGACCGTCTCGCTCGAGCTGGTGCGCGCGGCAAACGCGGTGGGAAAGAATGCGCGCTTCGTACCGACGGGTCAAACCGGCGTGCTGATCGCTGGGTGGGGTATCTCCGTCGATCGCGTCATCTCCGATTTTGCCCCCGGCGCTGCCGAGCAGCTCGTCCTATATGCCGTTCGGGAGGGCGCGGACCTCGTCGTCGTCGAGGGACAAGGCGCGATCAATCATCCTGCCTACGGTTCGGTCACGTACGCGCTGATGACGGGCTGCGCTCCCGACGCACTCGTCCTGGTCTGCGATCCTCGTCGCGCGCAGATCGAATCGTATCCAACGCCGACACTCGGTTATGTCGAATCGATCGCGATTCACGAACGGCTGCTGGGAACGCTGAAGCCGGCAAAGGTGGTGGGCGTCGCGCTCAACACGCAGGGACTCGACGAAGGTACCGCACGTGCCGAGATCGAGCGCGCAGGCAAGGAGACCGGTTTGCCTGCCGACGATCTCGTCCGTTTCGGCGCGGAGCATTTCTACGCAGCAATTGCGCCCGCGATCGTGAAACGTCCGCCGCTGACGGCGGCCGCACGCGAGTGACCGCTGGGCGCAGGCTCGCGGCCGCGCTCGCCGTTCTCGTTCTCGCCGGCGGTTGCACGCATGCCGGGCAGCAGCGAGCGACCGGCGCGCGCAACGCATGGACGATTCCCGGCGTTCTTCGGCTTGGCGAGGACGAAGAACCCGACAGTCTCAACCTCATGTTCGCCCATACCGCGGCGACCGACGCGATTGCAGGGCTGTTATTCTCGTTCGTGCTGCGTCTCGATCCCCGCGGAAACTACTTTCCAGATCTTGCAACCCAAGTACCGACGCTTGCCAACGGAGGGATCAGCCCTGATGGCAAGCGGATCGTCGTGCGCCTGCGCCGCGGCGTCGCGTGGGCCGACGGCGCGCCCTTGACGTCGGCCGATTGGCTCTTCACGTATCGCGCCGTTATGAATCCCGCAAACAACGTCAAGACGCGTTACGGCTGGGACGCGATCGCGTCGGCAAGCGCGCCCGATCCCTACACCATCGTCATTCGCCTCAAGCGCCCCAACGTCGCGGTGCTCGGCATACTCGCCATGGGCGGCGCCGGCTACCCGCCGCTGCCGGCGCACTTGCTCGCGAAGCTGCCGAATCTCAACGCCGCGCCCTTCAACGAGCGACCTCTTTCGAGCGGGCCGTACTTGCTCAAAGCGTGGAACCATGGATCCTCGCTCGTCTTCGTGCCGAATCCGCGCTACTTCCGCGGCGCGCCCAAGTTGAAGCAAGTGATCTGGAAAGTCGTTCCCGACGTCAACACGCTCTTCAATCAGCTCGCGACCCACGAGATCGACGTCTACCCGAACGTGAGCGCGAACGGAATTCCTCGTCTCTCGAGCATCGCAGGAATTCGGCTCGATCGCCGGCTGATCGCCGACTGGCGCCACCTCGGCATCAACGTCAGCCGGCCATTGCTCGCCGACGTCCGCGTGCGGCGCGCGATCGCCGAAGCGGTTGACTGGAAGCGCATCAACGATACCGTCTTTCACGGAATTGATACGCTCGCACTCTCCGACATCTTTCCAGAATCGTGGGCTGCACCCGCGCTCGCGCCCTACCGCTACGATCCGGCGGGCGCTAAACGCCTTCTCGGCGACGCGGGCTGGAGGCTCGGCGCAGACGGCGTCCTCCACAAGGGCGCACAAACGATGCACTTGGATATCTACGCAACGACCGGTCACCAGGAGAACACCGAATCGCAGGTACTGATTCAATCCATGCTGCACAACGTGGGCATCGATCTAGCGATCCGGAACTACCCGGGCAGTTATCTCTTCGCGATGGACGGACCGCTCTACACCGGCAAGTACGACCTCGAATGGTCGATCGAGACTAACGGACCCGACCCCGATAACTCGGGTGATTGGAGCGGCGCCTTCATTCCGCCGCGCGGCGCGAACACGTCGTGGCTGAACGACCCGATCGTCAACGCCACAAGCGCAGCGGCGGCAAGCACGTTCGACTTGGCGGCGCGCAAACGGCTCTATCAACGCGAGGAAGTGCGTCTCCGAGAGATCGTGCCGGCCGTCTTCTTCAGCTGGCGCATGAACTACACTGCGATGAACGACGATCTCAAGAACTACACTCCAGCTGCCTTTATCGGCGACAGTTGGAATGCCTGGCAATGGAGCATTTGAATCTCGCAGCCTTCGCGCAGGTCCTCCGCGCGCGCGAAACGGCGCGCCTCTACTTTGAACCTGCCCGCAGCGGGGTGCTGAGCTGGAACACGCACGCGGACAGCGGGCGGATCGCGTTTCGGTTGCTTCGCGCTCGCCAGCCCTCCGGCGATTGGCTCGATCTTGCGGAGTGGCGTCCCGGCGGCGCGAAATCGTTCAGCCCGGAGCATGAGGGCACTCGCGTCAACGTCGACGTCATCGAAGCCGCCCAGCCGTTCGACGGCATCGAGGTGCGCGCACGAGACGTGGAGTTCGAACTGGTGGCGTTCTCGTCGCCGGTACGCGCGCGTCCGTCGCTGCCCTATCCACGCGACGCGTTGATCCTCGACGTGCCGGCACGCTCGCAATATGCGCAAACGCAAGACGAACGCGGATGGTGCAGTCCGGCGAGCCTTTCGATGATCCATGCCTTTCACGGCATCGATCGCTCGGTAGCGGAGACTGCGCGTGCCGTCTTCGATCGCGCTTACAACGGCACCGGCAATTGGACGTTTAACGTCGCGCATAGCGGCAAGCTCGGTTTGCGCGGCGTCGTCGCCCATCTTTGCAATCTGGAACACGCTGCGCGCTTGATCGAACGCAATCTTCCGCTCGCGATCTCCTACTCGTGGCGCGACGGCGAGCTGCCGGGAGCCCCGCTCGAACACTCCGACGGTCACCTCGCAGTGCTCTGCGGTTTCACGCGCGACGGCGACTGCGCGATGAACGATCCCGCGGCACCAAACGTGCGCGTCGTCTACCCGCGGGCTGCAATCGAGCGCATCTGGCAGCGCAACGAGGGTGTCGCCTACGTTGTGGCGCCGATCGGTGTCGAATATGCCGACGTTCTTTCCAGCTAGGCGTTCTCAATGAAGAGCAGATCGATCGCAGAAATCGAGCGCGCGGTCATTCGATGCGAGCGTTGCCCCGAGCTGCGAGCGTATGCGGCGCGAGTCGCGCGCGAGCGCAAGCGCGCCCACCGGGACTGCGAGTATTGGGGCAAGCCGGTCCCCTCGTTCGGCGACCAACGCGCCCGAGTAATGATCGTCGGCCTCGCCCCCGGCGCGCACGGCAGCAATCGGACGGGGCGGCCGTTCACCGGCGATGCCTCGGGAGCGTTTCTATATCCGGCGCTCTACCGCGCCGGCTTCGCCTCGCAGCCGGAGGCGCACGATCGCGACGACGGCTTGAAGCTGCGCGACGCGCTCATCACCGCGGCGGCGCGCTGCGCGCCCCCGCAAAACAAACCGACGCCCGCCGAGCTACGAAACTGCTTACCGTATCTGCTCGAAGAGTTCGACGCCCTCACACGGTTGCGCGTCATCATCGCGCTCGGCTCGGTCGCCTTTACCGCCGCACTGAAAGTGCTGCGCGAGCGCGACTTCGCGTTCGAGCCGGCTGCTTTCGCCCATGGAGCCGAGCTATCCGCGCGAAAAGGCCGGCGTAACGTTGCCGTCGTCGCGTCCTATCACCCGAGCCGGCAGAACACGAACACGGGCAAGTTAACCGTGCTCATGTTCGATGCCATTTTCAACCGGGTGAACGAATTGTTATCTCGGCGCTTAACGGGGCTTAGTCTGTAGCGTGCGATACTAGGATCGTTGCGCCGTATTCAAAACCGGCGAATAGCGGCGGCGGCTGGTAACCACGCGCTCCGTAGACGTCACCGTCAGCGTCTTCCGAAGCACCCAGGTAATACGTCCCTGGAAAGAGCGTTAGGAAGATGAACTGACCCTTCGAATCCGAAACCGTGCGGGCATCGAACGCGGCCGACGTCGCGTAGACCGTCGCCCCCGGCACGGGACGACCCGTTGAGTCGTCGACAACCGTTCCCCGTATCACAACATTCTGTTGATTCATCTGCCAGTCTATCGGACTTGACCAGAAGAAAAACTGGGATAGGGCTAACAATACTGCGAACTGCATGCTTAACTCCTTACATCAATTAACGTTAAGCATAACGCTCGACGTCGTGCGAGCGTGACGGTCGTGCGTATTTAGCTGGGGCTTCTTCAGGCGTGCGAACGAGCTTCGGGCGAGAGGCGCAAGTGCAAGTCGTGTACGAGCTGATCGGGGACCGGACTCGGCGCGTCCATCATCGGGTCGCGCGCAACCTGGTTCTTCGGAAAAGCGGTGACTTCGCGGCAATTTTCCTCGCCGCACGCGATCATTACGATGCGGTCGATTCCGAGCGCCATGCCGCCGTGCGGCGGTGCGCCATACTCGAGCGCACGCACGAAGAAGCCGAACCGCTCCTCCACCTGTTCCGGCGTAAGCCCCAGCATCTCGAAGATCTTACGTTGCTCGCTTGCCTTGTGAATTCGAATCGAGCCCGAGCCGAGCTCGTAGCCGTTGAGCACCATATCGTAATGCTGGGCGCGCATTGCCATCGGCTCGCGATCGATCAGATTCCAGTCGCCGGGCGCCGGCGCCGTAAACGGATGATGCGCGGGCGCCGGTTGACCCGTCGTCTCGTCGATCTCGAGATACGGAAAGCCGGTCACCCACGCGAACGCAAAGGCCTCGGGATCGCGCAACTTGCAACGCTCGCCGACCTCGTTGCGCATCTTACCGGCGACCGCGTATGCAAGATCTTTGGCGTCGGCGAAGAGGAGCAGTGCATCGCCGGTGCTCGCGCCAAGTGCTGCGCTCACGCGCTCGATCCGATCGCCGGTTAGAAACTTCGCCGCCGAGGATTTCACGCCGTCCTGCCCGAGCGCAATCCAGACCATGCCTTTGCCGCCGAACTCCCTAGCGCGCTCGGTTAGCGCGTCGAACTCGCGGCGCGAGAGCGCTGCACCACCTGGATAGCGCAGCCCGACGACGGCGCCCCCGGAATCTATTGCCGATCGGAATACGCCAAATTCCGTGCCCGCAAAGACCGCCGTCGCGTCGGCAAGCTCGAGACCGAAGCGCAGGTCAGGCTTGTCGACCCCATACCTCGCAATCGCTTCCTGATGCGTAAGGCGGGGAAAAGGTGGAACCTCGAGGTCCATCACCGTGCGCCAGACGTAGCGCATACACGATTCCATCACGTCGAGCACGTCCTCTTGCGTGCAGAACGAGAGCTCGACGTCGAGTTGAACGAACTCGACCAAACGGTCGGCCCGGAGATCCTCGTCCCGCATGCAGCGCGCGATCTGCATGTACTTTCCGAAGCCGGCGATCATCAGGATTTGCTTGAGCAGCTGAGGGGACTGAGGCAGCGCGTAAAAATGGCCGGGGTAGAGGCGGCTTGGCACGAGGTAATCGCGAGCGCCCTCGGGCGTTGATTTGATCAACATCGGCGTCTCGATTTCCAAGAAATCTCGAGCGTCGAAGAAGTCGCGAATCGCCTTGATGATGCGGTGGCGCGTGCGCAAGTTGCGTTGCAGTCGCGGGCGCCGAAGATCGAGATATCTATACTCGAGCCGCAGGTTTTCATCGACCGCTTCGTCGGCATTCACTTGGAACGGGGGCACCGCAGAGCGATTGAGCACTTCCAGCTCCCGGATTGCAACTTCGACCTCGCCGGTCCCCAGGCGAGGGTTCTCAGTGCCGCCGGGGCGCCGGCGCACCATGCCGCTCACGCGCAGCACGTCCTCGTTGCGAAGGTGCTCGGCCTGCGCGAAGCTCTCGTGCTGTGGATCGAAGACGATCTGGGTGACGCCTTCGTGATCGCGAAGATCGACGAAGATTAAGCCGCCGTGATCGCGGCGGCGGTTCACCCAGCCGTTCAATTCGACCGTCCTACCTTCGTCACCGGCGCGCAGCGCGCCGCACGAAACCTTATCGTCCACGAGACTCTTTTATTCCCGAGACGTAATGGTATTGCAGTAAGAGCTCGCGGGCGAGGCGCGAGCGTCCGGCCTGTCGATCGATGTATCCCAAAACGTGCGGCCAGCGGGTCAGCAGCGCGTGCGCCCCGAGCGAAACCGGCGTCATGCCGAGCTTCAGCATCACCTCAAAGTGCGGGTGCTTGCTGTAAAAGCGCGCGGTCGAGCGGCCGGCCAGTCTCATCTTCTCCTTCTGATCGTCGTACGCGATAGCTTGGCAATGATAGTTCACGGCGCTGGGCTCGTACAGGATCTCGATGCCGAGCTGTTGGAGGCGATAACCGAGCTCGAGGTCCTCGTGTCCGTAGCCCGTGAAGCTTTCATCGAAACAACCCGCGCGCAACAAGTCGGCACGACGCACCGACGCGTTGCCCGTCAAAAAGTAAAGCCATGAGAGTTTTTTTCGCGATGGCGGATGAAGATGCCCGCGAGCCTCGGGGTGATCGCGTTTATAAACGTACTCCGCCAGGTCCTTCACCTGAACTTCGAGACCGACGACGGCGATGCCGGTTTGCTCACGGTGGCGCCGCAAGTGCGTCGAGAGCAGGTTCGGCGACGCTAGAATGTCGGCGTCGTTGAACAGCACGATCTCTGCGCGTGCCGCTGCGATCCCGGCGTTGCGGGCCGCAGCCCGGCCGCTATACGCATCGGCCAGGTGGCGGACCGTACGATGCTGGGTTTGCAGCGCGGTCAGATACTGCGCGGTTCCATCGTTCGAGTTAGAATCGCAGACAAGCAACTCGTACTGTGACGGCGCGAGATCCTGTGCCAGCAGCAACGGCAGCACTTCCTTGAGCGTGTCGAGCCGGTTGTAGGTCGGAATGACGACGGAGATTGCAGGCGTTTCAGACATTCATCAACCCGGCGACGCCCGCGACGATCTCGTCGCAAAACCGTGCGATCGAGGCGTCATCGGCTCGCGCCGGCTTTCGTACGACTGCGTGAGGAACGCCGTAGGGCGACCATTCTTGAGAGTTCAGCCGAAAATAGCGATGTTCGAATGCGACGACGGTCGGCCTTCCGACGGCGCTTGCGACATGGGTCGCACCAGTATCGACGGTCACGACGACGCGACCCCGCTCGAGGACCGCCGCCCACGGGAAAAAGGGCAGACCGCGCAGCAGCCGCGCGACCGATGCGTTCGCTTCAAAGGCCGGCGCCAAGTGCTCGCACTCGCGTGCGCAGGTTATTACCACCGGCCCGAACGACGCGAGCCTCTCCACGATCGCAAGCGTCCCAGCCAGCGTGCTCCCCTCTGAGAACCACCGCGGTCCGAGATGGAGCACGATTGGATCGGCCGGGAGTTCACGGGCTGCCGTCCGGTCGGCGTCGGTCACGTCCAAGCGAAGCGTGCGGACGCGCCGGTTCGCTCCGGCAAGCGCCACAAGATCGAGCAGCTGCACGACTTCGTGCCGCACGATTCGGTCCGGATCGCGATCGCAGAGCTCGGGATCGGCTTCCGAAATCATGATGCGATTGACGTAGAGTCCAGCGGTGAGCCGTGCGAACCAGCGCCGCTCGTACGTGTAGCCGAGGCGCATCGGGGCGCGCGTTGCCCCGACGAGCTGCAGATCGACGGCACGCGGCGCGAGCGCAATCGCCACGTCATAGCCCCTCAGCGTTGCACCGAACGCTCTCGGACCGGCGCCGCTGGGCAGGACGATGCGCTCGTCGAGATCGTGGTTGCGCTCGACCACGACGCCGTTGTACTCGCTCGTGACGATCGCAAGATGCGCATTCGGGAAGGAGGCACGAACGGTCGCGATCGCCGGCGTCGAAAGAACCAGATCCCCGATCCGGTCCGTGCGGGACAGCAAGATCTTCACAAGTGGTCCAGCGCGCGTTCCAACTCGTCGAAATAGACTTCGTTTGCAAGCGCACGCGCGGCTCGTAGCTCGCGCCGGTCGAGCTCTCGGTCGCGGTCGAGGCCCGCCAGCCGTTGCCGAAAGCGCGCGTCAAAATGCAAACCTCGCAGCAGTGCATGGAATCCTCGCTGCAGCGGATTGATTCCGGTGGCGAGATGGGCGCGCCAGTTTGGATGGCGACGCACCAGACGCACCGCCGTCCGCGCTTGCGCGCTCGCCTGCGCGATCATCTTCTCGACGCTCGCCGTACGCGGACGCGGTTTGAAGTGGTAGACGAGCGCGTTGGGATCGAAAAAAGCGCGAACCCCGGAAGCGCGCAGACGCAACCCAACGTCAATATCCTCCCAGCCGTACTCCGAGAAGGACTCGTCGAATCCGCCAATGGCACGAATGGTGCCCAACGGAACCGAGACGTTCGTCGTCCAGAAATAGTTGCCGCTGTAGTTCTTGATGCTCCAGATCGGTGGCGGCAGATCGTCGAGATCGTCTACCTCGATCGCACCACCGCGCACGATCGCATTCGGGTGCCGCTCGCCGGTGCGCAGATGCGCTTCGATGAAATTGGGGAGCGGCAGAACGTCGTCGTCAATGAAGATGATTCGCTCGCCGCTCGCGCGCGCGATCCCGGCATTGCGGGCTCGCGCCAGCCCAGCATTGGCCTGCGTCACGACAACGAACGAGCAGGGCGCTCGGCCGCGCGCTTCTGCGATGACGCTCGGCGTCGCGTCGCTCGACCCGTCGTCAACCAGCACGACTTCGTACGCGCTTTCCTCGACGCTTTGATCGAAGCACGCCTCGAGGACTCGCGCTAGCACCGGCGCGCGGTTGTACGTGCAGAGCTGAATCGTCGCTCGCATTACGAGACCAGCGCGGCGACCGCCGACAGGATCCGCGGAACGTCGAGGTTTGCGATGCACGCATAGTCGCGACAGCTCTCCTTCGTGTCGCCGTCGTGACAAGGATACGAGGCTCGCACGACCTCAACGCATCTTCCCAGCGGCGCCCAGCGCTCGGGGAAGTCCGACTGAAACGGATAGATTCCGACGGTTGGGCATCCGACGGCGGCCGCCACGTGCATCGATCCGGTGGTGATACCGACGAAGGCTTGCGCGCTGCGCGCGAGCGCGCCGAAGGCGCCAAGATGCGTTCGCCCGGCAATGGAAACGAATCCGTCGTCGCCGGTAAGACGCACGATCCCTTCGGTCATGGGCGCGTCGCCGGTCGAGCCGCTAACGAGGATCCGCGCACCAAATCGGTCACGCAGCGACTTCGCGAGAGCTGCCCAACCTGCAAGCGGCCAGATGCCGCGCCGGGAGGCGACCGCATTGCATGGATTGAGAATGATGAAACGGCCCCAGCGCGCGCTGAGTTCGGCAGCCTCACGCGCGTCGGTATCTGTCGGTGCGAATCGGTACCGCCGGTCGTCCGTATCGCAACCAATGGCCCGGGCGTAGTCGAGCAGAATCTCGGACCAGTGCGAGGTGACGTCACCGAGCTCGCTGCGCACGACGACGCGATTCGTAAAGCGAAAAGAGTAGATGCGGCGTGCCTGCCCGACGCGCACCGGAATTCCTGCGAGCTGCGGAACGCGAGCCGTTCGCGGCGTCGCCCAGGTGACCACGCATGCCTGGTAGCGAGCATCGCCCAGACGGCGCGCAAGTGCGCGTTCGTCCCCGCCGTCGTCCACGATTACGCCATCAACGTCGGGAACGCGCTCGAGCAACGGCTGGTGCGCCTGCAGCGTCAGAGCCGTGACCTTCGAGAAGCGCCGGTGCAACGCGCGCGCCACCACCGATGCGACGAGAGAGTCGCCGATGCCGCCGCCGGCGCAGTAAAGTAAGGCCGAGTTATCGCTCATCGAGCGCTCGAGTCAGTTCGCGCGCGTAGACGGCATCGAGAAATTGGGCGCGCACGATCCCGTTCAGCCACGCCGGTACGCGATCGCTCGTCGCCATCCCAGCATAGATCGCCAGCAGCCAATCCGGTAACAGATACCGGCCGCGTAGCAGGTTGAGCGGATGGGCCCCGGTCGCTAAGCGCGCTCGCCGGGAGGGGTGTTTCGCAAGAAAGCGACACGCCATGCGCGCCTTCTCGATCGCCTTGCGGCTTTCGACTGCGACCGTGTTCTCGTCGGGCGGTTTGACGTGCCAAAGGTACGCGTCCCAGGCAAACTTCCAGCGCAAGCCCGCAATGCGAAGGCGCACCCCAAGCTCGGTATCTTCCCAGCCGTAAAGCTCGAAGCTCTCGTCGAATCCGCCCACCTTCGCGAACGCAGCGCGCGAAAGCGATGCATTGCAAGTGCAGAGAAAAGCGCGCGAATAGTTGGCGGCCTTGGGCACCGGGCGATCCTCGTACGACGGCACGTTCAAAATCGGCCCGTTGACGACGCGTTCGCATCCATCGTGAGCGGCTGCGTGCGCGGCAATCCAGCGCTCCGGCAACGCGACGTCATCGTCGCAAAAGAGCAGGTAGCGGCCCGAAGCGATCTCGACCCCGCGGTTTCGCGCCTTGCCGCGATTCGGCTCGGGCGCGGCGAGATAGCGTACCGGAGTAGCGCCGAGCGCGAATCGTTCGGCGACGCTGCCCGTTGCATCGGAGGAGCCGTTGTCAACGACGATCACTTCAAACGGCGGCGCATCGCGCTGCATCTGCAGCGTCGCGAGCGCGCGTTCGAGGTAGCGCGCGCGGTCTTTTGTCGCGATCACGACGGAAAAATCCACTTCAATCTATCC
>JBAVSO010000026.1:0-4888 GCA_049695635.1 Candidatus Cybelea sp. | reverse complement strand
CGTTTACAGTCGTGCGTGGAGGCAGCAAAAGTCTTCGGCGCGTTGCGCAACGCGAGCGTAACGTTGCGGGCCTTCGCCAGCGACGTAGCGAGACCCAAGCGCGCAAGTTGATCGTTCCACGAGCATTCGATCTCCTGCGCGAGCGGCGCCGCGACCAGCGGCGCACCCAGTGCAACCGCGTAATCTAGGACTTCGGCCAATCGCTGCGGTGCGCACGCAAAAAACGTCGAATCCGCGAGCGCTGCAATCGACAGCCCGCGGTCGGTCGCCATCTTCTTGACTTGGGCGAGGTAGTCGTCGTCGGTGCGCGGAAAGTGCCGAACGTCCAAGACGACGCCGTCGCACTCCAGTTCGCGTGCGCAAAGGTCGAGAAACTCGAGTTGCGTTAGCTCGCCGCGCTCGATGTCGCGGTGGAACGAACCGCTCGTGCAAGCAAGCTTCATGTAATGAGATGTTTAGCTCGGAGCCTAAAAGAGCCTATCGGCGGGAGGTAGGGAAGAATATGCCGTGGACATTCTGACGCCCAGTACCGTCGAAGCCCAAGACCCCGAGATCTTTGCCGCCATCGCCGGCGAGGAACGGCGGCAGCGCGAGAACCTAGAGCTCATCGCATCGGAGAACTACGCGAGCCGGGCGGTTCGCGAAGCGATGGGCTGCGTGATGACCAACAAGTACGCCGAGGGCTATCCGGGGAAGCGCTACTACGGCGGTTGCGAATGGGTCGACGTCGCCGAAACGCTCGCGACCGACCGCGTCAAACGGCTTTTCCGTGCGGAACATGCCAACGTGCAGCCGCACTCCGGCGCCCAAGCCAACATGGCGGTCTTCATGGCGGTTTTGCAGCCGGGAGATACGGTGCTGGGCATGTCGCTGGCGCATGGAGGCCATCTGACGCACGGAACCAAGGTGAGTTTTTCGGGGAAGCTTTACAACGCGTTTGCCTACGGAGTGCGGCAGGATACGGAGCTGATCGACTTCGATGAAGTTCGTGCGTTGGCGCGCGAGCACAAACCAAAGATGATCGTTGCCGGCGCGAGCGCCTATCCTCGAATCATGGAGTACGCGCCGTTTCGCGAGATCGCCGACGAGATCGGTGCCGTGCTTCTGGTGGACTTCGCGCACGTCGCGGGGCTGGTTGCGACGAACCTTCATCCTTCGCCGGTGCCGCTTGCCGACTTCGTTACCTCGACGACGCACAAAACGCTGCGCGGCCCGCGCGGCGGCTTTATTTTGACCACCGCCAATTGGGCGCAGGCGGTGGATAAGAGCGTTTTCCCCGGGATTCAGGGCGGCCCGCTGATGCACGCGATCGCCGCCAAAGCCGTTGGATTCAACGAGGCGCTGCAACCGGAGTTCGCAGCTTATCAACGTCAAGTGGTCGAGAACGCGCGCGCGATGGCCGAAGAGTTTACGAAGGCCGGACTACGGCTCGTCGCCGGCGGCACCGACACGCATTTGATCCTGGTCGACGTTTCCGTAAAGGGACTTACAGGCAAGGCCGTCGAGGCCTACCTCGACGAGATCGGAATCACCGTCAATAAAAACGCGATTCCATTCGACAAGCAGAAGCCGTTCGTCGCCAGCGGCATTCGTCTCGGCACGCCGGCAATCACTTCACGCGGCTTCAAAGTCGAGGAGTGTCGCGAGGTCGCGCGGATTATCTGCGACGGTTTAGCCGATATCGAACGCCGCGAGAACGTCGACCGCCTTCGTGGACGGGTACGAGAGCTGACCGCGCAGTTCGAGGTGCCGTAGCGGCGCCATTCCCAAAGGTCGGAACGCCCGGGCCACTAAAGAGCCACTCATGCGCCCAGGGTGGGACGAATACTTCATGCAGATCGCGCGTACCGTCGGCACGCGCGCGACCTGTCCGCGGGCTGCCGTCGGTTGCGTGTTGGTGCGCGAGCATCGCATATTGACGACGGGCTATAACGGAGCTCCGCGCGGCGTCGCACACTGCAGCGAGGTGGGATGCACGCTCGTGAACGAACATTGTATGCGTGCGACCCATGCCGAAGCCAACGCCGTGGTTCAGGGAGCCTTGCACGGCGTTAGCCTCGAGTTCGCCACCGCATACTGCACGCACCAGCCGTGCGTCAACTGCTCGAAGTTGCTCATCAGTGCCGGCGTGACGAAGATCGTTTACGAGGAGGCCTATCCCGATTCGCTCGCCGGGCAACTCCTAGCCGAGGCGGGCGTGGCGGTCGTTGCGTACGGGGCGCTCGAGGGTGCGCGCGGATGATCGCGCATCACGTCAGCCCTGGAATCACGTACGCCGCGGCCTTCATCATCGCCGCGGCGGTCAGCGGTTTGGCCACCCCATTGATCGTGCGTCTGGCACTCCAACTCCGAATAACTGATAACGATGGACACGACCGGCGAATGCACGCCTCGCCGAAGCCGCGTGTCGGAGGTATCGCGGTCTTCTTCGGTTTTGCGTTTGCGCTCTTTACGGTCCTCGGCATCGCGCTCGCGTCGCCGCTTGGACTGCTTCCAGCGGCCGATCAGTTCGACGCGATCCACGGGCTGGTCGGATTGCTTTTCGGGAGTCTATTGATTCTCGGCGTCGGCATCTGGGACGACGTCATGCAGATGCGCCCGCGCAACAAGCTGGTGGCACAGGTGGTCGTTGCCCTGATCTCGATGCTTTACGGTTTCGTCATCCCCGGCATCACCAATCCGTTCGATCGCAATCCGGGGACGAACTGGATAGATTTTCCGCTCTGGGTCGGCGTGCCGCTGACGCTGGTATGGTACGTGGGCATGATGAACGCGATCAACTTTCTCGACGGCCTCGACGGGCTATTAGCCGGCGTAGCCGCGATCTCCAGCGTCTTTCTTTTCGTAATCTCGGTGCTCCACGGCAATCCGGTCGTCGCCCTTGTCGTGATCGCCCTCGCGGGCGCCGCGCTCGGCTTTCTTCCTTACAACTTTAATCCGGCGCGGATCATCCTGGGCGACGCAGGGTCGCTCTTCATCGGATACGTCTTTGCGACCGTCTCGATCATCGGCGCGAGCAAGACTGCGATCGCGATCAGCGTCGTCGTGCCGCTGCTCGTGCTCGCGCTTCCGGTACTCGACACGGCGGCCGCAATAGTGCGTCGCGCGAGCAGCGGTAGGCGTATCACGGAGGCCGACCGCGGCCACTTTCACCATCAGCTGATATTCCGTTTCGGGCTCAACGTGCGCCAAGCCGTCTTGCTGCTTTATGCCGTGTGTTTCGTGCTCGGGGCGGTTGCCCTCGCCTTCTCCGGCGAGTTTACACACGTTTTTCGCCACGCCACGTAACGAGGTTGCTAGACACCATATGAGCGCAAAGCTCAAAGTCATGAGCGTCTTTGGGACGCGTCCGGATACCATCAAGATGGCGCCCGTCGTCCACGCCTTGCACGAACATCCGCAGATCGATGACGTGGTCTGCGTTACGGCACAGCACCGAAAGATGCTCGACGATTTGCTCGCGCTCTTCGGGATCGCGCCGGATTACGATCTGAACGTCATGACCGAAGATCAGACGCTGACACAGGTGACGACGCGCGTACTGACGCGAATGGAGGGCGTTTTAGCCGATGCTGCACCCGACGTCGTGCTGGTACACGGCGACACGACGACGAGTACGGCCGCAGCGCTGGCTGCGTTTTACCGGCAAATTCCGGTCGGTCACGTCGAGGCGGGCCTTCGCACGAAGAACCGCTGGCTTCCCTATCCCGAAGAGATGAACCGTCGCCTAACAGGCGCCATCACGTCGTATCATTTTGCGCCGACCTCGCTCGCGCGCGAGCACCTTCTGTTGGAGAACATCGCGACCGACGACATCGTCGTCACCGGGAATACGGTGATTGACGCGTTCCACAATACATCTGCTCGAGAGGACCTCCCAGACCCGCCGCGCTGGAGCAAGATCGATGCCGGCCGGCCGACGATCGTCGTAACCGCGCACCGTCGCGAGAATCACGAGCACATGCGCGAGATCTGCGAAGCGTTGCGGGAGATTGCCGAACTGCCATCACGGCCGCAGCTTTACTGGCCCGTACACCCGTCACCGCGCGTTGCTCCCGTCGCTCATGCCGTGCTCGACGGCGTCGCCGGCGTCATTCTGGTCGGCCCGGTCGGTTATGCCGAGATGGTCGCTGCGGTCAGAGACTCGGTCTTCGTCCTCACCGACTCAGGCGGTCTTCAAGAGGAAGCGCCGTGTCTGGGTAAGCCCGTCTTGGTTATGCGCGACGAGACCGAACGGCCTGAGGGTTTACTCGCCGGAACGCTCGAGCTCGTCGGCCCGCACCGCGAGCGCATCGTGGCGGCGGCGCGCCGCCTGCTGACCGACCATGCCGCCTACGCGCGCATGGCCCAGGCCGCTAATCCCTACGGTGACGGACGCGCTTCGGAAAGAATCGCAGCCTGGCTGCTGGCCCGGCTGCGGGGCGGCTCCTACCCCTCCCCGTTCGCCGCGGGCGCGCCCGCCGGTTCCGCCGCTACGAAGCGGTGAAGCCGCTCCTGCCGGTCTTGGTTGCCGGCGGCACCTTCGCGGGAGCCGCGGTGGTCGGACTCTTGGGGGGGATCGCGGCGGATAGACACTTCGGCCAGCCCTTGCTGGTGCCGGCCGGGCTTCTGATCGGCGCAGCGGTCGGCGGCCTCTCGGCGCTCCGGCTCATCGTTCGAGCGATTCGATGAAGGCGTATTACCGGCTCAAGTGGACCGTCGCGGGCCGGACCGCTGGGATCGGGCTCGCCGCGTCGCTCCTCCTTCTGGCCTGGGACTGGCGGGCGAGCTTGGCGCTGAGCGTGGGATTTGCGTGCGGCATCGCCAACACGCTCGCCATCATGCATGGAAGCGAGCGTTTAGTAGAAAAGCAGAACGCCGTCTTCTTTGGGTTAAGTAGTTTACTGCG
>JBAVSO010000025.1:0-71526 GCA_049695635.1 Candidatus Cybelea sp. | reverse complement strand
CGGCAACGGCAACCGCGGCAATGGCAACCGTGGCAATGGAAACGTCGGCAACGGCAACCGCGGCAATGGCAACCGTGGCAATGGAAATGTCGGCAACGGCAACCGTGGCAATGGAAACGCCGGCAACGGCAACCGCAACAACGGCAACAAAAACAGCAACCGCAACAACGGCAACACGAAGAACAAAAACGGCAACAACAACGGCAATCGCAGCAACAACAACGTGACCGTCAACAACAACCGGACTGCCATCAGTAATCCGGTTTACGGTGGGGGCGGAGCCTGGGGCTGGAATGGCGGCTCGGCCTGGTATCCGGCGAGCGGGTACTGGGGCGGTGGCTTCTGGGGTGCGATGGCGGTCGGCGTTACCTCGGCGGCGGTCTACGGCTCGATCGTCGGAGCCAACAACCAGACCTACAACTCATACCACGTTGAGGCGAATAGTCCGGGGGCCACCTTCCTTAGTAACTATGGCCTCGTGCAGGTAGAGTGCGGTGGCTCTGGACAGGTCGTCGTTTACGGTCCGCAAAATAGCGTGATCTGCGCAAACCCGAACGGCACCGTTGGGGCCGGCGAGTATAATCTGAACACGGAAACCCTTTCGCTAACACCATACTAATGGCGCGTAGAGCGGCGGGCCCCGCCCTTATGGGGGCGCCCGCCGCTCGCACGCCGGAAGAAGGCGTCGGCCAGCCGCGTGGAACTCAATTGATCGAGCGATTATAGCTGTGGTCATGCGAGCAAGCGATTCCGACCCAACGAGCAGCGGCATCGAGCACGAGCGTGCTTTACGCATTCTCGCAGATACCATTCCGCAGATCGTTTGCACCGCTGCGCCCGACGGGCGAATTGACTACTTCAACCGGCGCTGGTTCGAGTTCACTGGGCTGAGCGCCGTGCAAACGTTTGCGCACGGCGGCTGGCGTCAGGCCATTCACCCCGAAGATCGGCCCGGGTGCGAAGCCCGCATACGCGAAGCCCTGGGCAAGGGCAGCGACTTCTCCGTTGAAGCGCGGGTTCGCTCGGCAGCCGGCGAGTACCGCTGGTTCCTCGCGCGCGCAGTCGCGCTTAGGCGCGACGATGGTTCCGTGATTCGCTTCTTCTCAACAGCCACCGACATTGACGAGCAGAAGCAGCACGAAGAACGAGAGGTCTTTCTTTCGCACGCGAGCGAGGTCCTCAGCTCGTCGCTCGACGTTCGAACGATCCTCCAGCGCATCACCGAGCTTTGCGTCCCGGCTTTTGCAGACTGGTGTCAAGTCCAATCCCTTTCGCCCGACGACGAGCTCGTGGTCGAAGCCGTGCGCCACTGCGACCCCGAGCGTAACGACCTTCTAGCACAACTGGTCGGCCAGAGCGTAGTCGACATTCACGATGCTTCATCGGGATCGCCGGAGGTAGTGCGGCTCTCGGAAAGCCTCGTCCTCGACCATGAAGAGACTGTGCGCGCGGTTCGCGCGAACGTGCCGGATTCCGAGCATCGAGCGATCTATGAGGCGGCCGGGCTCGGCACCGCCTTAATCGTTCCGCTTATCGCGCGCGGACGAGCCCGCGGAACGCTGCACTTGATGGACCTCGATCCTAACTCGCGTCGCCCCAAAAGGGCTCGCGAGATTGCTGAAGAGCTCGCGCACCGCGCTGCGCTCGCTATTGACAACTCGCGGCTCTACGAGCGCGAGCATCGCGTTGCCTCGGCGCTGCAGCGCGCGATGCTGCCCGCGTATCTGCCCTCCACCGAGCGCGTCGAACTCAGCTATGCATATCGGCCGGCCGAGCGAGAGTCGCGCGTGGGCGGCGATTGGTACGATGCCTTCCTTATTTCCGAAGATCGGGTGGCGCTCTCAATCGGCGACGTCGGCGGCCACGGTCTCGAAGCGGCGATCGCGATGAACGAGGCGCGGCACGCGCTTCGGCTGAGCGCGGTCGAAGGCCTTACGCCGGCGCAAACGCTTGCGCGCACCAATGCCGCGCTTATGCTCGACGAGGAGCATCCCATCATCACGGCGATCTTCGGAGTAATCGACGTGGCGCGTTCGACGTTCGAGTACTCGTGCGCCGGACATCCTCCGCCGGCAGTCGCGCCGCTCTCCGGGAAGGCGCGTTATATCGTCGGTGGCGGCATTCCGCTCGGCGTCGAAGCGGGCGCGACCTTCCCCGCGCTCGAGGTTAAGGTCGAACCGTACGCAACGCTCTTGCTCTACACCGATGGATTGATCGAGTACGATCGCAACATCGAGCGCGAAAGCACTCGGTTGCTCGACGCATTAACCGCGCGCGTTCAAGATTCCAGCGCCGACGGCGCCGGAAGCCTCGTTCACCACGTACTCAACAATCGCCAAATCGACGACATCGCCGTGCTGGCTGCGACGATTCTGCCGTCGACCGCAGAGCCGGTCGAGCTGCGCTTGCCGGCTGCCCCGTCCTCGGCAGGCGTCGCGCGACGTCTCGCTCTGCGCTACGCCCGCGTCGCAAAGCTCACTCCCGATCGTACCTTCGATCTCATGATCGCGGTCGGTGAGGCCGTCGCAAACGCAGTCGAGCACGCCTATCGCGGCACGACGGGAGATTTCGTACTGCGTTTGGCGACGCGCGACGACACGATCGTCGGGGAAGTGCAAGACCTCGGAACGTGGCGCGATGCGGAGCCGGCGCCCGAGCGGGGTCGCGGCCTATCGATCCTGCGTGCGGCGACGTCACGATTGGAGCTCAATCGCTCGCCCCACGGTACGACCGTGGCCTTTTCCCTCATGCGAGCGTGAGTGCCGCGTAGCGCTGCAGGGTCGTTCGGCCGGAGCGTTCATCTCGCGGTCGAAGAACAATATGGCGATCGTGCCGAGCCGGGGCGCCAAGAATTTCTCAGCGGTTTAGCCGCGTCGCTCGCGCTGGCGGGTTGTGCCGGATCGGGGGCGACGACGTTTCCGAACCTCCCGCTCGTGCCCAATCGAACCGACAGACGCCGTATCGTCATCGTCGGAGCGGGCGCTGCGGGCGTAACTTGCGCCTACCGGTTGCAGCAGGCAGGTGTTGCGAGCAGCATTTTCGAGGCGAACTCACGCTCAGGCGGCCGTACGTGGACGCTGCGCGGCTTCTTTGCCGACGGGCAATACGCGGAGCACGGCGGTCAGTTCATCGCGTCCTCGCACCGTCGCGTCCGCCTTCTGGCGGCCGAGCTTGGACTGCGTTTGGTCAATCTCAACGCGGGCTATCCGCGCCGCGCTGCCGATACGTATTACATTGCTGGGCAGCGCTACACGCACGATGAAGCGGTACGCGATTACAGCCGTTACGTCTACGGCCCGCTTAGTAAAGCGGTGAAGGCGGCCGGGTACTCAACCACCTTTTACCAGCACACTCAGGCCGGCGTTGCGCTCGATCGCATGAGCGTGGACGAGTGGCTCGATCGAAACGTTCCCGCTGGGACGGGCTCGAAGATCGGACAGCTGCTCCGCCTCGCCTGTCTCGACGAGTACGGCGGCGAGCCGCACGTGCAGAGCGCGCTGAACCTAATCTATCTCTTCGCCGGCATGCGCGACGGACGACTCAATCTTTCGGGGACCGGCGAGAACGACAAGTACACGATCGAAGGCGGCAACGATCGGCTCGTCGAGAGAGTTATCTCGGAGCTGCCGCGCGGCTCGGTAACGCTGGGAGCGGCCTTGGAAGCGCTGGCGCGCGACGCAGACGGATCGTACGTTTGCACGTTTTCCGTCGGTGGTGTTACCAAAACGATCCGCGCAGACGTGGTGGTGCTCTCAATACCATTCACGGTTCTGCGGCTGGTCGATACGAGGAAAGCCGGCTTCTCGGATCGCAAGCGGCGTGCGATTGCCGAGCTCGACCTCGGCTCGAATGCCAAGGTTCATCTTCAGTTTGGGTCGCCGTATTGGTTCAAAGAGCACTACAGCGGAACGGTGTATGCGGATGCGACTTTTCAGAGCGCTTGGGACGCGAGCGTCGGTCAGCAAGGACGTGCCGCGGTGCTCGCCTGTTTCCCGGGCGGCGCGCAGGGAACGCGATACACCGGCGACGTGCATGGTGCGGCGCGACATGCGACGGCGCAACGCTACCTGCAATCGCTCGAGCCGGCGCTACCGGGAGCCCTCAACGCCTTCAACGGTCTCGCATATCAAGATTTTTGGATCGGCGATCCGCTGACTCGGGGTGCCTATTCATTCTACAAGACCGGTCAGTACACGACTCTGTGCGGCGAAGAGCGGGTTGCGCAAGGCAACGTGCATTTCTGCGGCGAGCAGACCTCGATCGAGTGGCAGGGGTACATCAACGGTGCCGTAGAGAGCGGTGAGCGCGCGGCAACGGAGATCATGCGAGACCTCGGCGTCTTGGGCCGGATCGCGAGCTAAACCGTCAGCGGCCGCGCGAACTCGGCCTTGGCGCGCTCGGCGAAGGCGCAGAGCAGATTTGCCAGCTCCATCTGCTCGGGCGTGCGGCAGCGGATGTCGAGCAGACGTGGGCTGCATACGAGCACGCAGGCAGCGCGCGCGCGTGAGATTGCGACGTTAAAGCGGTTGCGCTCGAAGAGGAACTCCACGTTGCGCGGCACGTCCTCCCCGCTCGACGTTGCCATCGAATAGAAAACAACTGCGGCCTCTTGGCCCTGGAACTTGTCGACGGTGCCGACGCCGACGCCGGTATGCGGGTCAACGTCGACGCCCGCGTCGCGCAGCCTGTCGAGGATGAGCCGGCGCTGCGCGTTGTACGGCGTAACGACGATGATATCGCGCGCGCTCACCGCGCGGGCGACGCCGGCGCGATCCGCCGGCTGAGAATCAACGATCGTTCCGTCCGCAAGCAGGGGGAGAATCCGCGCGACGATCGCGTTCGCCTCTTCGAGCGAACTTGAGCTATTGCCGGCATGCTCGATGCCGGCGAAGTAGAGCCCCGCGTACTCCTGCGATCCGGTCGAAACGCGGTGCGTGCGCGTCTGCTCGGCGGCGTGCAGACGGTTCTCGTACATCGCGTCGGAGATGAACTCGCAGATCTCAGGCTGCATGCGGTAGGAAACGTCGAGAAAGATGCCGCGATGCGGCTTTACGGTCTGATCGTCGCCGAGCAGATGCTGCAGAATGGAACCGCCGGCGGGGAGAGGATGTTTCCCCTGGCTGACTTGAGCGAGCTGCGACGGATCGCCGAGCAGTACGACGTTACGCGCGCAGAGCGACTTCGCGAGGGCGTCGGCGAGCGAGACTTGGCCCGCTTCGTCGATGAAGACGTAATCGAACTTGCCAGCGAGCTCTTCACGCGCGAGTAGCCAGCCCGTACCGCCGGCGAGCTGGTTCCCCTCGGAGTTAAAAGCCTCGTTCGAAGCTACCGATTCGATGTACGGCGCAAAAAGACGCGAACGATATTCGGATCCGTTTCCGGTATGCTTGTAGAGCCCGCGGAAGCTCGCTCGGCGCTGGGCCATGCAGCCCTCGACCTTGTGCAGCAGATTGTGGATGGCCTTGTGGCTCGTGCTCGTGACGGCGACGCGCTTTCCGGCTGCAAGCAAGTCGCAGATGACCTGCGAACCGATCGTGCTTTTTCCGCTCCCGGGCGGACCTTGTACGAAGAGATAGCTGTTCTCCAACGACGAAACGACAGCCGAGACGGACGCCGCGTTGACGCGATCCGGCTGCAGCGCACGCGCATCCTTCGACGAGCTCAGGATGACAGGGTTGCGGACGACGCGAGGATCGCGATTGGCGAGCAGATCGTACGTTGCGGGGAACTCCTTGTCGAGCCGTCCCTCGAGAAACGAGGCGCCGATGCGGGCCAGCGCCTTGCGCTGCACGAGCGTTGGTGGCGGCCTTCCTGGAATCAGTTCGGAAATTGCGCGAGCCTCATCGAGCGAAGCGGTCGTCTTCAGTTCCAAGAGATTACGGTTCTCGTCAATTAAGGTAATCGTTCCGGCGCGCGCCTGCGTGCGCGGATTGTCAGCGTCGTCGCCGGCCCCGAACTTGTACAGCTGTTCTGGGAATTCGAACGTGTAGATGAAGCTGCGCTTCTCCTGGCGCGCAGGAATATCGTCGCGCAGTCGCAGCCCGCCGATGCTCTCCTTGTCGAACTCGACGAGCCGATCCACGTTCTCGCAGCGATCGAAGTATGTCCACCAGGCCGGCTTCTCCTCGCGGCGATGGTACGCCATGAGATGGGCGAGCAACCGGCTTTGCGGCCGACGGTCGTCGAGCAGTTTGCGCTCGACGTCGCCGCGTCGTGCTTCCTCACGTTCGTTCTCGCGGCGCTTCGCGCAGGTCGCGCATCCCTGCGCAAATTCGGCGTGGCACGGTTCTTCGGGAGACTTGACCGCACGCAGGGGCAGATCTGTGCCGAAACTTTCGATCGTTTCCGCGCGCCGCTCGAGCAGCCATTCGCGAAGTAAATACGTCGAGCGGCAGTCGTCGCGATTGTACCGCTCGATGTCGTCGAGAATCCGCCGATCGCCTTCAAGGAGCCAACGCTCGAACATCACGACCGATTCGGCGCCTTTCTTTACCTGGGTCTCGCGGGTGAGATCGTAGAAGCGCTCGAGGTTCTTGAGACCGTAGCGCTCCTCCGAAATCGCTATCGCTTGGCGCACGACCGCGAAGAGATCGACGAGCACCTCGCCGCGCAGCAAGTCGTCGACCTCGTCTTCGCGAGTGGTGTGTTGCGCGGCCAGCCGTCGCAGCGCATCTTTTTCGTAAGGCGCATAGTGGTAGACGTGCAGCCCCGGACAACGCCGCCGGCGTTCGGTGACAAAGTCGACGAAGGCTTCGAAAGCGCTCTTCTCGTCTTCGCGGTTTAGCCCCCAAAAGGCTCGAAAGTTCGGCCCGTCATCAGGTAACCAGCAGCCGAAGAGATACTCGAGGCTTTGGCCCGGTTCGTAGAGCGGGTCGCCTTCCATGTCGAAGAAGACGTCGCCCTTCGCCGGTTGCGGAAGCAGTGCGAAGCCGAGCGGAGGAGCGTGCCGGAGCAGTTCGTAAACTGGCTCGCCGAGCTGTTGCGCGCGGACTTGCAGCGACGCTTGACGGCGCAGTTTCACGAACGTTTCGACGTTCATGCCCGCGGGGCGTTCGTCATCGGCGGCGTCGGCAAGTTGTGCTACGCGTGTAACACCGCCCGCGTTGAGCTTGGCGATCTGATCGCGGCGCATCCAAGCGACGATGCTCAGGTGATCGTCCTCGCGTCGCTGTCGCTCGCAGGCTCCATCCCACGGACAGATCGCGCAGTGTTTTACCCGCCAGGGATACTCTCTCGGCCGATCGACTTGGTCCGCCTCGAGAGCGGCGAACTCCAGGAACGCGCGTTTGAGATGGCGGTAATAGGCCATGTAATCGTGGAGCCGGAACGGCTTCTCTTCGCCGTTGCCAAAGACGACGTGACCGAGTTTCGGCGGTCTGCCTTGTAAGCGCTCGAGATGCTCGCTGTAGTTGCAGAGCTGCACCAAATAGTACGGCCGTGGAGTCAGACCAAGCTTCGTATCGAGAACCTCGTAACCGTAAACGCCGAGGTCGGACGGCTCTTCGACGCGGCGCAGGAAATCGGCGTGACCGATGAACTCGCCGTCAAAAAAGGTCGCTTGATAAATGATCGGAGCACCGGAGCGCATCGCTTCGAGCGTCCGCTGCTCGGCCTGCCGGTACGCTTCGATGCCGCTCTTCGATCGAGCAAACTCGACGACCCGGCCGGGATGAAGCGCGTTCATGCGATCGAGATAGCGGCGCTCGTGCTCGTCGCCTTTGCGCCTCAGCAGCTCCGCTTGAGGGTCCGCGTATTCAGGTCGCGCAAGCCGGCCTTGAGCAACGAGCGCCTCGAGGTCGGTTAGCCGCTTGCATTCGAGGTAATCGTTGAGGTCGCTCGCGGAATAGACGAGCCGCCCTTCAAGAGATTGCATCGGTCACCATGGACGGATCTTGGCAGTGAGGAGTGCCATATGCCTGGCAGAGTGCGTCGGGAAGGGCCGAGGCGCCTTGCGCCGGCCCGAGCTTTGTGATACAAAGTTTATGGCTTTGCTTTACAAAGTTAGGGAAGGCGGCTTCATGGAGCTAGAACGAGCGCTCTCGGATCTGGCGGAAGTTCGGGACCGGCTGGTCAGAGTCCAGCGATTCGAAGGCTATTCCGCGGCCGCGGCCATGGCAAGCGGAGTCGGGGCGCTGCTGGCCGGCTACGTTCAGTGGCAGACGGTTCCATTGCCGCAACTTCCGCAAGCGCTCCATCGCTACGTGCTCATCTGGATGACCTGCCTAGCGGTCGCGTTGCTGTTGAACTATGGCGCGGTCGCAATCTGGGTCTGGCGGCATCGCGGGCCCGCTGCGACCAGCGGCTTTCGCACGGCAGCCCGTTCGATCGCGCCGAGCGTTGTTTTGGGCGGTCTGTTGACGCTAGCGTTGATCGACCGCTCGGCGTATGGTCTTTTGCCCGGCACCTGGTTTGCGCTCTACTCGCTTGGGCTTTTCGCCTCGCGTGACGTCCTGCCACGCTCCACTTTCACGGTCACGCTCGGCTTCGGAGCGCTTGCGGCACTCTTCCTCGTATCGCCGTTGCAAGCGGTCGCGCTTGCGTGGTGGGTCATGCCGCTCGGCTTCGGGATCGGTCAGATCGCCGTCGGCGCGCTGATTTGGAAGGAGCGAACGCCGTGAGCGAGGGACGCGACGCTCCGTTTTCATATCCGGGATTGGAACGCATCTTTCACGAGCGCGGCCGGCTCGCGATCTGTACGTGCCTGATCGCGCATCCAGACGGCCTCAGTTTTACCGAGCTTGCCGCGTCATGCGACCTTTCGGACGGCAATTTGAACCGGCACGTGCACGCGCTGGCCGAGCTCGGAATCGTTACCACCGAGAAGCTGCGCGTTTCAGGAAGGCAGCAGACGGTCTACCGAATCACCAAACGCGGGCGGCAGCGTTTTCTCGCCTACGTTGACGAGCTCGAAGCCGTCGTGCGCGACGTGCACCGCCGCTCGCAACGCGCCGTTGCGCGGCCGAAACTGGCGACGACGTGACGCCGCAGCACATCGCAATCATCATGGACGGCAATCGGCGCTGGGCCGCTCGGCACGGAGTGCCCATTGCATGCGGTTACCACCGCGGCATCGAGAGCCTGCGCCGGACACTGCGCGCCGCCCGCGCCGCCCAAGTGCGCGTCGTGACCGCGTACGCCTTTTCAGAGGAGAACTGGGAGCGGCCGGCCGCCGAGGTCGGTCTGCTCATGAAGATCTGTGCGCGCGCGGCGCGCGGCGAACTGCGGCGGCTGGGAAAAGAAGACGTGCGAATATGCCTCTGCGGTCGGACCGAACGGCTGCCGGAGAGCACGCGCGGCGCCCTCGAGCGGCTCGTCGCGGAGACCGCGCACAACCGCGGAATTGTGTTGAACCTCGCGATTGACTACGGCGGGCGTCGCGAACTCGGCGACGCCGTGCGCGCCTTGGCCGAAGAAGTACGCACGGGTTTGCGCGACGCCTCGTCAATTGACGAGCACGTACTTGCGAGCCATCTCTACACGGCCGGACTTCCCGATCCCGATCTAATCATCAGAACCGGCGGCGAACTGCGGCTTTCGAACTTCCTCTTATTCCAGTCGGCGTATGCGGAGTTTTGGGCGACACCTACGTACTGGCCCGATTTCGACGAGCGCCACTTCAAAGCGGCGCTCGACGAGTTCGAGCTGAGACAGCGCCGCTACGGAACGTAGGCTAACGAGCTGTTAGAGGCCGATCTGACCCAAGCCGGCGATAAAGCGCTGCGTCTTCGGATCGTCCCACCAGTTCGCCACGATCGCCTCGAGCTCGGGGAACCCGCGCAGGGCGCCGACGTGGTGCTCGATCGCTCGAGCGTTCGGAGCTTTTGCTTTGATTTCGGAGTGCAGTTCCTCAATCGCCGAGTGCGCGGGATGCCCTTCGGGCAACGCCGCATGAAGCTGCTCTCGCATGAGCGCGCCGGTGATAAACTGCTCGCCCGCGACCATTCCGGTGTCGTCGGCGCTCTCGACTTCTTTGCGAAGGTCGTCTTGGTGATCCATGCCGGATTCGTACCAGGAGCCTCTGCGGCGACCCTCTTGCTGCCGCAGGGGCAATTTTGAGCTCGAGTTGATTGGCGCGAGCCGCCGTGCCGCCGTACGCTTGGGTCCATGCTCGCCGCGGCCTCGCTCGCCCTACACACCTGGTCTTGCACGGCCGGCAAGGCAAGACTCGCAGCGACCTGCGGGACGTATTCCGTTTACGAGAACCGCGCTGCCGCTTCGGGCCGGAAAATCCCGCTCAAGTTCATCATCATAAAAGCCGCGCACGATTCGAAGCGCGCGATCGCTTGGAATCCGGGGGGACCGGGCGCGTCATCAACCGCTTTCGCCGACTCGATCGCCGACGGCGGAGTTTCCGGCGAACTGTTAACGCTGCGAGACCGCTACGACATCCTGCTCGTAGATAACCGAGGAACCGGAGGTTCCGCGCCGCAACAGTGTGACCTATCCCCCGCCGATCGGCCCGCGCTCTACTTTCGGCAAATCTTTCCAGACGAGCTCGTTAAGAGCTGCCGCTCGCGTCTCGCGCGCGAAGCGGACTTGAGCCTGTATACGACGTCGATCGCGGCCAACGACTTAAACGATCTTCGCAGCGCGCTGGGCTATCCGAAGCTGGTACTCGACGGAAGCTCGTATGGAACGCGTCTCTACCTAGTCTACGCGCGCCGCCATCCCGAAAGCGTGGAGAGCATCGTCCTCGACGGCGTCGCGCCGCCGCACTTTCTGATCGTTCCGCTTGAAGATTCAAGAGGCGCTGCGGACGCGATGTCGCGCGTGATCGCCGAGTGCAAGGCGGATGTCAAATGCAACGCGAGTTTCCCGTCGTTCGGCCCTCACTTCAATGCGTTGGTCCGACGCTTCGATCGGGCTACCGTCACCGTACCGCTTGAAAATCCGAAGGCCAAGCGCGTCACCATGGTGCGGTTGTCTAAAGAGGTCTTCGCCGACCGGCTGCGGCAGCTTCTCTATTATCCAACGAGTGCCGCCTACACGCCGTTCATCGTCGAGCGAGCATATCGGGGTGACTACGCGCCGCTCGCGACAATGATTGATGTTGTGACTCGTGGTTTCGCGGGATTGCTCGCCGAGGGGCTCAATCTGTCCGTCACCTGCGCTGAGGACATTCCATTCATCACGAAGAGCGACGTCGTTCGCACCAGTGCGAACTCATTCGAGGGCGACCTCCGAGTCCGTGCCCAGCAGCGAGCCTGCCGCATTTGGCGCGTGAGACCCGTAGCCGCCGGCTTTTTGGATCCCGTCCGCAGCGATGCCCCGATTCTCATGATCTCCGGCAGCGACGACCCCACCAGCCCGCCGGCGTTCGCCGAGCAAGCCTTGCCGTATCTGCAAAACGCGCGGATTTTATTGATTAAAAATGCAGGTCATGCGACCGAGACGAAGTGCGGCGACGCTCTCATCGTCGCGTTCGTCCGGGCCAAGACGGCGAAGGGGCTCGACCTCACCCGCTGCGGCGAAGCCTACCACCGGCCCGCTTTCGCGACTTCGATGTCCGGCTTCGGCAACTAGTTCGAACTGACAACGCTCACCGTAGCGCCGTAGATCGCGTCTGGAGGGGCGCCCCTGCGGCGCGCCGCAGAATCCTTTAGCGATGCGCCAAACTCTCTCGCGAGGACTCCTGATAGTCGTGACGCTCTTCGTTGTCGCGATCTATTACTTGCCGATCGGCCACGTCGATTTCGCAGAAAACTGGGGCGAGGGCACCTTTGGAGTTACGCTTCCTCCGCGAGAATCGATCGTCGTTGCCGTTGACGCGGGTTCGCCGGCCGCTCGCGCCGGCGTCCGCGTCGGCGATCGTCTGCTCGATCGCGGGAATTTCGAAATCCCACCCCGGGTACGCGCGCCATATCCGGGCGAGCGAGAAACGCTGACGTTCCTGCGCGGTCACGTCGCGAGCACCGTAATCCTAACGGCCGTTCCAAGTTCGAACTTTCGTGCTTTGCAACGCATCGGCGGCGTGCTGTCTTATCTTCCGGAGACGATTTTCTTAATCGTTGCGTTCCTGCTCGTGTTCTTGCGTCCGTCGGTGATGTCGTGGTCGTTCTATCTCTTCGCGGTGGGCTATTTCGGCACGGGGCCGGTCTTCATGTATTGGTCGCACCTGCTCGCTCCGGCGGCGTTCGTCGCGCTTAGCTTCGTGCTGAGTACCGTTTTCGGTCCGTGGAGCGTCCTGCCGTTGCTGCCGTTTCTCTTACGGTTCCCCAACGGCGACGTTCTCGGATGGCGACGGCGGATCGACCCCTTCGTCTGGATCTTTCTCGCGTTATCCTACGTGTTGTACGTTTTCGAGTGGCGTGCCTACTCGAGCTCGGAGTCAATTCCCTCGTGGGACGTCATTCCGAGCGCGGTAATTCCGCTCTTCGCCTTTCTCTTCGGCGGATTGATCCTCGCAAAGAACGTTGCGACGGCGACGCCGAGCGACCGCCAACGCTGGGGTTTTCTGGCGATTGGAGTGTTCGCGTCGTTCGCGGCGTATGCGATTTACTACGTTCCAGGCGTGCCGTTCGCGCTGGGGCAAGTCATCGGCTTCGGGGTCGTGCTGATGCCGATTTGCATCGCCTACGCAGTTTTTAGGCTGCGCGTGCTCGACGTCAATTTCGTGCTGAACCGCGCGCTTGTCTACGGCGTCTTGTCGCTCGGCGTAATCGCGTTCATTTCGATTTTGGATTGGTTCTTCTCGCGCGTCGTCGCGCTCGGCCGTCTTGCCGTCGGCCTCGAGCTGCTCGCAACCATCGCAATCGGCTTTCTGCTCGATCGCATCAATCGGCTCGTCGAAGGCTTCGTCGAAGCCACCTTCTTTCGGAGCCGCCGAACCGCCGAGCGGATGTTACGTCGTGCCGCTTCGGCGCTTCCCTACGCGACTGAGGAAGCGGCGATAGTTGACGGGCTGGTGCAGGTTCCGGTCGACGCGCTGGATCTCGCGGCGGCGGCCCTCTACCGGCGGTCGGCTGGGGGAGCGCGGTTCGAAGGCGTTGCGACCGCGCGGCAGACGACGATTGCCCCGCCCGGATTCGGCGCAAACGATCTGCTCGTGCGCATGCTTCTTGCCGATGAAAAGATCGTTTGGCTCGACGAGCTGCGCTCCCACCTCGACCCACAAAACGCCGCGATCTATACGTTGGCGGTCCCGGTGACCGTGCGTCACGAGCTCGTTTCGTTTACGCTCTACGGTGCGCACGCCAACGGCGCGCAACTCGATCCCGATGAGGTCGAGCTGCTCAAGGAACTCGCCCGCGAAGCCTCGCGGGCCTACGATCACGTCGAGGCCGAGCGCGCGCGCGAGCGGTATACGCAGCTCGTCGCCAAGGAAGCTGCGCACACGGTGTAAGGCTCAGCGCCGAACGTTTAGGCTAAGACCGTTCCGGCCGCCGCCGATGCGACCCCGCCGTAATGAGGTCGTTCCGTTGAGCGGACTGTGCTTTCGGCCCGGATAGTGAATTCTCCGTGAAGGTTTCTTCTAACGAAATTCCCGCAACCGCCGTACCTTCATCATATATGTTCGGTACGCTGACGTCGGATCAGATCGAGTCCCTGCTGCATACGGAGATCGTGGCGCGGATCGGCTACGTCGATCGCCGAAGCTTGCCTTGCATCGTTCCGGTGACTTACGCGTACGACGGCCGGGCGTTTTATGGGTACAGTCCGCTCGGCGCGAAGATCGAATATATGGGTGCGGTGCCAATGGTCTGCGTCGAAGTCGACCGCGTGCGCACTGCCGCGGACTGGTGCTCGGTGATCGTTCGCGGCCTCTTCCGACGCCTCGACGGCGAAGCTGCCGTAGACGCCGTCGATCGAATTTCCGAACGGCTGAGAACGGTCGGCTCCGCGACCTCCGCTCCGCCGATGGCATGGCGTACGTTCGTCACCCGCACCGGCGACGCCGGTATCGCGTACCGCATCGACGTTACCGAGAAGCACGGGCGTTACTCGAGCTCCGGCTGACGCGAAGCTCGACCGCAATGCGGTTGGCATTGCCCGGCGGAATCGGTCACGTCGAAATTTTCAGGATTGGTATCGTTCACCCCCGGCCTCGACGCCATCGAAGCCCGAGCGGTCGCTCGAGCTTCGATGGCGTTTTCAGTCGCGCCGCGAGGGAATCGACGCGTCTAGCTTATCTCGTCAGCACCTGCGCGTGTCGCCGGTGAGGATATAGTTGAGCGAGGTAATGAGCTTGTCGTAGCACCCACCCTGAAGCCCGCGCGTCGCGTATTGCTGGCGGCTCTTGCCGTTCGACGGAAAGAATCCGGACGCGGTGAAGGTGAGCGTGTCGGACGAGTGGACGGCATTGAGCAGCGACCACGGGAAGAAGCCGTGCTGACTGTGATCGACGCCGTTTTCATCCTTGATCTGATGGATGTCGGCAGTCTGCGTCGCGGTGCTGCCGCCGACGACGTAGTTGTAGGCTACTTTAAGCGGCCACGTCCGCTGCTCTTTCGACTTAACGGTGTGCCCCGCGGTGGTAGTGGTGGTCGTGGATGCGACCGTCGTCAGTTGCGTGATGTTCTGCATGAACTGAGTATCCGTGTCCACGATCTTCTGAACGTTCGAGAAACGCACGGTCTGGTGCACGTGCGTGTCAATGCGCCCTTGCGATGTCTTCACGTAGCCGTCGAGGCTTACCGGATGGGTGGCGTTGACGTTAATCGTTCCTCGAGCGCCGCCCGACGGCGTTGATTTCACGTTCTCGACGACGTTCTCTTCGGGTGAGCTTCCGGTTCCATCGCTGATGAGCCCTCCGGTGACCTGCGAGGAACCGTGATCTTCATAAACGAGCAGTGCCGCGTTAGTAGCGAAATAGTCGTCGTCGTTGAAGACCGAAACGGCGATCGTGTGCTGATTTCCGTCGTCGAGCTGCGCCGCAAATGGCGTGAGATCGATTCGATACGGCGTAAAGTTGAGCGTTTCGACGCCCGGCGTCGGAACCCACAGGTACGGATCGATGCCGCCGGTATAAATCCAAGGATAGATGGGAACGACGCCGGCCGGCTGACCGTCGAGCGTTACTTCACCTTCGCGGAAGGCGGTGTTGCCGCAGTTGTCGAGTTGTTGCGCGAGGTCGTTGGGGAAGCAGGTGTACCAGAACTCGTCGCTCGACTGCGATTCGAGAAAGACGTCCAGATAGGCCGCCTCGACGTTTCTCGGAAACGAGAACGTGCCGCTCATTTGGGAGCTTGCACCGTCGAGGTAGACGTAGCCGCCGTCCGCACCGCCCGAGAGCGGGTAGACCGCGTCGGCGACGGTCGCGGCCGGATACTGCGAACCTGCCGGGTAGAAGTCGAGCTCGGCGGTGCCGTGGATGATTCCCGTATACTGCGAGTTCACGATGTTGTAAACGGAAGCCTGACCGGTCGACGGTTGCGCGAAGATCGGTGCGTACTCGCTGACGTCGCGCTCGATCTGCCATTGCGGGCTGGCGTTCGACCCGGGTTCGGAGGTCGTTCCGAAGAAAATGTTGGTGGCGCCGACCCAAATCGCGCCGGTGCGGTCGTATTGCACGCCGGCCGTTACGTTGAAGTGAACCTTGAGAACGACCTTGGCATAGGGTCCGGGGCAGTTCGCGGGCGGCGTATAGTTAAACGGATGGTCGCTGTAATCGGCAAAATCGCCGACGGGCAAAGCTCCATACTGGAGCGGCGGCGTATGCGGCGTGAAGAGCACGTCAACACAGGGCGCTTCGTTAGGAACCTTGATCCTTGGCGTCGCGGTCACCGGATAGCCGGCTCCGCCGTGCGCCGGCATGGCCCCCGGGCCGCGACCCTCTCGCACGAGCTCGCGAATGCGCTGCGAGGCGCGCTCGATCGAGAGTGGCCGGTTTAACCGATGGCTCTGCGCGGATGAAGCGCCCGGAATTCCGGCGCCGATTCCGCTTTGGCCGCCGCACGCATTTAGCATGGCGAGGGATAATCCCGCAGCGGCCACTGGAAAAAGACGAGTGACGAGAGGCATAGGTGCGAACCTCCATAGCAGCAGTGTGGACGGGGGAGCTTCAGTAGCGGGCTTGCCATTTCCCGGGCATAATGTGGTGACCATTCGCGAGGCCGGAAGGTTGGAATGAGCGGCAGAGAGACCTATCTCATCATCGTCTGATCAGCGCCGAGTCGGAAGGCGACGGACGGCTCACCGCCTGCGTCGCAGTGAACCGGGGGACCTTGCCGCGACCCTCGCTACTGGCGCAAGGCGGGAGTCGCGGCGATGACCCGCTTTCCGATGATACTTCCGGTGTTGCTATTCTTCGACGTCCAGGTGCCGTGAAAGCTCATGCCGTCCGATGCAAATGAGATTGAGAAAACGCCGCTTTCACGCGAGTCTCGCCAGGTACCGCTGAGGTAGCGCGAGCCGCGCGAAATCGTTCCTTCCAGGTGTCCGCCCTTGTACGAACCGGTGACCACGTGACCTTCCTGTTCGAGTTGGAGAACTTCGGACGAAAAGGCCGCGCCGCTCGATGCGATGTGCCAAATCCCTTTGACGCCAAGCTGACCGCCGGTATGCTGTACGATGCTCGTACTGCTCCCTGCGAATTGCCCGGCGGCGTCGCTGCCCGGTGCGAGACCCCAGCTGCCCTGGAAGCTCTTGCTATCGTCGGCGAACTGCAGTTTGACCCAACCGTTGCCGCTGGCTCCCTTCCAGGTGCCACTAAGGGTGTTGGCGTCGGTTGCCATCGTCCCGTTGAGCTGCGTTCCCGGGCCATAATTGCCGACGACGTCCAAGCCTAACTGATTCAAGCTGATCTGGCGCGACGTGAAATCGGTACCGCCGGTGGTGTGTACGTTATACACTCCTGTGACCCGCGGATAGGCGGAGCGCACCGCGACAAAACTGCCGCTGGGTTTGCTGCCGGGGCGCCCCCAGTCGCCGGAGAATTTGCCTCCGTCAGCTGCAAAAATGATCGTCATCCAACCCGTGCCGCGTGAGTCAGTCCAGCTGGCGTTAATCTGCCGCGTGCCGGGCTGGAGCTTTCCGTCAATTCGACCGCTCTGGCCGAAGCTGCCGACAATGGTCTCGCCATCTTGCTCGAGTCCGACCGTACCGGTTGCCAATCTCTCACCGGTGGGGGTGACGCTCCAGTTACCGGTCGCGTTGACATCGCTCTGCGCCATCGCTCCGGCGCCGGCAAACATCACGATCATCGCGACGCCGACTGAAACCGCGAAACTTTTATTCATTAATGCTCCTCCGAAGCGCAGCCGCCCCAGACGCGCTCTTGAGGCCAGAACAGGGGCTGCGCAGTAAGATGGTTCCCCAAACAGGGCGCAGGATAACGGGTGGTTGATTAACCGCAGGCATGGGCTTGGCACGATATCCCAAAGGGACACTCGCGGGAGAGCTCTTCGGGCGCGGGGCCGTGTACGGCTTGTGCGTTGACAATGCCGGTGACCGCGCACGGCGGCGGGCGCCCGATCGCGACGCTGGAAGATCGGGGGCAAGCTCCGTTCGGATGCGCGGTTGGCCCCACAAGCGGCGATCTCGCGGTTTCAAACTTCGAATCCGACAGCGGCGGACCCGGCCGCATCAGCATTTATAAGAATGCAAAAGTAAAACCGGCGACCTATCCGGATCCCGGCGAGTTTCTTTACATCTCAACGACTTGAGCGGCGGCTTTCTTCAGGGGCTCGTGCTCGACGCCAAAAACGACATCGTGGTTGCCGACGAGTGCAATCAGGTCGTGCGTTTCTAGCCTCCGCCCTATAAAGACGAAAGCGCGACGCTTTCCGCCGGGCTCGTGACGCCGGATCGCACGATAGCGACCGGAATCAACGGGCAGGTATTTGACGTCGCAGTAGGGGCCGCGCCTCGCTAATGCGAAACGCGTTGCGCACCGACAAAGGAGTGACCCGAGATGAAAGCAACTTGGGAGCCGCACGAAAAGCATGGTGATCTGACGGAGCGAAGCGACCTGCCCGATAGCGCATTCGCCTTTCCGGCGCAGCGCAAAGAACCGCTCACCGACGCCAATCACGTTCGAAACGCCATCGCCCGCTTCGATCAGACGATCGGGGTTTCGGATGAAGATCGCGCCCTGGCCTTTGAAAACATCAAAAAGGCGGCGCAGCACTACGGCGTCAACATGTCGGAGACGGACTGGCATCAGTTGGGCAGTAGACCTCGCGCGCATTAGGGCTGAAGGTGAACCGCCGGCGCTAGGTCAGTGGTAACCGCGCTCATCGTCGTATTCGTCGCGATCATCATCCTCGTCACGATCGCGAACCGAATCAACGTTTCCTATCCAATCGTGCTCGTGCTCGGCGGCATGGCGATCGGCTATCTCCCGGGTGTACCGACCTTTCCGCTGCCTCCCGAGTTGGTGCTGGTCTTTTTCTTGCCGCCGTTGCTCTACTGGGAGAGCCTGACCGCACCGACGAGCGAGTTCCGCGCCGGAGCGTTCTGGATCTTCCAACTGGCGTTCGGTCTCGTCATCGTGACGACGATCGCGGTCGCCGCGATTGCGCACGCGATCATCCCCGGAATGAGCTGGGCCGTCGCGTTCGTACTCGGCGCGATCGTGTCGTCAACCGATGAGGTCGCCTTCGCCTCGATCGCCGATCAGCTCAACGTACCGCGGCATATCATCGGTACGATCGAAGGCGAGAGTCTCGTTAACGACGCTACGTCTCTGATTCTGTACGGAATCGGGATCGCCGCCGTCGTCGGCACGTCTTTTTCGCTGCTCCACGCGGCCGGCTCGTTGGTTCTGACGCTTTTTGAATCGGTGCTGATCGGATTGGGCGTCGCCGGCATCGCCGTACTAGCATGGCGCACGCTCAAAGAGGAGACATTGCAAGCCACGGTTTCGGTCGTCGTGCCGTTTCTTTCGTATTTGCCGGCCTACTATCTCGGCGCGTCCGGCGTGCTGGCCACCGTGACGACGGGAATCGTGCTAAGCCGTTTTACGCCGGTCGTGCTGCAGCCTCGAGCGCGAGAGATGCTTACCGGATTTTGGGTTACGGTTGTCTTTTTGCTCAACGCCTTCATCTTTACGGAAGTTGGTATTCGGTTTCATTCGATCGTTGCGGGGTTGCGGCACTATACCATTGGCCAGCTGATCTGGTGGGGTGGCGCGGTCGCACTCGCCTGCGTGGTCGTTCGGCTGATCTGGACGTTTGCGCAAGGTTTCCTGCCGATTACCAACGAGCCGGAGCACGCCGATGGCAAAGCCGACTGGTCGCACGTCACGCTGCTCGCCTGGACGGGAATGCGGGGCGGCGTTTCGCTTGCGGCCGCCCTCGCGATTCCGTTCGAAACGTCTGCCGGTCCGTTTCCCTTTCGCGACCTGCTCATATTTCTGACCTTCGTTGTGCTGCTCGCAACGTTGGTCGGCCAAGGCGGTACGCTTCCGTGGTTGATTCGATGGCTGCAAATTACTGACGACGCTGCGGCGGCTCGGGAGGAGCGGCTCGCGCTAATGGCAACGGCCCGGGCCGGACTCGAGCGACTCGACGAGCTCCAACGAGACGGGAAGATTCCTGCGGACGTCTTGGAACTACACCGCCGCCGGCTCCACGGGAGGTTGACGGAGTTCACGGCTGAGGGTCGCTCCACGAAAGAAGGGTTCAAGGCGGCGCTCTTTCGCCAAGTGCAGTGCGAGGTGATCGACGCCGAACGCGCCAAACTCATTGACCTTCGTGCGGGGGGGAGGATCGATAACACCGTCTTGCGACGATTGCAGCGCGTCTTCGATCTTGGACAGGTTGAAATCCAAGTCTTAGATTCGACCGGCCAGATCGACCTCGAAGAGTAGCGCGGTATAATGACATCCGGCTTTGGTCGTCGCCTAGCCGAGATTAGATCCGGCTTCGAGCGGCCGTTTTGGGTCGCAAACATTAGTGAGATCTTCGAGCGGCTCTCGTATTACGCCGTATTCTCCACGCTGGCGCTCTACCTGCACCAAACCCTAACCTTCCCCAGCTCGGAGGCGGCCGGCCTAAGCGGCATTTTTGGCGGGGCCGTCTGGGTGATGGCGATCTTCGGCGGTGCGCTGGCCGACCGCATCGGATTCCGCCGCAGCCTCTCCGCCGCCTATTTTATTTTGACTCTTGCGTACTTTCTCGTCGGCTCTATTGGCGCGCCGTGGCTCGCACCGGTTCGTCAAGTGATTCCGCTCGGTCTTCTCGCGGGCATCATACTCTTTCTGCCGGCACTCGGAGTGGCGTTGGTAAAGCCATCGGTTGTCGGTACCACGGCGCGGGCCTCGAAAGAAAACGTTCGGTCTATCGGCTACGCCATCTACTACACCATGGTCAACATCGGGAGCACCGCCGGGCCGTTTCTGGCGGGCTGGATTCACTCGCGGCTCCAACCGGAGTCCGTCTTTATGCTTGCCGCGCTGAGCGTTTTCCTGATGTTCCTCACGGTGCTGCTGTTCTTCAAGGAGCCGCGCGCGGGCGCACGCGAGCCCGGCTCGTTGGCCCATACCGCTCGCGATCTATTGACGGTTTTTGGAAACGGCCGCTTCATGCTCTTATTACTGATTTACTCTGGATTTTGGATCGTCTTTTGGCAACAGTTTCTCATTTTGCCGATCTACATTCACGACTACGTTGACCCCAACGCCAACACCGCGATGATTCTCATCACCGGTCCGCTGATCGTCATCTCCTTGACGGTAGCGGTTAATACGCTCACACGGAGGATAGCATCGTTCCAAGCGCTCGTTATCGGTACTGTAATCTCGTCGCTCGGTTGGCTTTTGATTGCCTCAAAGCCGACCGTGACGATGGCAGTCTTCAGTCTCGTCGTCGTCGCCCTTGGCGAGGTCACGCAATCGCCGCGATATTACGAATACGTCTCCCGTCTGGCTCCTCCCAGGCGGCAGGGAACGTACATGGGTTTTTCCTTCTTACCGATCGGTATTGGGTCGCTCGTCGGCGGATGGTTTGGCGGTCTGCTGCTCCATCATTTTGGTGAGGTAACGCAACAACCGGCCCTCATCTGGGTGGCCATTACCGGCGTCGGGCTGCTCACGGCATTGGGGCTCTGGATCTACGACAAGGTCGTTCGACCTTCCGTATCCGTTCCGGCCTAAGCCGCGGCGTCCGCGAGCGGATGCGCGCACCCGTCGGTCAAAGGTTCCGATCTTGTCACAACTCTCGGTTGTAGTCGCCGCTCGCCGCGCCATCGTTTTTGCGGCAGCTTTGGCTTGTGCGCTCGCCGGCAGTTTCCGGGCCTGCCGCGCTCAGGTGCCGTTCCCCATCCCCGTCGCGTCGGAATCGGTGTCCCCATACGGGGTTCCGATCAAGCGAGTGCGCGAATTCGACACCGCACCGATTTCGTACGCCGGCAAGCGGCTCTTCGACCTGGCAGCTTTGCCGGCGACCGCCAACGACGTCGTTCCTCCGATCGTTCTGCGCGTCGAGACCGTGGAGGAAAACCTGCGTCTCATTCTGCCTCCGCCGGAGAGCATCTTTGAGGTTCCTCCTTCGCGATTCGACGCGGCGACGTTCAGTGTCGAAATCGGAAAGCAGAACGGCTACCCGATACTCTACGCGACTGATGCAAAGCGCGTTGAAGTTGCGCCGATCGTAACCGTTACGGAGGCAGACGCATCGGCACATGGTGTCAGGGCCGAGCAGCTCGCCGAGGTCTGGCGCAACATCCTGCAACAGACGTTGGCGCCGGCCGTTCAAGCGTCGGCACCCGAGCACGTCGCCGGCGAGTTGCGCAAAGCTCCATTCGTGGCGCTCGTTGCGGTCGCGCTCACGTGCTTGATGCTTTGGCTACGCAGCCGGCTGCGCCGGCGCTCCGACAAGCTTCAGGCGCAAGAAGCCGAGCTGGGCGCCCGCGCCGAGGCTGATGCAGCGCGCTCGCGACTGGGCAGACGGCGACAACTCGTCGAGGGTGCATCGTGGCTGCTCACTTGGGGAACAGTCCTGCTCTGGCTGTTGCTCGCGCTTTGGATCCTTACCGTCGTCCCCGCGACGCGGGGTCCGGCGACGACGTTGTCGCGTCGGATCGCGGTAACTGCCGGCCTGTGGTTCGTCATCGTTGTCGTCAACTATTTGTCTCGTCTTGCGCTAGTCGAGCTCGGCGATGCGTGGGGCTTTAATCCGTTTCTGAGCCCTGAGGATGCTGCGCGCAAGGCACTCCGGCGGCCGATGATCATCGTTGCAATCGACGACCTGAAGGGCGTCGTGCTGTACTTTATTGGAGTCATCGCGACGCTGTCGATCTTTGAGATTTCGCCGACGTCGGTGCTGACCATCGGGGCGATCATCGCCCTCGTAATTGGTTTCGCTGCCCAGAGCGTCGTTAGGGACTACGTCGGCGGATTTCTCATCCTCGTCGAGGACCAGTATGCCGTGGGCGATCAAGTCACCATCAACGGTATCAACGGCGTCACTGGCGCCGTCGAGTCGCTGACGCTGCGAATAACGCAGGTCAGAACCGACAGCGGAGCCCTGGTGACGCTCCCGAACGGCACGATCATTATCGTCGAAAATGCGACGCGTAGCTGGTCGCGCATCGATTTTCGGATTGCGATAGCCCTGGATTCAGACGTCGGGAGGGCGCTCGCACTGCTCAAAAGCGTCGTCGACGGTTTTGCTGCCGAGGACCGCTGGCGCCCAACGGTGCTTGAGCCGCCGCAGGTGCTCGGTGTCGAGTCGATGACTGGGGATGGCATCGTGCTCCGCGCGTGGGTTAAGGTACGGCCGACTGAGCGTAGGGGCGCTCTCTTGGAGCTAAACCGCCGCGTGGTCGAGGCGTTCCGGAGCGCCGGTGTCGCAATAGCGGTTCCAATGACGAGGTTGATGGCGCCGAGCAAGTAATCCGCGTGGCGGCACCAGCGCGTTCAATTTGTATATGGACGTTGTGGATCGCTACCAAGAGTCGCCGAAGCGCGGCCTTGATTTTACGCCGGTAATGTTTGCAATGTTGGCGCTGTTCATCGCCGTAGGAACGTTCCAGTTTTTCCACGCTCTGCCTGGAGGGGAGCAGGGTTTGCTCTTATTCGAAAAGGCTTGCCCTATCTATCACGGTTTCTAGAGCCGTTTAGGGCGAGCCCGGAAGTCCATGACGTCGTCTCCGGGCGGCTTCTAACCGAATGTGAAATCAAACGCTTCGACAGGGGCCTCGAAAAACTCGATTTTGACCTGCCGATCGACGATCGGCTTGAGCTGACGAATCAGCTGATACGTTCTCTGCCGCGACACGGCGCCGTAGCCGTCGGCGATTTGTCTAGCCAACGATGGGATCTGACCTTCGACCGGTAGTTGGACCATGCTTGCATCCTCAGCGGACGTGATGATCGCACTCGCGGCCGTAATCGCCAGCCCGATCGTTGCAATCAATAACGGAGCGCCTCGCATCGTCTCCGGTGCATTATAGTAGTTGCGGAGCCGTGCCTTCACACTAAAGGCCAACACGAGCTCCGAGATCGGATCATAGCCCTTGCGAAGGCGCGGTCTCACGTCCCGTTCTAAGGTAACGTTGGAACCACGCGCGTGACAGCCACCTCTTCGAGCGCGCCGGGCTCCTCGAACAAGTGCGTGGCCCTCGGAACGATCACCAACTCGCGCTCGACGTCCATCATGGCCGATGCCTGACGGTTGAGTCCAACGACGACGTGATCCGCCCCACCTACGATCAGAAGGGTCGGCGCCCGAACGTCGCGCAGGTGCTCTCCGGCCAAGTCGGGACGCCCGCCGCGGGAAACGATGGCGCAGACTTCACTAGGCAGAGCCGCTGCCGCTACCAGTGCGGCAGCCGCACCGGTGCTCGCACCAAAGTATCCGAGCGGCAATCTCCTGAGCAAGGAGTGTTCGCGGGTCCAGCGCGTTGCGGCAATCACGCGCGCAGAGAGCAAATTTATGTCGAAGCGGAATTGAGCGGTCGAACGATCGACGGCCTCTTCCTGCGGTGTCAGCAGGTCGAACAGCAGGGTGGCCATGTTCCATCGTTGAGGTTGCCGGCTACGAACCGATTGCGTTGGCTGTTTCGGCCGCTTCCGCTGCCGTGGGCGAATAGAACCAAACCTCTCGGCGCCTGAGGTACACCCAGATAAGCAGGGGCGGTGATTCCCTCACCGATCTCGACCGCGACTTCAGTCGTCCGGTTTAGCCCTGATAAGAACATGCTTCACCAGGATGCACCCGAACCGTGAAAGTGTTGGGAAGAAGAAATTACGGAAGTCTTCTTGGGTTTCGCTTAGAGTGGGGTCGTGAAACCACCATTTGGCCTGCTTGCAGCGCTCCTGTTGATGAGCGGCGGCGCCTCGGCGCAGACCCTCCAGACGCCGACCTCAAAGATCGTGGTGACCGACTGCGATCCTCATCAGCACACGGTAGGGCAATCGCATCCCTGGATCGATCCGTACGGTCACGTGCATGCTAACCCGGCGTACTTCCCGTACTGGGATGCGTTCCTGGCTATTTCCTATGAAAACAAGGCCTCAATTGCTGCGACTGAAATCGAGTTTGGGCTCCTTGCCGGCGGGTCGCTCGTAGCAGTCGCGAAAGACGTCGGCAAATTCTCGCCCGACGTGAAGATAGATCATGAGTTCGTCGTAAGCCGCGAGATATTTCCGTTAGCCGGCGACCCGTACTGCGCGGTATTGCTCGTTAGGTATGCTGACGGCTCCGTCTGGAAGAACCAACTCATCCCCGCACCATGATTTATCTAGCCCCACGTAAGAAGAACCCGTGACGGAGCCTTCACGATCTTCACGGAAGGGAGTTATGATTGCAACGTAGGGGGCAGCTATTATGGCGTTGTTTGCCAATCGCAGGGATGCCGGTCGCCGGCTCGGGGAATACATCAAAGCTTTTGCCCCGAATTACTTGCGAAATTGTGACGCGTTAGTTCTAGCGCTCCCTCGCGGCGGGGTGCCCGTCGGGTACGAGGTCGCGAGAGCGCTAGCGTTGCCGATGGACGTTTACGTCGTTCGAAAGCTCGGCGTGCCGTGGCACCAGGAATTAGCAATGGGCGCGGTTGCTTCCGGCGGCACCTACGTAATCGACGAGGCGACGGTGAATATGGCCGGCGTTACTTACGATCATCTCCAGGCCACGCTTGCGCGAGAGCTCGCTGAGCTCGAGCGACGTGAGATTGTCTATCGTGGTGACCGCCCCGAACCCGACCTCCTTGGGAAGAGCGTGATCCTGGTCGATGACGGCCTGGCGACCGGCGCGTCGATGTACTCGGCGATCGCGGCCCTGCGACGCCGTAAACCGGCGAACATCGCGATTGCCGTGCCGGTCGCGCCCGCCAACACCTGCCTCGAACTGCAATACCACGCGGACCGCGTCCTCTGTCCTTATCAGCTCGAGCGCTTCGGCGCCGTCGGACTCTATTACGTAGACTTCGAACAGGTCGGTGATGACGAGGTTCGGCGTTTACTGGATCAAGCCGAACGCGAGCGAAGAGAATCGAAAGTCGCGTAGCCGGCGGTCTCGGGAGATTCTATGGAAGCGGCCTTCAGGCAACAGATCATCAATCTGCTCAACGAGCACCGAATCATGACGATTGCAACGAACCGGCCGGATGGGTGGCCGCAAGCAACGGTCGTCGGCTACACGAATGACGGGTTGTTGATGTATGCAATCATTGGACGAACGAGTCAAAAATTCGTTAACGTCGCACGCGACCCGCGAGTCTCGATTGCAATTGCGAGAGATTACCCGCAGCCGCTGGAGATCAAGGGGCTATCCATGGCGGCTCGAGTAGCCGTGGTCGAGGATTCAGCTGAAGTCCAACGAGCGACCGATCTGCTGTTTGGGCGCTATCCCGAGTACAAAGCCTACATGACCGAATCCAAACCGAACGCGCAGGACCTCGCATTCGTGCGGATCGCTCCGCAGATCGTCTCGATCCTCGACTATTCCAAGGGCTTCGCTCACACTGACCTAGTACGCGTGTCGAACGACGACCTCAGAGTAAAGGCGTAACCTCTTACTCGACTTCCGCTAGCGGTTGATTTGCAGCAAGACTATCGAGCACGCGTCCCAGCTTGGCGTTTACGTCGTCGGCGATTGCGACCAACTTCGAATTGTCAACGACCGAAAGCAAAGCGTGCGCATCTATGGCGGAAACGATGACCTCGCCTGACAGCTCCTGAATCACAACGTTACAAGGCAGGAGTAGCCCCAAATGCGCTTCACCCTGCAGCGCTTCGAGCGCAAAGTACGGATTACACGCGCCGAGGATGCGGTAGGGCCGGAACTCGGCAGCGATCTTCTCGCGCAACGTCGTGGTTACGTCGATCTCGCAAAGCACTCCAAAGCCTTCGTCGCGTAGCAACGACTTTGCGGCATCGATCGCCTCCTCGAAGGAAAATCCAGTGATGACCGACTTCCCGTATTTCATCATTGCGGGGCGTTGGCCTCGTCACCGCGCTCGACTTCGAGATCGTCTTCACGAAAGCGCTCGAGGCGCGTTGCAATCTCGGCCTTGACCTCCTCGGGAACGTTAGGTTGGGCGAGCAACAGTCGCTCCTCATCATCCAAAAGCGCCTCAAGCTCTTGTTGCGCCGGGTCCGTATCGGTGGGTCGCATAGCCCTATGGTAACTGCGGATCGGGAAGATTTCACGAAGAACCGCTCACGGATTCTTCATAGGGTTGATCCTGCCCGATCTTCCGCTCATGAAGGATTTGCGAAGGTTAGTTCACCGTTTTTTCTGACCGCGCTGATAAGGTGTCTACATGAGACTGGCTATCCGGTTTGTCCTCGGTGCCGCAGCGGCGACGTTGCTTGCTTTACCAGCGGTTGCGGCGCTCCCCGCGCAATCGCATTCGATTACCCCGGCTAAGCCTCGGGTTCCGCCGGCGGCCTCGGAAGTCCGGCGAGAGTTCAAGCCCAGGCCACCGATGCACCCCATGTCCGTGTCGCATCCGTCGCCGCTGGCGCATCCGTCGCATCCGCCGCAGCCGTCGCTCACACTGGACTGGCAAACCGTAACCGAATACTCACCGTAAACGAAGGAAGGATTCCAAAGACCATGGACCTTGTGAGAACCAAAGATGGTGACAGCGATCTGGCCCTGCTCGATCGGATGTTCGACTCATTCTTCGATTGGCAGCTCCCGGCGCCGCGCATCTCCTACGCCGTCGCGCCGCTCGATATCTATGAAAAGGACGGCAAGTACGTTCTCGAGATGGCCGCGCCCGGCTTCGATCCGAAGGAGGTTAACGTCGAAGTCAGCGGTGCAACCGTGACGATCACCGGCAACCGTACCGAAAGGACCGAGAAAAAAAGGCGCCCGTTATTACCGGCGCGAGATGCGTCAAGGTTCATTCTCGCGAACCGTAACGCTGCCTCAAGATCTTGATGCGGATACCGTGGTCGCCACGATCGACAAGGGTGTGTTAAAAGCCGAGTTGGCTCCGGTCAAACCCATCGCGCCAAGGAAGATCGAAGTCAAATCTGCCTAGGAGCCCTATTTTGGAAAGGCTCCGTTCACGACGGCGGGCGGCGCGCGCCGCCCGCCGGTTTCCTTTGGCCCGTAACGCATGCCTCGCGTGGCGTAGCCTGTTTTTCTCCTACGGCGCGGAGAATGCGGGCGATAGCGAGTGAGGCGATATGCGTCGCGATCGTGTCGGCGCGGCTGGTGAATGCGATCGGAATCCGCGCGCCCAGGACGACCCCTGCGGCTTGCGCTTTAGTCAAATAAATGACCGCTTTCGCGAGCATGTTTCCAGACTCGAAGTCGGGAACGACGAGCACGTTCGCGCGCCCGGCAACGGCCGAGACAATCCCCTTATCGCGAGCAGCTTCAGCGTCCAGTGCGTCGTCGAGCGCGAGGGGGCCGTCGAGGATCGCGCCGGTGAGCTGTTTGCGGTCCGCCATCTTGCAGAGCGCGGCGGCGTCGAGCGTTGAAACGACCCGTGTATTGACGGTTTCGACCGCCGAGAGGAGCGCCACGCGCACGTCGGTGATGCCCAGCGAGTGAGCGAGATCGATAGCATTTTGCACGATATCGCGTTTCTCATCGAGCGTCGGCGTGATGTTGACGACGGCATCGGTGATCAGCAACGGTTCCGGATGGTTCGGAAGATCCATAACGTAGACGTGCGATAAGCGCCGGCTCGAGTGCAGTCCGGACTCGGGCGACGCGATCGCATGGAGCAGCTCGTCGGAATCAAGGGTGCCCTTCATCAGCGCTTCGACAACGCCGGTTCGCGCGAGCTCGACGGCACGAGCGGCCGCCTCGCGGCTACTCGAGACCGAGACGATTTCGCAGCCCTCTAAGGCGACTCGCCTGGCCCGCGCCAAAGACGCTATCTCGCGCGCGTTTCCTACCAAGACAGGAATGATGAGTTCCGCAGTGCCCGCGATCAGCGCGCTTTTCGAGCGCAAGTGCATCACACGGGTAAACGACCGCCGTCCGCATTGGTGGCAACTCTTGGCAGCGCATGATCAAGCGGTCGTAGTGAACGCTCACGCCTTCACGAGCCTTCTCATCGTCGAGATCACGCTATCGGGGTTTAGGCTGATCGAATCGATCCCCAATCCGACGAGAAACTCGGCCACCTCGGGATAATCCGACGGTGCTTGCCCGCAGACACCGACGTAGCGACCGTTTCTGTGCGCGCCGGTTACGGCTTGGCGCAGCATCTCCAAACCCCCGGGGTCGCGCTCGTCGAACTCCGGGGCAACGAGGTCAGAATCTCGGTCGACGCCGAGCATCAGCTGCGTCAGATCGTTGGAACCCATCGAAAAGCCGTCGAAAAAAGCTGAAAACGCGTCGACCTGGATCACGTTATTCGGTATCTCGCACATGACGTAGATCAGCAGTCCGTCCTCGCCTCGGCGCAGACCGAGCTCGGCCATCCGCTCGATCACGCGCCGTGTCTCTTCGGTGCGCCGGCAGAAGAGGATCATCAGAAATGACGTTGCGCAACCCCATTGTTTCGCGCACTCGCTTCATAGCGGCGTACTCCAGCGCGAAAGCTTCGTCATAGAGCGGGTGCGTACAGCGACCCGTACTGCGCTTGAGGCTCTTCGTAAGCCATCGCGATCTGGTCGCGAAGCTCGCGCGTCAGCGGCGCGGAGAGCACGGTTTCGCGTGCGGCCTTGGCACGCGCGGCGAAGTGCGCGAGATCGTCGGGGGTTGAGTTCGTCGAGCGCCTGGTGTAGCATCCCAGAGGCCTGCTTGCGTTACGACCTCGCGATGGCCGTCGACCGTGACGGCGAAGCCGTTTGGTATCCGCACCCCAAGCTTCGAAAGGCTGCGATACATCTCGCCAAGTGAGGCGTTCTTGCCGCCGACCACCGCGACGTCCGCATTGGAAATCGTCCGGAAGGGTCGGATAAAGCGCCTTTCGAGCAGACAGTCCTCGCGGACCAGCGCGGCGAGGGAGCTTCTCATAGCGTGACCCTAGGGCAGCGCCGAGAAGATTTGATGAAAAACCTTGCAAAGTTCTTCATAGGCTCGCGAACATCGCCTTCGCCAATAATTCCCAGGCGCGTCCTAAGCTGTGGGTATGGCAGAAGACCGCGCGGGCGCGCGCTTAGCGGGGCACCTTCAACTCTCGCGGGGCCTCATGATCGCTCTGGTGATCGCCGTGGCCGTCGTGGCCGCGGTTGCGATTCGCAGCGTCGTCGCGGGGCCGTCGCGATCGGCGTCGATTGAAGCCTCGGGAACGATCGAGGCAGTTGAAAGCGACGTTTCTCCAAAGGTACAGGGCAGACTCGTCGATCTGCGCGTTCGAGACGGCGATCGCGTCTCCAAGGGTGAGGTGGTTGCCGTTCTGGAGCAGCTCGATCCCGGGCTCAACCTCGCGCAAGCGCGCGCCAACGTGACCGCCGCCCTCGCGCAAGTTGGCGTCGCGCAGGCGGCGTACGACTTGCAGCGCGATAACTACGCAACGACGCTCGCGCAGGCGGGGGAGGGCGTGACGATCGCTCATTCGCGGCTCGGGCAAGCCGGTGAGAATCTAGACATCACAACGCGCGCGGCAGCGCTGGACGTCGATCAAGCTCGGGCGCAGCTTGTCGCCGCGGAATCCACGTACGACAAGGCGCGGATCGATCTCGCCCGCGCCAAGAGCCTGGTCGGCACGGGCGACGAGCCGCAGCAGACGCTCGACGACGCATCGGCCGGGTATAGGTCGGCTGCCGCGCAGCTCCAAGCGGCCCACGATGCAGTTGCCACCGCTCAAGCGAATCTGCAAAACGTTGCCGTTCGGCAGCTCGACGTCATCGCCTCGCGCGAGCAGCATCAGCAGTCACTTGCGAACCTGCAGTACGCCGAGGCGGAGCGGAGACTGGTGACTCAGCGCCACGCACAGCTTCTCGCCGCGCAAGCAGCGCTCGCGCAGGCTCGTGCCGCCTACGATTTGGCCGCAGATCAAGTGCACGAGACGAAAATACTCGCTCCGTTCAACGGGTTCGTCATCTCGCACAACTTCGAAGTCGGCGACCTCGTCACGCTCGGAGCGGCTGCGATGACTATCGGTGATCTCGAACACCCGTACGTATACGTCTACGTCAGCGAGACCGATCTGCCGCGAATCAAGACCGGGATGCACGCCGACGTGACTATCGACGGCATGCCCGGACACACGTTTGCCGGAACGATCACTGAGATCAGCAATACGGCCGAGTTCACACCCGAAAACGTTCAGACGAAGGAAGAACGGATCGAATATCTCGTCTTTCGCGTAAAGATTCAGCTCAATGACACGACGGGAATGCTCAGGCCGGGGCTTCCGGCCGATGCCGTGATCCACGTTTAGCCACAGCACGCACCATGCCGGAGAGAGCGATCGAGATCCGTGGCGTGACGCGTCGCTTTGGCGCAATCGTCGCGGTCGATCGCTTCACGCTCGACGTGAATCGCGGCGAAATCTTCGCACTTGTCGGGCCGGACGGAGCCGGTAAGACGACGCTTATGCGACTGATCTGCGGGGCATTAGCGGTCGACTTTGGATCGTTGAGCGTAGACGGCGTCGACGTGGTAACGCAGACCCAGCAGGTGCAAGCCGCAATCGGCTACATGCCGCAGCGTTTCAGCCTCTACCTGGATCTTACGGTCATGGAAAATCTCCGCTTCTACGGCGATATCTTCGGCGTCGAGCGCTCGGACTTCATGCCGCGCGCGAAGGATCTGCTCGAGCAGTTTGCGTTGTGGTCCTTCTACAAGCGATTGGCTGAAGAGCTTTCGGGCGGTATGAAACAGAAGCTCGCGCTGGCCTGTACGCTCATCCACCGTCCGTCGACGATCTTGCTCGACGAGCCGACCGCGGGCGTCGATCCGATTTCGCGCCGGGAGTTCTGGCGAATCCTCTACGAAATCAATCGCGGCGGCACCACCGTTTTCGTGAGTACCCCCTATATGGACGAAGCGGAGCGCGCGACGCGGGTTGGTTTCATTATGCGCGGCTCACTGGTGAGCTGCGGATCGCCTGCGGACCTGCGCAACACGCTCAACGGCGAGGTCGTCCAGATCGAATGCGGCGACCGCGCGGCGGCGCGACGGGCGTTGCGCGGCGATCCGACCGTGCGGAGCATCGAAATCTTTGGGGATACTCTCCATGCGCTCGTGGACTCGGCCGAGCGAGCGATTCCCGAAGTGCGCGAGCGTCTCGCACAGGCGCAAATCGACCAAGTGCGGATCGGCAGAGTCGCGCCGACGCTCGAGGATGCGTTCGTTGCGAGACTTACTGCATGAGCGGTAACCAGCGGCCCGTCGCCGTTCGAGCCGAGTCGCTGACGCGCCGCTTCGGCGACTTCGTTGCGGTCGACTCGATCTCGTTCGAGATACGCGCCGGTGAAATTTGGGGCTTCCTCGGGCCCAACGGCGCCGGCAAGTCGACGACGCTTCGTATGATGTGCGGAGTTCTCGCTCCGACGTCGGGACTTGCGGAGGTGTTGGGTTACGACGTAGCTCGCGATCCCGAGGCAGTGAAACTGCGCATCGGTTACATGTCGCAAGGCTCGAGTCTTTGGAACGACCTGACGGTCGAAGAACACTTACAATTTTACGCCGGGATGTTCGAGCTCTATGGCGCGAAACAGCGCGATGCCGTCGAGGAGTGGATCGAACGCGTCGGACTCGCGCAACGCCGGCGCGAGCTCGCCGGAGAGCTGCCCGGCGGCGTTCGCAAGCGGCTCGCGCTCGCGTGCACGCTGCTGCACCGCCCCAAGATTCTCTTCTTGGACGAGCCCACGGCTGGAGTCGACCCCATTTCGCGCCGCGAGTTTTGGGACGTCATCGTCGGATTCGCCGAAGAGGGAACGACCGTCATGGTCAGCACCCACTATATGGACGAGGCCGAGCACTGTGACCGACTCGCGCTTATTTACGGAGGACGGATCATCGCGCTCGGCAGTCCGGCGGAGCTTAAACGTTCCGTTGCCGAACGGAACGCGCACGACGGCGTGGGGGATGTAAGGCCCACCCTCGAAGACGTTTTCGTTTCATTGGTTCGTGCCGCGTGAATTGGCAGCGCGTTTGGACGATCGCCGTCAAAGAGTACCGGCAGTTTTTTCGCGATCATCGTACCGTAGCGGCGACGATGCTAATGCCGCTGATTCAGGTCGTGCTTTACGGCTATCTGTCGAACGAGGTGCGCCATCAGCCGACGATCGTTTGGGATAACTCGCAGACGGCACAGAGCCGCGACCTTTTGCAAGCATTTGTGAATTCGTCTTATTTCGCGATCGACTACTACGCTAAGGACATGCACGATGTCGTCAGGCACATCGACGGCGGCAAAGCGCTCGCGGGCATCGTCATCCCTCCCGATTACGCGACGCTACTGCATGAGAAGAAAAAGCCCGAGGTGATGGTCGCCGTCGATGCCTCCGACGCAACGGCCGCGCAAACGGCCCTCTCGGCGGCGCAGGCGGTCGGTACGAGCCTCACGCAACAGATGAAAATCGAAGCGCTGCGGGTAGCGGGCGATCCGGTTCCTACGGTCGGTGTCGACGTCCGCACGCGCGCATGGTACAACCCGGGTCTGCGGCAGGAGGTCTTCATCGTGCCGGGAGTGCTCGCGCTTATCATGCAGTTCACAATGACATTCTTGAGCATGAGCACGATCGTACGGGAGCGAGAGCTGGGAACGCTCGAGCAGCTCGTGGTGAGCCCAATTCGCTCGAGTGAGTTGATGCTGGGCAAGATGATACCGCTGATGACCATCGGCTACATCAACGTGACTTTAGTGCTCTTATTCTCCGTTTTTTGGTTCGGAGTGCCCGTCGCCGGCAGCGTCACGCTGCTTTACGCTACGGTCCTCGTTTTTTTCTTCACCACGCTCGGCCTCGGCACGCTCGTTTCGACTGTCGCCAAGACGTACGTTCAAGCTATTCAACTCATTCAATTTCTGCTCTTACCGAGCATGCTGCTGTCCGGATTCATCTTCCCCATAGAATCGATGCCGCGCCCGCTGCAGTGGATCTCGTATCTGATTCCGTTGCGATACTTTCTGACGATCGTGCGAGGAATTATCATAAAAGGAGTCGGCTTGGATTATCTTTGGCCGCAGATCTTGCTCCTACTCGTGCTGGGTCTGGCCGTTTTCTCGACTGCGGTGGTGCGGTTTCGCAAGCGAATCGATTAGCCCGGAAGTTTCCGCCCCTGCCAAACGGGGCAATGCGGGCGCCCCCTGGAAGTCTCTCCGCCGAGGAGGGACGTAACTGTGACCCAGACTCAACCTACTCCAAAGGCTTCTACAAAAGCCTACACGCTGCAAGGGACGCTGCTCGAAGCGTGCTCGTGCCGGACGCTCTGCCGTTGCTGGATCGGTGAGGATCCCGATGGCGGCTCCTGCGACTCGTTTCTTGCGTACCACATTGACAAGGGCGAGATCAACGGGGTCGACGTAACCGGACTGAACTACGTGCAAGTCGTCAAGATTCCGGGAAACGTTTTGACGCCGCAGAGCTGGAAGCGCGTAAGCTATGTGGATGCGCGCGCGACCGACGAGCAGAAGGCCGCGATACTCGACGCCTGGCACGGTCGGCTGGGCGGGCCGCTGGCGGATATCCACGCCTTGGTCCGTGAGGATGTGGCGATTGAAACGGCGCAGATCGAGCACAACCTTAAGGACGGTCAAGGCACGCTCGTCGTCGGCGACAAGCTTCGCGCCACCATGGCGCCCTATCGCAGCCCCTACGGGGCGGTCACGACGTTGCGCGACAGCCTCTTTAGCACCATCCCCGGCGCACCTGCGTTCGTTGCGAAGGCTTCCGAGCACGTCGTCAACATTCCCGAACACGGAATGGTTTGGACGTTTAAGGATCGCAACGCAATCCAGGGCGACTTTTTGCTAGAGGGATAGAGTAGTGGCGGCCACCGCTGCGCACCGTATCATTCGCTTCAATACGATCGGTATTCTCGTCTGCGTGATCGCAGCCGCATGGGCGGTTTGCACATGGGCGGAGCTAACCGGTAACGCCGCGCAACTTCACCATCACGCACTCTATGCAAGCGGACGGCCATATTGGCTCGCTGCGCTCGTGGTGTTGGCCGCATGGCAGTTCATGACCGCTGCAATGATGCTGCCCTCGTCGCTGGGGCTCATCCGGTTCTACGCGGCGACCGCGGCGCGCGCCCCGGATTTCCCGCTCGCGCTGACCCTGTTCTTGAGCGGCTACTTCGCAGTTTGGACGGCGTTTGCGCTGGTCGCCTTCACCGGCGACATGCAGCTGCATCGAATCGTGGACGCATGGCCCTGGCTCGCAACGCACGCAACGCTGATACCGGCCGCGACCCTTGGTCTCGCCGCGGTCTATCAGTTTACGCCGCTCAAGGACGCCTGCCTGAAGGCGTGCCGGCATCCAGGCATCTATCTCATGCGCTACTATCGGCGTGGCCCACTCAACGGTTTGCGCCTGGGCTTGCGTCACGCGCTCTATTGCGTCGGCTGCTGCTGGGCGCTGATGCTGGTAATGTTTGCTGCAGGAATCGCGCATTTGGCTTGGATGGGCGTGCTAGCGACGATAATGTTCGTCGAGAAAGTGACCCCTGCGGGCAACCGACTCGTCGCACCGGTCGGCGTCGCGTTCGGCGCACTTGCCGTCATAGCGCTCTTGGCTCCCGGCGCAATCCCCGGTCTCTGAGGGAGGAAACATCGTGACGATGCACGTTGGCATTGCAGGCACGGGAAAAATGGGAAGTGCGATGGCGTGCAACCTGCTCGATCGCGGCTATCGGATCTCTGTTTGGAACGTAGACAGCGGTATGATGGATCCGTTGGTCGCCGCGGGCGCAAGGGCGTTCGAGAGTCTCGAATCGCTGGTCGAGATCGTGGATGCGACGATCGCGATGCTGTGGGACGACGAGGTCGCGCGCGAAATCTCGCTCGGCCGGATCATTCCGGCTATGCGCAAAGGCCAGCTGTTTATCGAGTCTTCCACGCTTTCACCGCAGATCTATGAGACGCTCGCCGAAGCGGCGACGCAGCGAGGGGTGGACTTTCTCGCGTGTCCGATCATCGGCAGCGTCGACGGCGCGCGCACGGGCACGCTCACGCTCTATCCGGGAGGCAGCGATCGGGCCTTCGATCGCGGCCGCGAACTCCTCAACGCGATGGGCTCTACCGTTAAGTTTACCGGTTCGCCGGGGGCGAGCGGTCATCTCAAACTCGCAAGTAACTGCGTGCTCGGTGTGCTCGCTGATTCGATTGGGGAACTGCTCGGCATCCTAGGAAGGGCCGGCGTCGATCGTACCCTCGCCATAGATACGCTCGTGTACATGCTCGAGCGCGTCGGTACCAAGCGTCAACAACTCCTCGAACGCGATACGCAACCGCGGTTTTCGGCGGGTGCCCTCCTCAAGGATCTTCGTCTGGCCCACCGAGCCAGGGAACGTCTGCAGGTGGATGCGCCGCTGATGGACTGCGCACTCGCGGAGTTCGAAAATGCGGTTGAGAAGGGGCTGGATAACGAAGACTACATCGCCGTAGGTCTGGCGCTGGAGAGCTCGCTAACATAAATGCTGCCGCCGGTGCAGCCGTTTGGCCGCTTTCCTGGGAAGCGGTTCGTGCGGCGCATTCCGAGGACGAGGAATCCCTCTGCGCCGAATATCGCACGAACTGACCAGTTTGAAGCCAGGATATGCATCTTCGTTTCCCTGAGATTGACGCAATTCCACAAATCGCTTGGACCGCGACAAACGATGGTCGAATCGAGCGGTTCAATCAAACGTGGTACGACTACATCGGCCTGCGACGGTCCGCGAGGTCGAGCTCAGATCACCTAGAACGGCAGTGGACCGCGGCGATTCACGGCGACGATCGTCGCTTGGGCTGCCAGGCGCTGCGCGACGGAATCGCCAGTGGCAGAGCATTTGCCCTCGAGTTGCGGTTGCGCCGCGCCGATGGGGTTGCCCGATGGTTTCGCGTTGCGGTCTCGCCGCTGAGGTCGGCGCGCGAACGCGCGACGGGGTGGGTTGCGGTCTGCACGGACATTGATGACTATAAGCGGCAGGGTCAGCAGTTTGCGTTCATTGCGAAGGCGGGCGAAGTACTCGCTGAGTCGCTTGACTTGGATGCGACGTTGGAGCGACTTCTCGCGATCATCGTTCCGGAGTTCGGAGACTGGGCAGCGATCGATCTGTTCGACGAGTTTGAGCGGTTGAAAACGGTAGCCGCGATCCACGCCGACCCGCGTAAAATGCCACTCGTTAAGCGACTGCAGGGGCGCTACAATCACGATCCCATAGTGGAGCCGAACATCGCCGCGATCCTTCGGAAAAATCGGCCGGTCATCTTACGCGAGGTCAGCAACGAGCTGATCGAAAAAGCCGCAGCTCCCGATCTGCTCGAGGTAATTCGGGCGCTTGCACCGCGATCGGCCGTGACGGTTCCCTTGCGTACGCGCGGCCGAACGATCGGATCGCTCGTCGCTTATTGGTCGGAGACGCCTCGCCAATACGCCGACGAGGATCTACCGCTTTTCGAGGAGCTGACGAAGCGGGCTGCCGTAGCGATCGAGAATGCGCGCCTCTACGAACGGGAGCGCGAGATTGCGGCGGAGTTTCAGCGTGCGGCACTACCGATCTCGCTTCCCCAGGTCGCCGGACTGCGCTTCAGCGGCATCTACGTGCCGGCTAACGATCGCGAGCTGATCGGCGGCGATTGGTACGATGCGCTGCGCCTCAGCGACGGGCGGATCGTGGTTTCGATTGGAGATGTCGCCGGCACGGGCCTTGCCGCGGCCGTGATCATGTCCTCGATGCGCCAGGTGATTCGCGGCGTAGCGCAAGTTTACGCCGATCCGGTTGCGATGCTGGATGCCGCCGATCGCACGTTAAAGGCCGAGCACCCGGAAACGTTCGTCACGGCTTTTGTCGGCGTATTCGATCCGGTTGCACGGACGCTTTCCTACGCCTCGGCGGGACATCCGTCACCGTTGGTTCGAGATCGCAGCGGCGCGATCACCACGCTCGACACGAGCGGACTCCCGCTCGGCCTACGCGTCCGCGGCGAAACGGCGGCAAGTACGGTATTGCCTGAGTCGAGCCTAGTCGTTTTCTATACGGACGGTTTGGTCGAAGCCGAGCATGACATTATCGGCGGGCTCGGCCGGCTCGCTCGGGCAACTGCACGCCCCGAAATCGCCAACAGCTCGAACCCTGCCGATGCTCTTTATCGCTCGGTGCTACAGAATGGGAACGCCGACGATGTCGTCGTCCTCACGCTGCAGCTCGAGAGCACCGCCGCACGAAACAGTTACGCTATGACGGGGCCGCGCTCACGCCGGTGGACCTTTGACACGGATGACGCCACCGCCGCGCACGGCGCACGCCATTCGTTCGTTGCCGCTTTACGCGACGGAGGATTGCGCGCCGACCGCCTGGACACAGCGGAGCTCGTATTCGGCGAGCTGCTCGGCAACGTGGTGCGCTACGCGCCGGGGCCGATTGAAATCATGTTCGACTGGAACGAACCCACTCCGGTCCTGCACGTTCTCGATCGCGGGCCCGGCTTCACGCTCGCTCCCAAACTGCCTTCAGATCTCCTCAGCGAGCGTGGACGCGGGCTCTATATCGTATGGTCGCTGACCGACGATTTCAACGTCACCGAGCGCCATGACGGCGGCTCGCACGCGCGCGCGGTCCTCAATACGAACTGATTTGAGAGGAAATGAGATGACTGATTCGAGTCTCCTGATGCCCGCTACGGATGACGCATATCGCCGGTCGCGCGAACGCCTGCGTGAGGCGGAGATAGATTTGCGCGACCGGATCGAGGCCGTAGCTGCCATGCGGCGCAGCTTGCCGCCCGGTCCGGTCGTCCCCGACTACGCATTCGTCGAGAACGGCAATCGCGTCCACTTATCGGAACTCTTCGCCGGCGACAAGCCGTACTTAATTCTCTACCATCTGATGTACTGGGCAAAAGACGGCCAATTCTGCCCGATGTGCTCGCTGTGGATCGACGGGTTCAACGGAATCGCACCGCACGTAACCGATCGCGCGAACTTCGTAATCGCTTCCCGAGCCCCGTTCGATACGCTCAAAGCCTGGGGCGACCGCCGCCAGTGGAATCGGCTGAGGCTCCTCTCGGACGATGGTTCGGCCTTCGCCCGCGACATCGACGCCGAAGATGCCGAAGGTAATCCGGATTCAACGGTCGTCGTCTTCGCGAAAGAGGGCGAGCGCCTGCGCCACGTTTATACCGCACACCCGATGCTGCAGGACCGCGAGCGCGGTATCGACTTGCTCTGTCCGATTTGGCATCTCTTCGATCTCATGCCGTCCGGTCGCGCAGACTGGTACCCGTCGAACGACGCGTTCGACGCCTCGCTGCGGGCACTCGCGGGGCGCGCGTAAAGGCGCCAATCGCGCCTGGCTCGAACCCGGTCTCTCACCGTCACCGTCAGTAGTTCAGGAGTGAGGCGCAGATGTCGATTCTATCCGACGTAAAGGAAATACAGGCCAAGGTACGCGAGGCGATGGAGAACGGTCCGGTCACACCGTACTACACGCTGCCGCTCGACAAAGTGTATGAAGTGCTCAACGCAGCACTGGCCTCGGAGATCATTTGCGTGCTGCGCTATAAGCAGCACTATTACATGACCACTTCGATCCATCAGGAGCAGTTGCAGGGGCTCTTCAAAGAGCATTGGCAAGATGAAGAGAAGCATTTGGAAATGATCGCCGATCGAATCAAGCAACTCGGTGGTGTGCCGAACCTTGACCCCAACGGCATCGGCAAACGAGCCTTTTCATCCTTCGAGAGCGGTCACACGCTGGCGGATCTGCTCCGCGAGGACCTGCTCGCCGAGCGCGTCGTGATAAAAATCTACGGCGACATCGTGAAGTTCTTCGGAGAAGAAGACCCGGTGAGCCGGCGCATGTTCGAAGGGATCTTGAAAGACGAAGAAGATCACGCCGACGAGATCGCCGACCTGCTCTACACCGTCGATCCCAAAACTGGAAAGACCGCCGAGCAGTTCACCGGCGATTCGGTTAGCAAACCCTTTAAAGGTTAACGCAAGACCAGGAGAAGCGAACGCGTCGAGCTAGCTGATCTCATCAACGCGATCCGGGTAGAAGGCCAGGTGCTCCTCGATCTGCGCCACGGCCTCAAATGGTGCCTCATAAGTCCAGACCGCGTTAACGGAACGATCCCCACCCGCCGGAATGCTGTAGTATGAGGCGTCGCCCTTAAAGGGACAGTACGTCGTGTGCTCGCTACGCTTGAGTTCGGCCATAACGACGTCGCGACTGGGGATATACTGAACTGGCGGATAGGAGGCCTCACGAAGCGTCAGGGCATCTTGCGTGTCGGCGATGACCTTTCCGCCGGCTTTTACGACGACGCGTGACGGATTCGCTTCGATCGAAATGGGGTGGTTAGGCCCAGGAATCTTCATCGGCTTGTCAGCCACGATCTTGTACCTTTCGGAATTGGAAACGGGAATCAATTAGCGGTGTCGGGGCGGGTCTTCTCACTCGTGCCGAGGCTCGGACCCTCAAGGGTTCTTCCAAGAAGGACGCCACGATCAAGGCGAAGACCAAAACGAACGGGATCAACGAGAGTGCAAACGTGAGGGTATCGAAGCCGTAGCTGATTCGATCGGCGATAAACATCTTCTAAGGAGACTCCATACCCGTACTGACCCGCTCGCTGTGGATTCGGTTTAGCCGCTTCTAGGTAACCGGACGCGTTGAACCCGCGTGTGTCATCCCGAAAAGATGGCGCGCTCGGCCACGCAATGGAGTTCCTCGAAGGTAGGCTCGGGGAGATACTGCTCGGGGTCGATCATGATGGACTTCAATCTCACCGCTAACATCGAACCGAGGATGGCGCGCGACATTCCACGCGCGTCGGCGATGGCTGCAACCCCGGCCTCCTGAAGCGCCCGCAAAAACGCTTCCAGCTGCGCAAAAGGATCGTGTGTCATTAGCGATTTCGCGCGTCGAACCGCCAGTTTCCCGCGCTCCCCGGCGAGCAGCGCGCGGCGAATTGCACGTTGCTGCCCGACCGAACGATAGTGCGCTTCATACCAGCGGCGGAAGGCCCCGCGTGCCTCTTCGATCGTACGCGCCGCCCCGTCGAGCGAGGGTAACGACCCCATCGCGTCGTCCGCGATGCGCGCCAGGGCAGCGCTAAAGAACTCTCGCTCGTCTGGGAAATAGCGGTAAAACGTGCTTCGTGAGACGCCGGCCTCTCTCGAGACGACTGACACCGTAACGTGCTCCGGATCGCGAAACTCGAGGAGCCTTGCGGCTGCCGCGACGATGTCGTCCTTGGTGACGTGCTTGCGGCTCGGGCGGCCCGGCGCCCGTACCGCTCCGTTCTCAACCGCGCCCACGTAGGTCCACTTGGCCTTTCGGCGTTGGCTCTCCGGATCTCGATAGGCCTCGACCGCGTAACGGTAGTCGCGTCCTTTGATCCGCTTGGTAACCTCGTATGCCACCGTGCACCTCCGACACCGATCTCAGCACGTATTGCCTGACGATATGACCCAATAATTTCAGCACGGTTTTCACGGCCGGCCCGGTGTACTCGGGCCGCGGGGGGCTGACGCGGCGAATAAAGGTCCTTCCCGCCGCCGGACCGAAGTGCAACCGCTCTGATGAGATTGGCGTTTTAGTAACCGTATGCCCAGCGTTGCTTCGCCCATCGCCAGCCTTGTTATAAAAATTACGGGGAAAGGGCCGACTTCTCCAGCGCTATCGGAACCCGTATATGGGGGCTATACCAACAGCCGCGGCGATATCGTTTTATTCGCGAAGGATCAAGCCTATCGCGTGGACTTCAAAAAGCAGACGCTGCAACTGCGCCCGCAGTTGAATTTCGGCGCGCAGGCGCGTTATGACGAGGCTCAAGCCGGCGAGTCATTCGAGTATGCGAACAAGACGTTTCAACGCCTGAGCGAGCAGGAGATCACGGAGATCTGCGAGTCCGGCGATTTTAAAGTTTCGCCAAGACAGCTTCCTTTTTAACGCGCTTCCCTAACGGTACGATTGTTGCGAGGCGAAGCAGTCGCGGCAATAAACCGGTCTGCCGGTCCGCGGCTCAAACGGAACTTCCGCGACGCCGCCGCACTGACTGCACGTTACTTTAAATAGTTCTCGGGCGCCGCCGGCGCCGGACGATCTACGCTGGCCTCCGCTGGCCTTGCGAGCCGCTCGGCAGTCGGTGCATCGACCGGGTTTGTTCGTAAAGCCTTTGGTCGCAAAAAACTCCTGCTCGCTTGCGGTGAATGTGAACGAGCGTCCGCAGTCGAGGCAGCTCAAGGTTTCGTCGGTATACATTTATGGGTCTCCTAATAAACTTCTAGGGTGATTGCTCGGATCGCGGCGACGTCCGTCGCGCTTCCCCGGCACGATAGCGATAAACGATGCGGCCCTTCGTCAAGTCGTAGGGCGAGAGTTCCAAGTCCACGCGATCGCCGGGAAGAATTCGGATACGATGTCGACGTAAGCGTCCGGCAATGTGCCCCAGGACGACGTGACCGTTATCGAGCTCGACTGAGAACGTAGCGCTCGGAAAAACTTGCTTGATGCTGCCGATTACCTCAAGCGGGGCTTCTTTGACATTTTGCTGCGCAGCCGGTTTGGGCACGCGCACTCGGTTTCTGCTTTTTCTATTGCGAACAGCGATGGTTAGATCTCCCTTTGTTGGTCATGGTGCGATGGTTCAGCCCGCAGGTTTCCGGCGACGACTGCGGCAGTCGGCCGACCGGGCGCATCCAAAAATGAACTCGGTAGTGGATTGTCGCGCGACGGATGGGTGAAGGGGCTTAAAATCGTACCGATCTTTCAGTGGCGCAATTTTATCGACCGCTCGAAAGATCGCGCTTTTTGAGGTGTGTGCAGGAGATTCTCTCACAGATCCCCCCCGTCCGCAAGCCGTACCGCTCGGTAAGGCTGCTCGAGCCCCGCTTGCCTACTGCAGGTTCTCGATCTTCGAGATGGCTTTCCTCGAAACGTCGTAACGGAACCCCCGAACGAGGATGCGGGCCTGGTCATCGCTCCGCTTCAGCACGCCCTCCCGAACGCGCCCGCTCTCCAGCGTGACCTTTACGCGCTGGCCGATAAAATCGTCGATCTCTTCGTCTTTCACTGGAATACCTACCTTCGATTAACTCGGTTCGCTATCGGGACTACGATAGGCTCTTTTAACTTAAGGCTCGAATAAGAGCATAGCGTTTCCAATTATAGAACGCGCGTCGCTTCCGCCTCGGGAGCAAGGATAGTTAAAAACCATCACCTCAACTACGACGGCCAAGACGCGCGCAAAACGCCAAGCAAAAGTGTATCCACCGCACGAGCATTTTGGAAATCCCCTCAACGTTTGCCGCATATGCGGGCAGAAGTACTCCTACGTTCAGAAGCCGTTTGGCCTAAGCCCTGCCATCAAGAATTGAGGAAGCCAATGCCTCGTAACGATCAAAACTTCTACATCGAGCGCCGCCCCGCGGGAGATTACGCCGCCAGACGAGGAAGCTCGCAACGCGCCAGCTTCGTCGGAAAGACGCAGGGTGAGGCAGCTCGACGAGCGCACGCGTCCGACCAGGCGGCGGCTGTGTATGGTGAACGAGTCCGCCAGCGCGGCGACACGCCTAGATGGCGTCGTTTATTTTAGAAACCATTGCCGGTCTTTTCGGGTATCAATGGTCGATCATGACTACAGTAAAAGCATCGCGTCTACCTCAACCGCCAAGCGCAACCCACGATGAGTTGGGTGGTGGCGTCGAGGACAGCGTCTGCGACTACGGCCTTTATGGCACCTCGCGGCGCAGAGACTTCATCTTCAGCGTACGGTAGGGGCGCTCGCCGAGCGTAGTTTCGCGAGCTGTTGCATCGCTTTGCTCGGGACCTTGATTCGATCGGCAAGTCGCAAAAACGCTAGGATTCTGACGTGCCACCACGTCATATCGATCTCAAACCAGCGCAAACCGTGACGTGCCGAAAACGGAAAAGCGTGATGATTGTTATGCCAGCCTTCGCCCCACGAGATCAGCGCGACCCACCAGCAGTTCGTTGATTGGTCGGCAGTCCGGTAGGTGCGATAGCCGAGCATATGGGACGCGCTGTTGACCAACCAGGTCGAATGATAACTAATCACCAGCCGGACGAAAATGCCCCAAATCACCCACGACCATCCGCCGGCTAAAAAGAGTCCCAGCCCTAGCGCGATCTGAAGCGGGATGTTTAGGTATTGCAGCGCCCGATAGAATGGCTCGGCATACAGGTCGGGTGCAAAATGAAGCATTTCCTCGTCCGAGGGCAGCGCGATGTTGTGTCGGTAGACCCAGTCCATATGCGCCCACCTGAACCCGCCCTGGATGCTGTGGGGATCACCCTCTTGATCGGCATGCGCGTGATGCTTGCGATGCACCGCAACCCATCGGATCGGATCGGCTTGCAACGCGAGCGTTCCGAAAATCGCCAGCACGTATTCGAACGGTTTGAAGAGGCGCAGGCTGCGATGCGTTAGGACCCGGTGAAAGCAGAGTGAAATGCCTAGCGCTATCGTGGCATACCATACGACGGCTGCCGCGACAAGGGCCGGCCACTGAAAGAAGGCGGGCCAAAAGGCCGCGAGCGCGCCGAGATGGATCCCCGCGATCCCCAACCCTTTAACATAGGCATAAATCCGATTCATGGGCGTCCCCTTCAAACTCGAGCGTGCATTTCGTGCGACAATAGTCAGGGAAGCACCCCTATTCGGCATCGTTTACGCATCCTGGACCTCTCATTGTAGCGCGGAGCAGAAGAACGGCGCTATCGTAAAAAGCGCCCGGTACTCGCCGTGCTCTCCCAGCCCAGCACGCGAGCGATCAGCTCGGTGCGGTTCCGGCTTTCGGTCTTGTCGACCATGCTACGAACGTGATGCTGGACGGTTGAAGTGGCGATGTGGAGCTTTTGGCCGATATCCTCGAGCCTCTCCCCATCGAGCAGCATCGCCAGCACCTGCAGCTCGCGCGGCGAGATATGGAAGCGTGCGGCCGGCCCTCTCAGCGATTTCGGCGGCTTAAAGCGGTCGATACGTACGCCGATAAAGAGCCCTGCCGGGCCCGTCATCGGCTGCGTACGGACGACTAAAAACGGGACGGGATGTGCTATCCCCGCCTTTTGCGTACCGGAGTCAGCCTCCCAGTCGGCTATCAGCCCCCGGACGGCTTCTTCAAGCACTCCGGGCAGACGATTGGCTATCGTGGTGCGCAGCCCCGTAAGTGCGACGCGGCGTTGCTGTTCGCCGTTCCATGCGAGCACGATCTGAAGGTCGCGGTCCAGCACGTAAAATGATTCGCCCGAAACCTCCAACGCTTCGGTGGGCCGCCCTGCATCGCCGGGCCGATCGCCGGCGTCCGGGCCAGACTGCGGTCCGGGTTCGGAAGAGTCCAGACGCAGCCCCGAGAGGCGCTCCGACGTAGCGTCGAGGGAGAGCGTCAAGATGCTGATTTCGCTCGAGGTGAACGGTCCAAGCTCGCTCGTACGAAGGAGCGTCAGGATCCCGAAGCTCCTATTGGAGTCAGCGAATAATAGCGTGATTCCGCTTTCGAAATCGCCGAGCGGACCGAGCGTCGCGGCGATGCGAGGGCCAGTCTTGGCTTTTTCGCGTTGGCGCTCTAGCTCGTCCTTGAGCCGCACCAGCTCGCCTTCGCTGCCCCGGGAGTCGAGCAAGAGGCCGGCTAGTTCTCCGTCGGGCATCAGACGTGCAAACGACCACTGCGAGGCAGGCACAACGCGAAGGATCGCGTTGATGATGGGATATGCCGGGTCCGATTCCGGCACGAAGTCGGCCAGGAACAATTCAGGCCGGCCGGGCGGCATCGGACTTTTTCACGATGGTCTGTTCCTCTTCCCGATGGTATGCTTAAGGACGCTTCTTCGTCTATGCGGCGACGCACTGCCTCGTCCGCGTGAAAGCGTTATAACTATGGCCCGCGTATGCTGTCTGGCCGCAATCGACCCCGGACATATCCAGTTGCTGGGCGCCGCGCTCAGAGGTGCCGGCGAGCCGGGTCTTGCGATCGTCGCCCATCTCGATGTCGCCGAGCTCGGGAAACTCGCGCCCGACGTTCTCATTGCCGACGTCGACCGCCTAGCCGTTGACCCATTCGAAGTGTTGCGCCAGGTGCGGTTCGTCTTGCCGGAATGCGTTATTGTCGTCTATAGCGGGGCCGTAAAGCGTTCTTGGAGCCGCGCATGTCATTTAGCCGGCGCCAGCTGCGTGCTCTCCAAAGAGTCGCGTGAGCCACAACTTATATCCGGCTTACAGTATGCAATACAGACCGGCTGCTTTACCGACCCGCGCTTTGCTGCGTAGCTTAGATCGTCCGTTGGCGGTTGCCACTCTGGTTATTAAAGGGGCTGTCAAAGGGCTAAATTTTCTGGAGCGCTCCGAACTGGTCTATGGCGGGTATGCGAACGGACGCGGTGAGATCGTGTTGTTTGGAAAAGACCTCGCCTACGGCGTCAATCTCAAGAACCAGATTTTGAAGCAGAGGCCGCCGCTAAATCTTGGTGCGCAGGCGCGCTACGATGCGACTGAACCCGGCGAGGACTTTGCCTATGGTAACAAGATCTTCCGCCGGCTGAGCTTTGCGCAGATCATCGAGATTTGCACGGGCGGCCATTTTCGGCTAGGCTCAAGATTTTAATCACGCCGGTCGTCGCTCTTCCCCGCCGTAGGTGATTTTCGCAAAACGTCCAACAACACGTACCTCACCATAATACGCTTTGACCGCGACCTCATCGGCCCGGCCAAGTCGCATCTTTGCGAGAGAAGGGCCGGCCATGAACTCGATGGAGCGCGTCTGGGCGCGCATGAAGGTACGCGCAAATAAATTTGCTGACCAAAAGACCCTAATCAGCATGCGAGAATCGCAAGATACTGTGCTGAAGTTCTGCCGCCAAGAAAAAGCGAACGCCCCGCCAGGAGATGCGCTGCAGTTCCTAGCCAAGGAGTTGGTGCGCCTCACGCTGGAAGCGCAGTATCCGAGGTAGGACGTTCGGCGTGACGCGTACGAAGCGAGATCGTCGCTAAACGACTTTACGCGACCTTTCCTGAGCGTAAAATCGTTGCGGTCGGAAGTCCCGCTAGTTGTCCTCGTCCTTGAACCCGATCCACCAGTGGGAGCCGTCGCAGAACGGTTTGTTCTTCGAGTGCCCGCAGCGGCAGAGCGCGTAATGCTCGCGCGAGGCGCCCTTGTTCGTCGGCTCGCCCTCGAGCTCGATGCCGCCACGAACGTAGTAGCTGGCATTCTCCGCGACATAAATTTCTGATTCGCGCGGCTCGCCTTCGTAACCGACACCATCTTTCACGTAGCCGAGCGCGCCCGAGGGGCACGCGCGAACGATATCAACGATCGCCTCGGGCGACGCGCCCTCGGGCGTCACAAAGGGCTCGCCTTCGTGATGAAAGACGCTGGGCAAATGATCGGTGCAGTTGCCGAAGTGACAGCACGTGCCACGATTGTCGAGGACGACGATCGCTGCGGCGTCGTAGCGGTCGAGGCGGTCGGCTGTCCGGTCCGGCGACTTCGCACTAGTAAAGCCGATGCTCGCATGCGTCCCGTCGCAGTATGGTTTGAGACTCGATCCGCCGCACCGGCAGAGTGCGACGATCGGGCGCACCCTGAGCGCCTCTCCTTTGGAGTTGGAGAGCTTGCGCAGGTTGCGAACGATATACGGACCGTCGGTTTCGGGCCGTATAGTCGTGCGCGCGTTTCGTTCGTCGGCCTCGGAGCGGGTTACCTGCGCGAACTGCTGGGGGATAAACGGCGTGAGATGCTCGGCAACGGATTCGAGCGCCGCGGCGGCTTCCTGCACTTCCTGCGGCAAGGCCGTCTCGTCACTGAGCCGAGTAAGACGGAGGGACAAATCGTAGAGCCGTTCGAGGAAGAAGATCCAGGCAGCATCCTTATGCGTCAGCGTATGAATGTGGCTGGTGAAACCGAAACTCGGTCCGGCGGTCTTTCCCGGATACTCCGGGCCGGCGGGCTGCTTTGCCAAAGCTTCGCCCAAGGGGCGTAAGCAGGACGCCATGATGCGCAACGTGCCGCGCGCCAGAAGCCGAAACTCTTCTTCGGTCTCACCGCCGTGCGCAAAGAAACGCGCGAGCATCATTAACATGAGGCCGTAGGCGCTGTTAAAAAGCGCGGCCAACTCCTGAGCGATGGCACCGGTGATGCGATTGGTCCCAGTGACGGCGCCGATTCCGCGCGTGCTCGGATTGCTCAGCATTGGACGGAATGGTTCGAAACGCCGGCCCTCTGTTTGCGCGCGATCGACGAGCATTTCGTACTCTCGGCGAATCCCATCGAAGACCGAGAAGTGCGCGTCGGGATGTTCGGACGTTGGCGATTCGCCCTGCTCGACGATCATTTCGATGGCCTGGCGTGCCGACGCGGCATCCGTGACCCGGACGAGCTCTCTGGGGAGATCGAGGTACGCGGGATTGGCTTGCGCGGCGGGGTCGCCGATAAAGAGACGTTTCTCGGGGATGCACGTGAACGCGGATTCGATCTTGTGATAGAACTCGCCGACGGTGCGAAAGTCAATGTCCCACGGCTCGATCGCGTTTTGCAGGCGTGCAAGCTCTGCGCCGTCGATGCTGCCGCCCGTTCGCTTGCGAATCTCGTCGTACTCGGCCATGCGCTCGCCGGGCAGCACGCCCTCTTCCGGCATCTCATAACAGAGAAAACGCTCGATGAGCGCGCGCGAGAGCGGCTCGAGCGTGATCTCAATGCCAAATGGAAAGGTTGAGGCGGGAAGTGGAAAGTTCGGGCGGATGAAGTGCGGCGCACCGCCGACTGCGGTGAGGATGTTCGAGACTTGGCCGAGATGGAGCATCTCCTCGACGGAAACGGTCGCGATTTTGCGCTTCCAGAGGCCGATGGTCGCCAACTCCTCGGGCGTGAGGCCGCCTTCGTCAATGCTCGTCTTGATCGAATAGCCGGCGTAGAGGTACGAGCAGGCTAAGTCGTGCTCGAGCTCCGAGGCGCGCGTGAGCAGATAGAGCAGCTCCTCGCGTGTTTCGACCGGCGACACCGGCGCATTCTGCGCCACCTTCATCATCCTTAAGACCCCCTTCCGGCTTTCCCCGACGGTATTCTAACCAGATGTCGGTACGCTCTGCTGCAGACCAGAGTTATTCGCAGCCCGGCGAGCGAATTTCCATTGGAAGCGCGTCTCCGAAAGAATGACGCGCCCCGAGATCAAGTGTTGCAGACGGCCTTGATGGAGCGGTAACGCGGCTCCCACATGGCCTCGCGTACCGCTGATTCTACGTTCGCCGGTTCAACGCGCGCGACTTGTTCGCTCACTGCTTGCCGCGCGACGGCGATTGCGACGCGTATCGAAACCTCGCGCACGTTTCCGACCGGTGGAAGGATCGACGCGCCGAGTTGCGATGCATCCACCATCTCGGCGATCGTACGTGCGGCGGCGGCGAACATTCCGTCGCTAATGAGTCGCGCGCGGGTAAGGATCGTTCCTAACGCAAGCCCCGGGAAGAGCATCGCATTGTTCGCTTGTCCGATCGTATAGCTCGTGCCATTGTATATCACGGAATCGAAGGGGCTTCCGGTCGCGATCAACGCCTTGCCGTCAGTCCAGCGTACGAGGTCGGACGGTACCGCTTCGGCGAGCGCCGTCGGATTCGAAAGCGGTAAGATAATAGGGCGCGTGGCACCTTTCGCCATCTCGCGCACGACCGGTTCGCTGAAGGCGCCCGTGACGGCCGACGTACCAATGAGGATCGTGGGCTGGATCCGGCGCACGACTTCCTCGAGAATGATGCCGCGTGCCGTGTTGCGCTTCCACTGCGCGACTTCGCCGAATGGCCGCGCGTACGGCCGCTGAAAGTCGCGAAGCTCTTCCATATCGTCGGTCAGCAGACCGTTGCGGCCGACGCACCAAAATCGTCGCGCCGCTGCTTCGGCCATGAGGCCCTCGCTCATCATTGCGTTACGGACGAGATCGGCAATGCCGCAACCCGCGGTTCCGGCGCCGAAGATGACGATCTTTTGGTCGACCATTCGGCTCCCGGAAACCTTGAGCGCGGACATCACGGCCGCGAGCACGATCCCCGCCGTCCCCTGGATGTCGTCGTTGAACGTGCAAATCGACGATCGATACTTGTTGAGTATCCATCGCGCATTGACTGCACCGAAGTCTTCCCAATGCAGCAGCGCATTCGGAAATAGTTGCAATGCCGTCGTTACATACTTGTCGATAAAGGTTCGATAGGTTTCGTCGCGGACGCGCGGATGCCGGTATCCGAGGTAGAGAGGATCATCCCGGAGTGACTCCCGGTCGGTTCCAACGTCGAGCATGACCGGAATTGCGCGCGACGGATCGATCCCCGCTGCGGCAGTATAAACCGCCAGCTTGCCCACGCAGATATCTATCCCGCCAACGCCCCAATCACCGATCCCGAGAATTGCCTCGGCATCGGTCGCCACGATCAGATCGACGTCGTCAGCGCCCGCCTCCGCACCGAGCAATGCTTCTTCGATTTCGTCGGGGCGGTCGATCGAGAGAAAAATGCCGCGGGGTCTGCGGTATTGATGGCTGTACTGTTGGATCGCCAAGCCTACCGTGGGCGTATAGACGATCGGGAGCATCTCGACGAAGTGCGATGCGAGCAAATGGAAGAAAAGCGTTTCGTTTCGGTCCTGCATCGCAGTCAGGAACGCGCTCTTGGCGAGATCATCGGGCTGCTTTCTGAAGAGGTCATAGGCGCGCTCGGCCTGCTGTTCGATCGTCAGGACCGCCGGCGGAAGCAGCCCCACCAGGCCCAGCGCCCGCCGCTCCTCGAGCGAGAACGCGGTGCCTTTGTTGATCCGGGGGGTGTGCAACACGTCAAAGCCGCGCGCCGCGATTTCGACGTCGCCGGCCCCGTCAGCGCGATAGAATTTCATGGGTTTGCGGGCGTGACCACCACCTTCCCTTTTGACGGGCCTCGCGGCTTCCCTAGACGAGGCCGTTTTGCGGCCACTTCACGACCGCTTCCCATCATATTCTTCTTTCGAGAGTAGCATCGGGCCGTAGCCCGCTCGCGCGGGATCAGTTTTGGCTTATGCACAGGAGACTGCAGAAATGACGACCACCGCGGAGCGTCAAGAACTCTACGACTTCAGCCGGCTTGGGGTCGAAAGTCCGTTCCAAAAACGCTACGACAACTACATCGGCGGTAGGTTCGTTCCGCCGGTCAACGGCAAGTATTTTACGAACCTCAGTCCTATCGTGGGACTTCCCTTCACCGAGGTCGCGCGATCGACCGCGGAAGACGTCGAGCTCGCGCTCGACGCGGCTCACGCCGCGCGCGAGTCATGGGGGAAAACCTCACCAAGCGAGCGCGCCAACACGCTCAACCGCATTGCCGACCGCATGGAATCGAAAATCGGCGTGCTTGCGCTGGCGGAAGCGATCGACAACGGCAAACCGATCCGTGAAACAACCGCGGCGGATGTTCCGCTCGCCATCGACCACTTTCGGTATTTTGCGGCGGCGATTCGCGCGCAAGAGGGCAGCATCGGCGAAATCGACGCCGAGACGATTGCCTATCACTATCACGAGCCGCTCGGCGTCGTGGGCCAGATCATTCCGTGGAATTTTCCGATGCTCATGGCCACGTGGAAGCTCGCGCCGGCGCTGGCAGCGGGCAATTGCGTCGTGCTCAAACCTGCCGAACAGACGCCGGCGTCGATCATGGTCTGGCTAGAGCTGGTCGCCGATCTATTGCCGCCCGGCGTCTTAAACGTGGTCAGCGGGTTCGGGCTGGAAGCCGGCAAGCCGCTCGCGTCGAGCAAGCGCATCGCAAAGATCGCATTCACCGGTGAAACGACGACGGGCCGCCTGATCATGCAATACGCATCGCAGAACCTCATTCCGGTGACGCTCGAGCTCGGCGGCAAGTCGCCGAATATCTTCTTCGCCGACGTGATGGCCCACGACGACGACTTTTTCGACAAGACGCTCGAAGGCTTCACGATGTTCGCCTTCAACCAGGGCGAGGTCTGCACGTGCCCGTCGCGCGCGCTCATCCAAGAGTCGATCTACGAGAAGTTCATAGAACGGGCGCTGGAACGCGTGAAAGCCGTCAAACAGGGCAATCCGCTCGATCCGCAGACCATGCTGGGGGCTCAAGCCTCGAGCGAACAGATGGAGAAGATCCTCTCCTATTTCGACATCGGCAAACAAGAGGGCGCGCAAGTCTTGATCGGCGGCCGACGCGCCAACATCAATGGCGAGCTCAAAGGCGGCTACTACATCGAACCGACCGTCTTGCGCGGCCACAACAAGATGCGCGTCTTCCAAGAGGAGATCTTTGGCCCGGTCGTCTCGGTCACGACGTTCAAAGACGAAGCCGAGGCGCTCGAGATCGCCAACGACACTCTCTATGGCCTAGGCGCCGGCGTCTGGACGCGCGATCTCAACACGGCGTACCGCATGGGACGAGAAATCCAGGCCGGGCGCGTCTGGACCAACTGCTATCACGCCTATCCGGCCCACGCCGCGTTCGGCGGATACAAGCAGTCGGGCTTCGGTCGCGAAACGCACAAGATGATGCTCGACCACTACCAGCAGACCAAAAACGTTCTGGTCAGCTACAGCCCCAAGCGACTCGGCTTTTTCTAGACGCGATGGAACGCGCAACGCGCGTTGAAGCGACGCCCGCGGCGCTCGAGCTAATCGAGCGCCTGCGGGCAAAGTACGGTCCGTTGATGTTCCATCAGTCGGGCGGCTGCTGCGACGGCAGCAGCCCGATGTGTTATCCGCTTGGTGAATTCATTGTCGGCGGTGCAGACGTAAAGCTCGGTGAGATTGGGAACGCACCCTTCTATATGAGCGCGGTCCAGTTCGAGTATTGGAAACACACCAAACTCATCATCGATGTGGTTCCGGGTCGCGGCGGAATGTTTTCGCTGGAAAACTCCGAGGAAGTCCGTTTCCTCACGCGATCCCGGCTCTACACCGATGACGAGCTGGCGCGCCTCGCGCCGGTCGAGCTTATCTCGTAGCTGCTCCCGCGCTCCCCACGAGCTCGCGCTCTCCCCGAGCTTTGGTCAAGTCGAGCACGATCCGTCCATCCACGCGCCCGCCTTTCAGGTCGGAGAAGATCTCGTTGACCTCCTCTAATGCCGCGGTGTGGATGTTTGCCTTCACTTTACCCTCGGCTGCCAGCGCGATCGCCTCCGCGAGGTCCTGGCGCGTTCCGACGATCGAGCCTCGAATCGTGAGTCGCTTGAGCACGACGTCGAAGATCGGCGTTGGAAAGCTTCCCGGCGGCAAGCCGTTGAGTGCGACCGTCCCGCCACGCCGAACGTATTGCAGCGCTTGCGAAAAAGCCGGCGGCGAGACCGCCGTAACCAGCACGCCGTGCGCGCCGCCCTTCGTGACCTCGAGGACCTGCGCGACGGCGTCGGCCGAGCGAGCGTCAAACGTTGCATCGGCGCCCAGCGACCGCGCGAGATCGAGCTTCTCCTGCGCGACGTCGAGACCGACGACGCGTAAGCCCATCGCTTTGGCATACTGGACCGCGACGTGACCGAGCCCACCGAGGCCCGAGATGGCGATCCACTGGCCCGGTCGCGCTTCGGTTTCTTTGATGCCCTTGTACGTCGTCACGCCCGCGCAGATGATTGGCGCCATCTGCGCGAAGTCGACGTCGTCCGGAAGGCGCCCCGCGTACGCGGCTGACGCGATCGCATATTGCGCGAAGCCGCCATCTACGCTGTAGCCGCTGTTGCGTTGCTGCTCGCAGAGCGTCTCCCAGCCGCTGATGCAAAACTCGCAACTTCCGCACGCGTCGTGCAGCCACGCGATCCCGACGGCATCGCCGACCTTATAGTTGCTGACGCCTTCGCCGAGCGCCGCGACGCGGCCGGCCGTCTCATGGCCTGGTACGAACGGCGGTGCCGGCTTCACCGGCCAGTCGCCGTCGGCTGCGTGTAAATCGGTGTGGCAGACGCCGCAGGCCATCACCTCGACCAGCAGTTCACCCGGCCCCGGAGCCGGTACGGATAGTTCTTCAATCGCAAGTGGCTGCCCGAACTCGCGAACCACGGCGGCTTTCATAGTTTTCGACATGATTTTGTCCTTACTGAACGCGCGAATCCGCGCAGGGTTGTGCTACAGATCCTATCGGCCTGATGCGAAAAACTTAAGCAAAACAGGAGAAGGTTCGAAATTTAAATCGGCGTAAGGCGTCGCCGCAACCGGAAGCAACAACTCGTTCAGGCCCCGCTTTGGTAGGCTCGGCGTTCGGTAACTCTTCAAAGCCGGAAAACGATAATCTGGAGTGAAAAGCTTTAGGCATGTCGGAGACATCGGCTAAGACCCGACCATGAGACGGATTGCATGGCGCCCGGTGCTTCTCACGATTTGCGCGCTTGCGGCGCTCGCCCAGGTAGCGAGTGTGCTTGACGCGACGGGAATGGGCGGCGCCCCACCCTGGCAGGGCTGGTGGGGAGCCAACGCCGGCGCCTCTTCGAAACCCTTTAACCTTGCGGTTACGTCTGTCGACGGTGCCGGCCCGGCTGCGCGCGCGGGCCTTCGCCGAGGTGACCTGATCGACATCCGCGCGGACACGCTTGTCGAGCGTTACGCCCTTTTCGAAGTGCCGCTCAATGGACGAGCTCTCAATCTTTCAGTGCACAGTGGTTCGTTGCGAAAAGGGCTTACGGTCATTCCGCGCGCGCCAATACTCACGTGGAACTTCTGGCTCTTCACGTTCGCAGCTCTCTGGCTCCTGCTGTTTGCAACGCTGATCGCGTGGCGTGGCGCCGATCTACCCCAGATGCGGCTGCTATCGCTGTGGATCGCGACCTTTGTTTTTACAGGCGCCCTGATTGGTTTCGCGACGCCCTGGGCTTGGGCGTATGTTCTCCAGAACATCTCCACGAGCGTACTTGGACCGCTATCGGTGGCATTGTTGGCGGCGTTCGCAAGCGGCTTCGCCCAGCCGCTCTCGCGGCCCCGTCGCATCGCACAATCGCTATGTTACACGTTGCTCGCGATCTTTACCGCGATCTCTTTGGTTGGGATCGCCGGCGTCACCACGCTGCGGTTCGATCCGGTTCCTTTCCTTGCGGGGAACGCAGGGTTAGTTTCCATTGCGGCCGCTGTCCTCATGGCAGCACTCTGCGGCGTCCTAGCAATCGCCGCATCGCGCGGCGTCGAGCGTCAGCGAGCGGTATGGACGCTCGTACCGCTTGCGGCCTTTTTTTGCTTTTTCGTCGCAGGTGTGATCGCAAGCTCGTCGTCGTCATCGTACACCGTCTCCATTGTCGTTGGCCTTGTCAGCACTCTGGTGTTGCTCACCGCACCGGTCGCGCTGACGTACGCGGCACTGAGCCGTCGGCTCATCGACGTCGGCTTCTTCTTGAACCGCGCCGCCGTCTTCACGATAGTTTCGGCGATTGTGATCGGCGCATTCATTCTAGCCGAGTGGGCTGCCAGTGCCTGGCTCGCCAGCACCACCCACACCACCAGCGCCATAATCGGCATGCTCGTGGCGCTCTGTCTTGGCATCTCGCTGCGCTACATTCATCGGTACGTCGAGCGATTCGTCGATCGCGTCTTTTTTCGCAAACGGCATGAGGACGAGTCGGCGTTACTCCGGTTCGCGCACGAGGCGTCCTATATTTCCGACCGTTCGACGCTGCTGGAACGGGCCGTACAGACGGTCAAGGAGCACACAAGCGCGGACGAGGCGGCGATCCTGGTCCGCGACGGCACGGCGTCTTACGCTTTCGTCACTGATGGCCGGCGGGCGAAGGTCAGCGAAAACGACCAGGGCATTGTCGCGCTTCGTGCGTGGAACAAGCCGATCGACCTGCATGGGTTCCCTAAGTCGCAGTTAAGCGGCGAGTTTGCGTTTCCCATGATCTCACGCGGCGACCTTGTCGGCGCGCTCATCTGTGGGCCGAAGCGCGACGGCGAATCGTATGCCCCCGATGAATACGAGGCACTGCTGACTCTCGCGCATGGGGTAGGGACGGCGCTAGACACCATGCAAAGCCAGAGCAATAGGGCCATAGAGTCGATGCGAGAGACGCAAGCGCTGATGCTGCAAGAGCTTCAGAAGCTACCACATGCAATCGTGAGCGCGTTGCGCGAGAATGGCGAAAAGGGATAGCTAAGTCACGGGCGTCCAGCCCGAAATGGGACGGCATGGCAATCGTAGTATTCTTGCGCGGTGCGAACGTTGGCGGTCATCGACGGTTTCGCCCCTCGCTCGTGGCCAAGCAGTTAGAGCGTTTTGACGTCGTCAACGTCGGAGCCACGGGCTTGTTCGTCGTTCGCAACCCTGGCAGCGGCCGAACGTTCCGCTCCGAGCTCGTCCGCCGTTTGCCGTTCGACACGCAAATGATTTTGTGCGAGGGTAAGGACGTGCTCGCACTCGAGAGCCATTCGCCGTTCCAACGAATCACGGTGGATCCGGATCACGTCCGCTTCGTTAGTATCCTTACAGGACCGGCGCCCGGGCGGCTGCCTGCGATGCCGTTCGGAATCCCTTCGAACGACGATTGGTACGTGCGCATCGTCGGACGGAAGAAGCAGTTCGTTTTCGGGGTCTACCGGCGCCACATGAAGACGATTTCGTATCTCGGCCAGATCGACAAAGCTCTGCGCGTGCCGGTTACAACGCGAAACTGGAATACGATCGGCGCGGTGCTAAAGGTTCTAAAAGCGTAGCTTCAACGCGCGCAGCTGGCGCAGAGTCCGTACAGCGTCACGGCGTGGTCGTTGACTCGAAACTTCGGCGGCGCGAGCTTGCGCAAGTTCTCCAGGCAGCCTGCGACGTCAAAGACGCGATCGCATCGTTGGCATTGGAAATGGTGATGGTGCCCCTTATCGCTGCGCTCGTATCGGGTCGGCTCGCCGGGGATATCAACCGCCTCGATCCAGCCGGAATCCAAGAGCGTGCCGACGGCCCGATAGACCGTCGCGACGCCGAGCCCATCTACCCGCTTTGAGGCAGCATCGAGCAGTTCGCCGACACTCAGCGGCCGTTCGGCGCGTTCGAGGACGTCTTGCAGGGCCTCGCGCTGTTTCGTTTTCCGGCTTTGTTCTTTCACCACTGTCCTCAGAATACAGAGTTTTATCTTAGCTCGGTCCGGCGCCTCCCGGCCCTTGACTATTTGATAATGATAAGCTATTTTCATTAAAAGGGTATTCGTGCGACTCTAGGAGACAAATGAAGCGACCGGTGCGGCGCGCGTTGAGCGCTGCTTTGACCGCGGTGATACTGGCGTGGACCGTCGCCGGGCCGTGCTTGGCGACGAGCGCGAGCGCCTTCCTCACGGGGACGGTTGTTAGCAAAGGCACCCCGGCCGCTCGCGTTCAGGTGACCGCGGCGGGAAATAACGCGACGGTCAAGACCACGACCGATGCCAAGGGGCGCTTTTCGTTTCCTCCGCTCGCTTTTGGAACCTACGACGTGGAAGCTAGAAGCGGCGATCTTCGCGCGTCGCTACGCCTCGATCTGGGCAGTGATGGCGCGGTCGTGACCCTTTCCTTGCAGCCTCTCAAACAGATTGGCCAGGTCGTCGTTTCGCGCTCGCTGCCAATCCGCGGAAGCGGCACCGACGTTACGCTCAACAGCACCGATTTGACGCGTCTGCCCTACGACAACAGCTTCCCGGAGATGCTGATTCAGCTCCCCGGAGCCGTTCGCGGTGCTAACGGCGTCGTCCACATCAACGGCGACCATGGCGTCATCAACTACCAGATCAACGGCGTCGCGCTCCCGCAGGGCCTTAACCGCGATATCGGCAGCGAAATTGACCTCAACGATCTCTCGTACGTGGATGTCATCGAGGGTGCGTACCCCGCGCAGTACGGCCTTAAGTTTGGCTCGGTCCTCAATCTGACGACGAAAAGCGGTGTCGGCCCGGCCGGCTTTGACTACAACTCGTCGGTCGGCTCCTACACCGAGCTGAACTCTACCTTCGACTATCACGCACCGATTGCCGGGGGCGGCGGCTATACCGTTTCAGTCGGCGGCTGGCAAACGACGCGCGGCTTAGATCCCCCGGACTTCAGTTCCCCGCACAACAACGCGAGCAACTTCAACCAATATGCCGACGTCGCCATACCGGCCGGCGGAAATAACTTCACGAACGTCACCTTCGTCCATAGCTACGGGACTTTCCAGATACCGAACGACGTCAACTACGGCGAGCCGGCGACGACCGATGATAACGAAACGCAAGAGGATACCTTCTTGAGCCTTCAGTTTCGCCACGCGCTTGGGGAAGATGGCGGAATTACGTTTGGTCCCGCTTTGAAAGTGTCGCGAATCGCGGATTTTGGCGACCCGGCCAACGATTGGATCTACGGTGAGGCCCTTAATGTCGAGCCGCCGCCGTTCGGAAACGGCGGCACGCCGGCCGATTGCGCCGACGCGGTAAAGACCGGGATCTTTTTGCCGACGACGTGTGCGTACTCGCTTGCCGATAACCGCACCGCGACCGACTACATCCTGCAGAGCGACTATTCCCAACGGTCGGGGCGGCATGAGATTCGTGCGGGCGTCTCCTACGATCTCGCGCGCATTGACAAGGATTATAACTTTACGCTTCAGCCTAATAATTTTCTCGCGCCGATCCTGACGCCGAGTACGCCGGACGCGCCGGCGACGGTCGTTGACGACGCGCCCAACGTCGGCAACACCTATACGTCGTACGTCCAGGATAGCTGGCGCCTGAGCGACCTATGGGAGGCAGACTACGGGCTGCGGTACGACTTTTTTACTATCCGATCGACCGAGTTCGCGCAAGGGTTCGGCGCCTTTAGCCCTCGCTTGAAGCTGACCCGCTATCTCGGCAAACGCGCGAACGTTTACGCGTACGTCGGACGATTCTTCGAGCCTTTCTCATTCGAGAACGTTTCGCCCACGGCTGCTGCGCTATTGAATCTCCCGTTGCAACCGGCGCCCGCGCAGTTCGATCTTAAACCGGAGCGCGATACCCAACTCGAGTTGGGCGGGCATATTCCGGTTGGACCGGGCGAGCTCGGTTTTCGCGTCTGGCAAAAGAACGCCAACGATCTGATTGATGACACGCAGGTCGGCGTCACGCTCTTGCATCAAGATATTAACTACGTCCTCGGCCGGCTCTCGCAGGAGGCGCTCAGCTACGTGCAGCCCCTCGCGCGCAACGGAAGGGCCTACGTGTCGGTCGCGCACACGGTGTCGCTCAACAAGGGCTGCGAAACGCAGCTCCTTGCGCCCTGCTTCGGTTCGCCGACCGACTTTACGCCTGCCGATCACAATCAAGCCTACAGCGTCGCGGGCGGAATTCTCATAAATAACGCGCGCGGCGGCTGGCTCTCAGCCGACGCCGAGTACGGCAGCGGACTATCCTCTGCGATCTGCCCGCCGGTCACGCCGGGCTACTGTGAGGTTACGCCGCATACGATCTTCAATCTCGGCGAGGGCATCGCGATTATGCGTAAGACTGCCTTGACGCTGGGAATTCAAAATCTGCTCAACGATCGCTACTACGTGACGCTGCTCAACGCGCAAGGGAACCACTTTGCGCCCCCGCGCACGTTCACGATGGGCGTGCAAGTCCATTAGCTGATTTCCAAACGTGTAATCTTCTCGGCCGTCAGCGCGAACGTGTGGTCGAGCAATACTGGGGAACCTGGAAAGTTGCCCGACACGAGCGCGGAGAATGGTACCTTAGGGACGGTCGTCTCGGAGAGGCCCGCAACGTACGTGCGGGAGGAAGGGCTAAGCGGACGCCGCACCGATGCCTTCGGAAGCCTTTGCCGTGAAAGACCACTGACGAGGTACGCATGATCCCGCTGACCGATGTATCCGGACGCCCGACGAGCTTCCGAATCGTGACGCTTACCGTCATCGTCATTAACGCGATCGTTTTACTATGCGAGACGATTAACCCGGTGATTGCGAAAGCCTCAGACGACGCACCGGATATACCGATCAGTCATCGCGATAGGGTCTATGCGGCGGAGCAGTTTTCAAACACCGTTTCCGTTATCGACCCTGCCGGCAACAAGCTTTTGGGCGTCATTCGGCTAGGCAATGCGATCCCGGCCAATTTGAGCCCCCTGTATACCGGGCAGTTGCTCGTGCACGGGATGGGCTTCTCACCCGATCATCGCACGCTCGCGGTGGTCGCGGTTGGTTCGAACGCGGTCAGCCTTATTGATACCGCAACCAATACCGTCAAGCACGTCACTTATGTCGGCCGTTCACCGCACGAGGCCTTCTTCACACAAGACGGCTCAGAGCTCTGGGTCACGGTCCGCGGCGAGAATTACGTTTCGGTCCTCGACGGCACGACGTATGCGGAGAAGACTCGCATCATCGTTCCAAACGGTCCCGGCATGACGATCTTCTCGCCGGACGGAAAGTACGGATATGTGTGCTCGTCGTTCACACCGGAAACGGTGGTGATCGCCGTCGCCACCCATACGATCGTCGGCCGAGTTCCTCAAGCAAGCCCTTTTTGCCCAAATATCGCCGCGACGCCGGACGGCACGCAAGTGTGGTTCACGTTAAAGGACACCGGCAAGGTCCAGGTGTTTGACGCTCGCCCGCCGTTCACGACACTAAAGACGCTCGATACGGGACCTATAACAAATCACGTCAACTTCGCCCACAATGCCAACGGGACGTTCGCGTACGTAACGATCGGCGGGCTCAACGAGGTCAAGGTGTTCCGCACGAGCGACTTCACACAGGTCGCGACGGTTAAGGTAGGCGATTTGCCGCACGGCGTTTGGCCGTCCGGCGACGGAACGCGAGTGTATGTCGGCCTCGAGAACGCCGATCGAATGGACGCAATTGACACGTTGACGAACACGGTTATCGCATCGGTTCCTATCGGTCAAGGCCCACAGGCCGTTGTCTACGTACCGGGCGCGGTTCCCAATGGTGACGGGACGCAAGGGTTGCAGCCCCTGGGTCTCGCAGGCGAAACCGCGCATCTAGTGCTCGTGCCGGCGTCAAGAAGCGTCGCCGGCGCGGGAAAGCCGCCGACAAGCGTCTCGCTGTTCGATCAGGGACTCGTGCAAGTTTTGGAAGCCGCTGTTACGGGACTCGAGCCGGGCAAACCGTACGTCCTCGCGCTTTCGAGACGGGCGGACGGCGGTGGGGTCTTGGAACCTCTGTCCGCATTCATGGCAAATCCAGCGGGAGCGGCAATCGTGAATGCAGTCGGGCCGATCCGACAATTGGTGCTTGCCGAAGACCGCCCGCAACGTCGCTATCTGGTGATCGTTTCCGGAACGGTTGCCCAACTCGGTCCTCTCGTTCAGATCCAGGCGCCATAAGGGCTAAAGTGTCAGTCTTCGAGCAACTCATGGCGGCAGCGGCAATCGGACAGATCGTCGTCATCGCTTTGGGCGCGTTCTTTGCATACCAGCAGATAAAACGTTTGCGTCGACAGCAAGAAGCCGACCTGGTTCAGCGAATCTTTGCGACGCTCAACGACCCTCAGTTCGCAACGGCTCTCGATTTTGTCTATCGCGGTCTAGCATCGCGCCTGACGGAAACGGCTTACGTTCTCGAAATAGCTGAAGGCAAGGCGACTGCGGCGTCTCATCCCGAGTTCATCGTGCTGCACTTTTTTAACGGCCTCGGGCTGTTATTGCACGCGAGGATGGTCGGGGAGTACCCGATCGTTCAGATCGTCGCTTCGCCATGCATACGTGCCTGGGAGCGCCTCGCCCCTGTCGTTGAGTTACTACGTAGGCGTTTTCCGCACGCCTATACCCCTTTCGAGTCGCTAGTAGCGCGCTCGCGCGCAATCGATCTGGCAGCGGTAAACGCGCGCTTTCGTGCTGAAACTCCGCAACTGCGCGAGCAATGGGAAGCGAGTGCGCGCGAACTGGCTGAGAAGCGCATTGCGCTGCTCGACGACCACGACCTCGGCTAGCGCAACTGCTTGCTCGCCTTCTTAACTCGTGTGGCGGAGCGATTTGAAAGCCGCGCGAAGCTCCTCTGAAAAGAGTTGCGGCTGTTCCCAGGCCGCGTAGTGGCCACCTTTATCAACTCTGTTGTAATAGACAAGTTTGTGATACGCCCGCTCCGTCCAACTCCGCGGGGCTTGATAGTTCTCGCCGGGAAAGACGGTAACGGCAGCCGGGATGGAGACGTTGACGGCATTGTAAAGGCTAAAGTGCGTTTCCCAATACAGGCGCCCCGAAGATACTCCCGTGTTCGTCAACCAGTAGAGCGTGATGTCGTCGAGGACGTCGTCTCGTGTAAGGTCGCCTGCCGAGTGTCCGTCGAACGTGTACCCAAGCACGGCGGACATGACCGCTGCCGCCGGCTGACCATAACCGTCACCGTGGTCGAGAAGCCAGGCTGCTAGGGCGATGGGTGAATCCGCCAACCCGTATAACGTTTGCGGACGCGTCCCCATCTCGAACGCGTAAGCACGTTTCTTCGTGTATAAGCTGTTTAGTTGCTCGTACGCGGTTCTTTCGTCGGCTGAGAGGCCGGCCGGCGGCGGTTCGCCGCACTGCAGCGCCTTTGCAATGTCGGGTGGAACGGTGGCGGGCAGGTTCACGTGAATGCCCAGCAATTCCGGAGGCGCCTGTTCAGCCATCACGTCCGAGACGCCCGCACCCCACGCAATTCGATAAGCTCAGCGCCCCGAACATTGACGGTAAACGAACGAATCGCGGTCCGATCGATTGGAGCCGGATGCTCTAACACTGCCTCTCCGAGTTTGTTGCACCGGAGTTGCGATTCAACGGTCCAGCGCCACGCGTCGATCGCTGCGCTCGGCCGGTTAGCCGCGCTCAATTTGGCTGCTCATTTTCACGCGGATGATCGGCGTACCGGGGCAGCCTCGACGTTGCTTGGAGCAGTACCGCCTCGCCGGACGTTAAGAACCGCGCGAGCGTGCGATCCACCGTCGAAGCGTTTGGTGACGTTCAAGTCTTCGCTCAGCGACCAGACGACGAACAGACCGCGTCCTCTTTCGCTCAGCAGATCCGTCGGGAGGCGAGGAGCGAAAGTGAACCCGGGGCCTCGATCGAGCACGTGGATGACGGGGGCTCCCACGCTCCAATCGAGCACTACCTCGATCGTCCCGGATGCGTAGCGAACCACGTTACCGATCAGCTCGCCGAAGACCAATTCGGCAGCATAGAGATCGCTGCTGCATACGCCGGCTTCTTCGAGAGCATGCACGAACTCGTGGCGAGCGGTGCTTGCGGTTTCGGCATCCGCGGAGTCAAACATCCAACGACGCACCCGGCTGCTCAGACCGGTTGCGCCGCTCACGGTCGTCGGCGTTTCAAGCCGCATCGTCAAAATCACGACGTCATCGTTGACGCCGTCCGTGATCATGGCATCGTACAGCGCCTTCGCGGGGTTCGCGCTCGAAGCAATTCTCGGACGCCGAACTGCGGCTGCCAGACGCCGTTCGCCCAGAAGGGGGTCGCGTTGCGATTCGGTGAGCCCGTCCGTATAAAAGACGAGCAGGGAGTTCGGCTCGATTTCGACGACGCGCTCGGTGGCTTCACCGCGAATGCGTAGGCCCAGCGGCAAATCAGATCCTCCGAGCGCCTTTATCTCCCCGCTCGCGTTTCGCACCAACGGCAGCGGATGTCCGGCGACCGCGTAGGTGAGGGTTTCGGCTACCTTATCGAAGACACCGACGAAAGCGGTGACGAACGTATCGGGGTGCTCGGCCTTAAGTGTCCGGTCGGCTGCGTCAAGCATCACGAGCGGCCCGGCGTATCCTTGCGCTACGCCGCGAATCACTTGCCGCATTGACGACATAATCACCGCGGCGGCGAGCCCGGTTCCTGCGACGTCTCCGATCGAGATGACGATGCGACCGTCGGAGAGTTGCAGTGCATCGTACCAATCCCCGCCGACTTGCGCGCGCGCGCTGCCGGGAACGTAGATTCCGTGGAAACGGATTCCGGGCACTTCCGGCAGCGAGTTCGGCAACGCCGCGCGCTGGAATTCCGTTGCGACCTCGCGTTCGCGTTCGTACAAGCGCGCGTTTTCGATCGCGGTTGCGGCTCGCTTTGCCAACTCTTCGAAGAGCGGGATATCAGATTCTTCGTATCGTCGGGGCGTTTCCGCCCAGTAGGCGACGAGCGAGCCGAGAGTATGGTTTCGCGTGCGAAGCGGAACCGTCACGGTCGAACGAGGATTCAAGGCGCGAATCACCCGCGAGATGCCGGGAGCCGCGGCCTGTTCGAGCAACTCGGGAGCGATTTGGGCCATCCTCCAAGGCCGGCGCGTGCGTAGAGCATCAATAACGTGCCGCTCGAACTCCGGTTTGTGATTGTAACGATTGCACAGCTGCCGTACGATGGAAGCTTTACGGGAATCCGCATGAATCGCTGCAACGGTCTTGAGCCGGTTCCGTTCGTCCAGCAGATCGATCGCGGCCCAGTCACCGAACTCTGGGACGATGATTTCCAGCAGGCGACGGAGCGTCGTCTGCAGATCGAGCGACTCTGCGAGCACTTCGCCGGCCTTGGCCAAGAAGGCGAGGCGTTGTCTGTTGCGATAGTCTTCGTTGATGTCCGTGCCCTCTCTGCGACGAAGACTAACAAAACGCTCGCCCGTCTGGAACCATACAGCACGCGGTTTTGCCGCTCAGTTACTGTTACAGTTGCTCACTAGTGTTGTGAACGACGGCGTTCGGTCGGCGATCGGGAGACTGGGGCGATGTATCCGGTTGCTAGGGTCGCAGAGCTGGGGACCGCAAAGCGGAGACTCTCACCAGGTGGCGGCTGGAGGCTCTTGAAGAGGTCCAAGTTGTGCGCTGCTTTTATGAGACTCGCCGTTCGGTTGCTATCCTGGCGGCTGTTGCCTGCCTGGCCGGTTGCTCGGCCGGCTCCACGGCGGCGCCGCAACTCCTGACGGATTCCTCGACCGTTCATCGGACTTTCCGGCCCGACGCCAATTTTTACGGCAATGACGTCTACACGGCGCAGCCCTTTGGCAACGATCTGTCCGTATACCGGCGAAAAGGCCTTTCGCTTAAACTGCTTGAGACGTTAACCGTTGGAGTATCAGCACCGCAAGGGACCGTTACGACGCCGTCGGGCTGGTGGTACGTTGCAAACAGCGGCGATGCGAACGTCCTCATCTATCAGTCCGCGCGGCGGGGGCCGAAGGGCCCGGTTGCGACCCTCGACGACAGCGGCGAGGTACCCATTGACGTCAGCGTTACCCCCAATCGGCAGCTAGTTGCGGTTTCAAATGCGGCGAGTGCCGGCAGCGGCACCGGCAGCGTGAGCGTTTATGTAAACGGGGCGTCGCAGCCGTCGCGGGTTCTCACTTACGGCAGCGATCTACTCGCAGGGCACGGCGTTGCGATTGATCCGCAAGGCAACTGCTTCTGGAGTTTCGACGACGTCAGCAATCCGCTCGCGCTTGGCTCGATTGTGGAGTTCGCCCGGTGCAGCGGAACGGGAACGCTCGTGAGACTGGGGATTACGCTCGCCGGCGGGATGGTCTTCGACCAAAGCGGCAACCTCTACTACATTGATGAAGCCCTGGGCGTCTACAAGTGCCGGAAAACTTCACATTGCAAGCTCTTTCCCACCACGTTAGGCTTGCCGGTCAACCTCAACTTCGATGCCGGGCAGAGGCACCTATGGGTCGCCGACGCCTTAGGCCTCATTTATGCTGTGAACCCGCACACTGGTTTCATCGAACTTAAGACGATCTCGATCGACGGCGACCCATACGGAATAGCGCCCTCGCCCGGAGGCTAGTGGGCACGGCAACCGGCGCGGACCTTTCCAGCCTGATCAGACGCTTTCGAACTGAGGCTGGTCTTTCGCAACAAATGCTGGCAGACCGTGCGCTCGTTAGCGTGCAAGCGGTTTCGGCCTTGGAGCGTGGCAGCCGGAAAGTTCCGTATCGGTACACCCTTGAACGCATCGCCGATGCGCTTGCGCTCACGCAAGAGGCTCGCATCGAGCTCGAGCTATCGGCGAAACGCGCGCGCGGATTGCGGCTCGAGGAATCCGCCAAAACGCCGCCTCACAATCTGCCGCTCCAGCTCACGTCTTTCTTCGGCCGTGCAGAGGTCGTTAAAGAGATCGTCGATCTCTTCGCGCATACGGCGCTCGTCAGCATCGTCGGAACGGGTGGCTCCGGAAAAACGCGCGTGGCCGTCGCCGTCGGAACCGCACTTCTCGACAGCTTCGCCGATGGGGTTTGGTTCGTCGACCTCTCACCTATTAACGACCCGGCATTAGTGCCGCAGGCTCTAGCGGCCGCGCTTCGCGTGCAAGAATCGCCGAGCCGTCCGCTCTTGGAAACGCTCATCGCGTACCTTGGGCGAAAACGAGCATTGATCGTCTTCGACAACTGCGAACACGTTATGTCCGGCGCGCGGATGGTCGTTGAATCGCTCCTGCGCGAGTGTCCCAACGTCGCTCTGCTCGCAACCAGCCGTGAAGCACTGAGCGTAACGGGCGAACGCGCATACCGCATCCCCCCGCTCGCCGTTCCGCCTCGCGGAATACCGACGCCCGAAGAAGCGCTTCGCTACGGGGCCGTCGAGCTGTTCGTCGATCGTATGCGCGCGGTCGACTCGCAAGTCGTGGTAACGCCCGAGAACGTCGAGCCGATCGTGGAAATCTGCCGGCGCCTCAACGGTTTGCCGCTCGCGCTGGAGCTCGCGGCGGTCCGCACGGCAGTGCTTTCTCCCAGCCAGATTTGCGAGCGTCTCGACAGGGTCTTCGATGTTCTCAGCGGCAACGTCACCAGCGTCATTCCGCGACATCAGACGATGCGCGCCATCATCGACTGGAGCTACGGACTGCTCTCCCCGCAGGCGCGTCTACTCTTCAGTCGCCTCGCGATTTTTGCCGGAGGCTTCTCGCTAGAAGCTGCCAGCGCCGTTTGCTGTGACGAACGGCTTCCAGCCGGCGATCTTTTGGAGTTGCTTTCCTCGCTTGTCGCGCAATCGCTGATCGCGGTCGATTTCGAGCGCGAAAATTCCCGCTATCATCTGCTCGAGGCGACGCGGCAATACGCGTGGGAAAAGCTGGAGCAAAACGGCGAGCGAGCGGCTATGGCCCAGCGGCATTTGGTCGCGTTTCTGCAAGTGGCCGAGCGGCTCGACCGTGATTGGTATGACGCCCCGGAACGGTCGTGGTTCCGAGATGCGGAAGCGGAAGTTGATAACTTTCGCACTGCCCTGGTCTGGTCGCTCGCCGAGCGTCGGGATTTATGCTCGGGTCGCGTGCTTGCCGCGGCTCTGGCACGCGTCTGGTACTCGATCGCTCCGGTAGAGGGGCGCCGATGGGTTCGCCTCGCGATCGATTGCCGCGATGACGAAACGCCGCCCGAGGTGCTGGCGCGTCTCTACGTCGCGGACGCGGAGTTATGCGGTTCGCTCGGCGAGTATAAAGCTTCGCTTTCGGCGGCGCAGCAAGCCCTGCGGCTCGACGACGGACTCGACGAATTGCAGCTAGCTCGCGCGCAGCAAGCCGCAGGAAGCGCGCTCGGCGGAGTAGGTCGCGATGGCGAGGGCCAGACCCTTCTCGAGGTAGCGCTCGCCGTTACGCGACTGCTCGATAACCGCCGGATGCAGGCGCTGGTGCTGGGCGACCTCGGAACCGCGCGTTCGCGATGTGGGGACGTCGAGGGTGCCAGACGATTCTACGCCGATGCACTGGCCTATTACGAGGCGCTCAATCTCGAACGGCCTGCCGCGTCGATCGCGGGGAAGCTTGCCGAGGTCGAGTTCGCGGCCGGCGATGCGGCTACAGCTCTGCATCTCGCCGAGCAGGCTCGCGCAGCGCACGAAGCCATGCAGAACCGTCGCGCCGTCGCAAACGACCTATGCAATATGGCTGCCTATTTCATCGCTCTTGACTGTTTCGACGATGCCCGTGCCTGTGCAACACAAGCGCTGCTCGCCGTCCGCGACGTCAAGCAGACGGTGCTAACGGCCTACATGCTTCAGCATCTGGCAGCGGTAGGCGTATTGCAAGTGCAGTCCGAGCAACGCAGCGTGGATGCCGCTCCAAAGCGCGCGATGTTGCTCGGTTTCGTGGACGCTTGGCTTAGCAAGCTGGAAGCGCGGCGCGAATATACCGAGCGCCAGGAGTACGAGCGGGTCATCGCCGCGCTACGCGCGGTGATGGGCGATCGCCTTGAGAGCACCATGGAACATGGCGCCGAATGGACCGAGCCCGTCGCCGTCGCCGTCGCGCTCGAAATGTAACCGCTCGGTTCACGCCTCGCTCCGTGCGTGGGTCATTTTCCCGCGGTTACTGCCTTCAGCTCGTTCAACGACTCTCGCACGATCTGCGACGGATCGCGTTCGTTAGTCTCGTCAACCCAGCGTTCGAACGCGATCCGAAAGACGGCAATTCCCATCTCCGCGGCAAGTGTCGCTGCCGGATCGCTCACGCCGCGCCGGCGCAACCCGTCGGCGAGCGCCGACGCGAGCGACGCGAGTTTGATGTGCTCCCGCTCTTGAAGCTCTGCGTTTGCAGCGATGATGGCCTGGCGTCGCCGGGCGAAAAGCCGCCGCTCCTTAAAGAGCGCGACCGCCGCCTCAACGGCTTGGCCGGCCGCATCAATCGCGGATAAGGACTGCGGTGCGTTGTCGAGCGCCTGTACGAGATGTTCCTGCAGCGCGCCGGCGCCCGAGAACAGCACCTCGCGCTTGTCGGCAAAGTGGCGGAAAAACGTTCGCTCGGTAAGCCCCGCCCGCTGGGCGATCTCCTCGACCGTTACCTGCTGAAATCCGCGCTCGCTATAGAGGTCGAGCGCCGCTTGCTCGAGGCGGCTGCGCGCATCCGGCTTCCATCGACCCATGAGGTGATTATACACAGCGATGACAGTGGTTGACATCAGGTGCTATACTGGCGATGTCAACCACTGACATCACGGCGCCGGCTCGGCGCTGAGGCTCGTCCAAAAAACGGAGGTTTCTCTCATGCGTGTATTCGTCACCGGCGCAACCGGCTTCGTTGGCTCCGCCGTTGTCCAAGAACTCATTACCGCGGGCCATCAGGTGCTCGGCCTCGCGCGCTCGGATGCAGCGGTGGCGTCCGTTTCCGCCGCGGGCGCCCAGGTGCATCGCGGTTCGCTCGATGATCTCGATAGTTTGCGCAGCGGAGCGTCGGCATCGGACGGCGTCATCCACACCGCGTTCATCCACGATTTTGCAAACTTTCCGGCCGCAGCCCAGACCGATCGGCTCGCGATCGAGGCGCTCGGCGAATCGCTCGCCGGATCCGAGCGGCTCTTGCTCGTGACGTCGGGCACGGCACTCGTCTCGCCGGGGCGCGTCGCGACCGAAGAGACGACGCCCGATCCGGCATTAACTGCGGCGTGGCCCCGCAGATCCGAAGAGACAGCGCTCGGAATGGCTTCGCGCGGTGTTCGCGCCTCGGTGGTGCGGCTTCCACCCTCGGTGCATGGTGAAGGCGATCATGGATTCGTTCCTTTTCTCATCGGCATCGCGCGTGAAAAGGGTGTTTCCGCGTACGTTGGTGATGGCCGCAACCGTTGGGCGGCGGTGCACCGGCTTGATGCCGCGCATCTCTTCAGACTCGCGATTGAAAAAGGTACGCCGGGCGTGACGTATCACGGAGTCGGTGACGAGGGTGTTGCGTTTCGAGAGATCGCCGGCGTGATCGGGCGGCACTTGAACGTGCCGGTCGTATCGAAGACCCCCGAAGAGGCCGCCGATCATTTGGGTTTCCTGGCGCGCTTTGCTTCGTTAGACGTCCCTGCCTCGAGCACGCGAACGCAACAGCTGCTGGGATGGCACGCGACTCGGCCTGGAGTTATCGAGGATCTCGATCGGGGGCATTACTTCGAAATAGCGGCGGTCGTGTAGCGGGGAGGAGCTTAGGCATCTCGAGAAGCTCCGGCCGGCTGGGTGGTCTAGCTTCATGAGATGAAAAAAACGCTTCTGTCGATCGCAGCCCTGGCAACCGTTCTCGCGATTATCGCGATTCCAAGCGCGCGCCCGATGCCGGCATCAGCCGAGGACAAACAGATGGTCAACGCAACCTTACCTTCGTTTAACGGCGCCGTCGAGTGGCTCAACTCAAAGCCACTTACCGGCGCCGAATTGCGCGGCAAAGTTGTGCTCGTTGAGTTTTGGACGTACACGTGCGTCAATTGGCTGCGAACGCTCCCGTACGTTCGCGCGTGGGCCGCGAAATATCACGATAAGGGCTTAGTGGTCATCGGGGTGCACACGCCCGAGTTCGGGTTCGAGAAGAACCTCGATAACGTTCGCCAAGCGATGAAGGAGATGCACATCGAGTATCCGGTTGCGATCGACAGCAACTACGCAATTTGGAATGCCTTTGGCAACGAATATTGGCCGGCGATGTATTTCATTGATGCGCAGGGCCGGATTCGCCACCATCACTTCGGCGAAGGCGATTACGATCAATCGGAACGGATCATCCAACAGCTGCTCGTAGAAGCGGGTAACCATGGGGTCGGGAACGGGCTAGTTTCGGTGGATCCCAAAGGTCTGGAAGCGGCGGCCGACTGGAGCGACCTGAAGTCTGAAGAAAACTTTCTTGGTTTCGAACGCACCCAGAACTTTGCTTCGCCCGGCGGCGTGGTAGCCAACCAACGTCACGTCTATGAAGTCCCCGCCGAGCTTAGGCTCAACGAATGGGCGCTCTCCGGTGCGTGGACGATGGAGAACGAGGGCGTTGCTTTGAACGAGGCCGGGGGGAAGATCGCATACCGCTTCCACGCTCGTGACGTCAATCTCATCATGGGAGCGAGAAGTCGAGGAACTTCGGTGCGATTCCGGGTGCTCGTTGATGGGCAGCCGCCCGGCGCGGCGCACGGAGGTGACGTTGACGCAGATGGCTACGGCTCCGTCTCCGAGCAGCGAACGTACCAGCTGATCCGGCAACCCAAGCCGATTGCCGACCGCCAGTTCGAGATTCAGTTTCTGGGCCTGGGCGTCGAGGCTTTTGACTTCACCTTCGGCTGATCTCGACGCGATCAATGAGTGATGGCGTAGGTTGAGGCTACCCCGCTTGCGCGGCGCAGCCTCGTATTGATCCCACATCCCTGACGCTCTTTTTAGAACTATACGCGTACCTGACCCTTGATCAGTGTGAACGTCTCGTTCGGACCGATCACTTTAGCGTTGCTATGGAACGGCACTTCGGCCGGCCCGCCGCAGCCGCCGCCGTTTACCGCGGTGACAAAGTGCTTTCCGTCCGGGGTTTGGATTGCGATTTTGCCGGAGTCCGTCGCGCCGACCGGAACGATCCTGAACTCCTCGTCGGCGCCGATTCTCGTTGCATTGGTTATCAGCTGCGAACTCGGATTCGCACCGTTTTGATCGCCAATGCCTCCGCCGTTAACGGCAGTGATGTAGTCGCCGTCGCTGGTCTGAAATGCGTACTCGCGCGGACCCGTGACTGCGAGCGGAAGCAGCACCAACTTGAACGTTTCCCACGGGCCGATACGCGTAGCGTTCTCGTGCAGCGCGACCCAGCCTGGATTACAGTTCGGTTCGGTGGGTCCGCCGCCGCCGATCGCGGTGATGAAGAACCCGCCGTTGGTGCGAATGGCGACCCGGCCGAGTACGCCGGCTGTCTGCGGGGATCGATCGTTAGTATTGCTCTGCGTGACATCGCTGGGTAAGGCAGCACCTGGTGTCGCCATATTGCCGGAACAGGCGGCGAGAGCGCCGAGTGCGACCGTGGTCCAGAGAGTTGAGGTGAACGAACGCATGGGTAGGTTCCTTTCGTAGCTAAGAGGGTCCCGACGTATCGCCACGGCCCAAAATGGGTCGCAGCGGGCCATCGGGCCGACCGTGCAACGTCGCTCCAGTCTTTGTGGGGCGCTGCCGGTCACGGCAATCATGCCGCTATGCGACTGGCGCCAACACGCACATCAGCACAAGTAACGTGCACAGTTGGCAAAGCGAACGGGCGAGAAGTGCCCGTCCCGCTCCACCTACCGCGCCTGAACGCCGTGGCATGCTCGACGTCGCCATCGTCTCGGCTGAGCACGACCGCGTGTACGCCCTCGACGCGAGCGCCAAACGTGCGTGTCCTTTGCGGCCCACCGGTGTCACAGAGCCGCGACGCGTTCGACTATCTCAGTGCGACCCTGATCTCGTCGAACGGGGATGCCGACGGCATCGTGTGGACGGTCGCCGTGGGCGGGCGCGTGCGA
>JBAVSO010000024.1:0-16841 GCA_049695635.1 Candidatus Cybelea sp. | reverse complement strand
CAGGAGTCCGCGGCAGCAGCGCTGCTTGCCAAACATCGCGCCTACGTCGGCTGGCACCTCGGCGACGGTACCTTCCGGAGCATGCGAATCACCGGTAACGTTACCGACGACAAAGGACTGCAAACCCAGACGCTGGTGCTGCTAGCTGCCGGGATCCTCTATCACGACACCTACACCGACATTACGCGCGGCGGCGTGACCGAACATAACGGCTTCACCGGCCGCCTCTTCTGGCAATCCAATTTCAACGGCTTTACGACTCCCATCTACGGCGATTACGCAAAGTATCTCGCATCGCTCACGATGCTGCGACAGGAAGGCACGACCGAGCTCGGCGCTACGTACGTTGGAGAGCGGAGCGTTGACGGCAAGCCGGCCGGCGTCGTGCGCGTGACGCTCACCAACGGCGACCCGATCGATCTGTACGTAGATCCGGCAACGGGGGCGTACCTGCAAGCGACGATCGACCCCGGCGGATCGTTGGAAACGACGATCCACATTCTTTCGTATGCCGACGTCGTGCCGGGCAAGAAGATGATTTCGTCCTATCGCATCGGCAAGGATCGAGCGCTTTACACGTACGACACGTTCGAGCCGAACGTTTCGGTTACGCCGGCCGATCTGCATCCGCCGGCCGCGAAGGCGTCGTGGACCTTCGCGAGTCAGCCGTTTCCGGTTACGTTGACGAGGAACCGCGTTTTGATCAACGCGACCGTCAACGGAGTTGAAGGACGTTTCATCCTCGATACCGGTGCGTCGGCGATCGTCCTGGACGATCAGTTCGCCGACCGCGCCAAGGCTCCGGCCCTCCAAGGAAGCAGCGAAGCGTTTACGCTCTACGGGAACGTCAAGATACACACGCGCCGCGTGGATGCGATTTCGTTCGGGGGTTCTACGCTTCACAACGTCCTCGTAGCGAGCGAAGACTTTGAGAGCCACGATTATCGCGGACTCGATCGCGCCGGGTACGACGGTTTGATCGGCTACGATCTCTTTGCCGGAGCGGTCGTCAAGCTAAACGTCTACGACTCGAACATGACGATTCTCGATCCGGCGGAGGACCTTTCGGCGTCTCGCGGGCTGCAGGTGCTCGTCGACCTCTCCCACCGAATTCCGGGAATTCCGATAACGCTCAACGGGTCGCTTCCGGTCATCGCGTTTCTCGATACCGGAAATCCGGGCGTCGCCTATTTGAGCTTCGACTTCGCCAAGAGTCACGACTTGCGAATCGGCAGCCCGCTCTGCGGAAACCTCGAAAGCCTCACGATCGGGCCGATCGTCTATCGAGGCCAGCCGGTCTGCCTGGAGAGTTTCAGGGCAGACTACATGCTGCTGGGCTACGATTTTCTTAAGCACTTCGATCTCGTCTTCGACTACCCGCATGGCCGCATGTTCATGATGCCGAACAAGAACTGAAATGTCACATGAACGAATCGCTTTCAACCGCGCCGCCTTCTTGGCGGGCTCGCTCGCGGCAGCCAGCGCGCTTCCCGTGGTCGCGCGCGGCTCCGGCGCAGCCGCATCGTCGGGCCCCGCCCCTTCGCCGGAACGGCTGCTCGAGCAGTTGATGGCCGGGAACAACCGTTTCGTCCACAACGATTTTCCGACGCTGACGAACAACGTCGCCGAGAAACGCGAACTGCTCAAGCAGGGCCAAGCGCCCTTCGCGGCAATCCTGAGCTGCGCCGATTCGCGCGTCGTGCCGAATCTCGTCTTCGTTCAGGGGTTAGGCGACCTCTTCGTCACTCGGGTCGCCGGAAACTACCCGGACGATCTGATCGCCGGTTCGCTCGAGTATGCCGTCGAACATCTCGGAACCCGGCTCGTCATGGTCCTGGGGCATGAAAGTTGCGGTGCGGTCAGCGCAGTCTACTCCGCGATCCAAACGAAGACGACGTTGCCACCGCACCTCTCGACCATCCAAAGGTTTCTCGCGCCCGGAATCAGCGACGTGGCGCGCGCGCACGGCTCGCAAATGGCGGCGGTCGAAGCGAACGTTCGGGCCGCGGTTACGGCACTCAAAACGATGCCGCCTGAGCTGTCGAAGGACGTCAGCTCGGGACGCGTGCTCGTGGTCGGCGGCGTCTATGAGCTCGGCAGCGGACAGGTTCGGCTGCTCGAATAGCTCACGTTCCCGCGTCGGCGCCGGCGTGGAAGACGAACTTGACGATCAGCCGGTTGAGCGTGGCTCCGGCCGCGGGGCTGCCGTAGTTGACGTACAGCTCGTTGCCCGATGCGAACCGCTGGTGGAACCCGACCGCGAGATTATTTCCGATCTGGGTCGCGAAGCCGCCGTACCCGTTGATATCGCGCAGACCGACGGTCAGCGAGCTTTCGCTGCTGATATTGTAGCCGAGCGAGACGCGCCGCAGCCACTGCGAGTCGAGCTCGCCGTTGGAGAACGCTCGCTGGTAGGTGCCGTCGTATTCCAAGCCGAGCGTCATGTTTTTAAAGAGCGGCCGGCTAGTGACGATCGTAAAAAGATGCACGTAGTTGTCGCCAAACGGACCCCAGTTGTAGGCGACGTCGAGCGGCGTCGGCGTGCCGTCACGGTATCCGACCGGAATCTGATAGAGATTGAATGGTTGGGTGAAACCGTCGAGATAGCACGGATAACCGGTGAAGCTCGAGGTGAAGAGGATCTGACCCGTGCAGCCCGGACCGGCCGGAATTGAATACGAACGAAGCTGACCGACCGCCTCGCCCACGCCGTCGAGCGAAAGCTGGTTCTTGAAAACGGCGCTGACGAACCAATCAACGTCGGCCTGGTGCACCGCGCCCGAATCGTCGAGAAAGCGATCGGCCGTGAAGAAGAGCGTGTAGTTCTTGATTCCGGGTGTCGCGCCGGCATAATCGGTAAAGAACTGCGGACCATGAATGTCGGAGGTCGGCGTGTAGCCGTCGATCGGGTTGTAGTTCGGCGAGACGTCGAGGTAGCCGCCGTTGATCTCGAAGTTGCCCTTATGCCGATCGACGAAGAACTCCGCGAGATCGGCATGACCCTGTGGCACCCACGAGCCGTCTTCGAATGAAAAGTCCGCAAATTCGATCATGCCGCTCTGAAGGTTGCGCATTTCGACGCCGTTCTCGATCGTGTTATCCCAGCCCGCGATGCTGTGATTGGCAAAAACGCCGTCACTCCAATACGTGAACGCGCCGCCCGGAACGGCGTGTTGAAAGCCGTAGGCCGAATCGCTAAACGTGTTGTTTGTCGGTACGTCGTAGCCGTGGAACGTCAACGCGCCGAACGCGTTGCCGTCGAAGGTTCCCTCCACTTTGCCGCCGCTGTCGAACGGTCCGACCGACGGCGAATAAAAGACGAGAAAGGGCGGCTGCGTATTCGTTCCGACCGGCGCGCGGACGCTGGAGTCGGCGTTGATATAAGCGGCGCCTTGCGCAAAAAACGGGCGGTACTCGACGAGTTGACGTTCGAACTCTTGCGGAGCGATCGTCTGCTGATCGATCTCCACATTTGAGAAATCGGGGTTGAGCGTTCCGACGAAGCGAATCGTCGGCGTCAGCGGATAGCTGAGGTCACCGCCATACCATCGCACGTTCATCGGCAAGAACGTGCCGTTGGCTTGCTGGACGAGATTGCGATCTAGACCGACGCTCCCCAGTGCATAGATATCAGCGCGCGGCTTGGGGCGCGCCGCCGCCGAAGCCGCGAGATTCAGCTGCGCCGCAGGCCAAAAGCGTGGGTCGGGAGAGAAGACCGGCCAGTTGCCGCTTGCCGCATCCTGCATGATCGGATCCCAAACCCACGTGACGTGCTCGCCGCGCGCGGCGATTCCGCGCACGAACTGAAGTCGCCAGGTTTGCTTTCCGCCCCGAGCCACTCGCAGGACGTTGAGCGGAATAATCATCACGGCGCTCCAGCCACCGCTAGCGCTCGTTCCCGCGGCGCTCCAGCGGGGGCGGAAACGAGCGTTCTCGTTGGCCTGCTCGAAGCGAGTGCCGCGCGGCGTCGTTTCGAAGTAGAATACCTGGCTGCCCGAACCGCTCGTGTCCACACCGATGCCGACGAAATCGTCGCTCCCAAAGCCGACGTCATTGGTCGTTTGCGTTGCCACGATCGGAACTCCGGGTTGCTCGGCTTTGAATCCGACGTAGAGATTCTTATCGTCGTAGAGTAGATAGGCCGTCGTCGGATACGTCGCAGGCGATCGGGTCGTTACGTTCTGCCACGGACCGTTTCCGTTGGGCACTAGACCCGCGGCCCAGGCCGGATCGGCGAGCGCCGGATCGAGCGCCAACGGATGCGGCGCGCGCGCCACGGTGAACGAAAAGGTTTGGCTCACCGCGGCCTGCGCCCGGGCGGTTGAGAGCCCGATCGCGACCACAACCAAAAGGGCCAAACGAAGCGGGCACACCGCCGTCAATCGGGGGGCCATACCCCGCCGAGTCTAGCACGCGCACGCGTGGCTACCCGTCAATTGCCTATCAAATCGACCATTGCCAGACGTTCCAGAACGGCGTTACGGCCTGCGCCGGACGGTAGCCGTGAAAGTCGGTGTTGATCGCGGCGAGCTGTACCTCGTACCACAGCACGATGAACGGAAGCTGCTCGGAAACGATCCGCTGGATACGCCGGTAGGCGGCGGCGCGGATCGCGCGGTCGTACGTGCTCAACGCGATGCGTTCGGCGTCGTCGAGCTCGCGGCTGCAGAAGTGATAGATGTTCCAGCCGGCCGGGGGTGCCATCGTGCACATCACAAGAATGGAATCGTCGGGGTCCGAGCCGTTCTCCCAGTTCTCGAGCGAGGCGTCGAACTTTCCGGCCTGTTCGATGCCGCCGGCGCCGAGCGTCGCGTAGAGTTTGCCCGACGGAAAGTTCTTGATCGTCACGACGACGCCGGCTCGACTCCACTGCGCCTGCAGCAGCTCTTCCGCCGCGGTCATGCTGCTCGAACCGGTAAAGCTCACTAGCGTTAGGCGAAGCCGTCCCGGCGGCCAACCGGCTTGCGCGAGCATCGATGCCGCACGACGCGGATCGTACGGATAGCGAGCGACGTCCGGGTTATAGCTCCACGAAAACGAAGGATGGAGCGAATCGCCGGGCAGCGCTACCCCGTGCATCACCTTCTCGATCAGTGCCCGGCGATCGATAGCATAGGCGAGCGCGCGGCGCACGCGCACGTCGCTCAGTCCCGGCACCGAAGCGTTGAGCCCAACGTCGGTAAAGCGGTCGAGCGGCGTCATTACTAGGCGCGTGCCGGGAATTCCATGCAGCTCGGGCGCGAGCGAGGCCGGCGCGCGATAGAATACGTCAAGGTCGTGCGAGGCGAGCTCCGTCAGCATCGTCTCGTCGCTCTCGACGATGCGAAAGTCAATGCGGCGCAGCCGCGGCGGCCCGCGCCAATACTTATCGTTTGCCACCATTTCGATGCGCGCGTTGCGATCGTAGGCAACGATACGAAAGGGGCCAGTTCCGACCGGCAAACCGTTGTAAGCGACGTGGTTGATGTCGGGGTAGCGCGCGAGCAGATGCTTGGGCAGAATCACGTTGGCGTGATTCGCCGGTCCGAAGAAGGTATTGACGAACGGCGCGAACGGACGCTTGAGATTGACGACGATCGTGTAGGCGTCGAGCCGATCGATCCGCGCGATAACGTCGTAACCGACGCGGCTGACGATCATGTTACGCGGATTGAGCATCTGTTGCCAGGTGTAGATCACGTCGTCGGCGGTGAATGGCGCGCCGTCTTGCCACGTTACGTTGCGGCGCAAGTGGTAGGTGATGCGCAGACCGTTGCGGCTGATGCCGCCGTTGGATTGGGTCGGCTCGACGGTTGCGAGCTCGGGAACGAGCTCGCTGCGGTCGCTCCAGCGGAAGAGCCAGGCGCCCCAAAAGGCCGCGACGTCTACGACGACCACTTCCGTACCGAGCAGCGGATTGAGATTATCGGGATCTTCGCGCTGGGCGATTCGCAGAACGCCGGGAATCGTCCAGGAGTTGCGCCCGCCGTTCGCATTCGAGTGCACGCGCGCACAGCCGGAGACGGCTGCGGCGAGCAGGACGAACGCCGTCAGACGCTTCAATGATGGTCGGTGCGCGGCCGGCGCTCGCGCGCGAGCAGCTCGTCTACGAGCTCGACGATTCCGTTGGCAGCTGCGTCGAGCAGAATGCGACCTTTCTCCGCAGTTGCCTTGGTCGGATCGCCCATGACGCCGCTGGTGCTGAGCTGACTCCAATGCTCCATCATCACGAGCGGACCCTCGCCCGCGACGAGATCGGTCCAATAGCTCTTCGACGGGCGATGCGCGAGCTCGTGCACCGCCTTTTGCATGTCCACGAGATCGGGGCGTAACGCGAGGTAGAGGGAGGTCTCGAACTCGCAAGCGTGATTCATCCCGCCGACCGGTTCCGATTCGCGAAACGATTCGGCCGCCTCGCGCACGCCGGGCGCGGCCCAGTAGCTAACCGCAGCGGCAAGCGCGTCGGTGTGAAGGACGCAGAGGCGCGCGATGATGTCAATGAACGGCGCGTTGCTTCCGTGGCCGTTGACGATGAGAATGCGTTGGAAACCGTGATGCGCGAGACTCTTGCAGACGTCGAGCCCATATTCGATGAGCGTGTGCGGACCGATAGTGATCGCACCGGGAAAGTCCATGTGGTGCGGACTATAGCCGTGGTTGATCGGCGGCACGAGCACGATTCGGCCGGCCGCGCGCGAGGCCGCGAGCTCGCAGACGCTTGCGCACAGCAGCAAGTCGGTATCTATCGGAAGGTGAAGGCCGTGGTCTTCGAGCGTCGCGATCGGAACGACTGCGACGCACGGTCGCGCCGCCGCTTCTTTAACCTCCGGCCACGTCATCTCACCGTACCGATATTTCTGCGCCATGATGGCGCTATTCTCTAGAACTCAGCAAGTAACTTCACGTGAACGGCGGAAGTAACGTCCATGAAGTTCCGCGCGCCGCTCCTTCTTGCGATCGTCGTTACGGCAGCGTGCTCGGCAAGCCCGGGGGACGGAACCTTTCCGAAGAGCGTCGCATCGAGCGCGGCGCAGGAGCACGCAATGGCCCTGACCGGGATAAGCGTCTCCGGGAACCGGCTCGTCGACGGAAGCGGCAACTCCGTGCACCTCCAAGGCGTCAACCGGTCGGGAACCGAGTACGCCTGCGTGCAAGGATGGGGAATCTTCGACGGGCCTAACGACGCGGCCTCAATAGAGAGGATCGCATCGTGGAACGTCAACATCGTGCGGGTCCTTCTCAACGAAGACTGCTGGCTGAACATCAACGGCATCGATCGGCAATATGCCGGCAAGCACTACATCAACGCGATCGTCCGCTACGTCAAACTTCTCCACAAACACGGTATGTACGCGGAGGTATCGCTGATTTGGGGCGCGCCTGGATCATATCAAGCGACGTACCAACCCGACGCGCCGGACGAGGATCACTCGCCCGCCATGTGGTCGAGCATGGCGAGGACCTTCAAGAACGACCCGAATGTAATCTTGGCACCTTGGGGCGAGACGACGGTCGGCTGGAAGTGCTTCATGCAAAAGGGCTGCGACAACGAAGCGACTTACGGCCCGAGCAACGCCTACTATCAAACGGCCGCGATGCAACGGGCGGTCAACCTGATGCGCAAGGCCGGCTACGAAGGCGTTATTTCTATCCCGTGCATTGACTACGCAAACGCGTGCGGCAAGATCGATGGGTCGGACTACGACGGTTCGACTTGGTTACGGTCGCGACCTAGAGATCCCAACGGCCAGCTCGTCGCCGAGGCTCACGTCTATGGAAAGAATCTCTGCGACACGGTCGACTGTTTTAACTCGAGCATGCGGCCGATCGTCGAGCAAGTACCGATGTTGTTCGGCGAGACCGGCGAGACGTACGATGGCTCGGACTGCAAGTCGAGTTACATTTCGACGTTCATAAACTGGGCCGACGCGCACGGCGTCGGCTACGAATCGTGGACCTGGGACACATGGGGCGGTTGTGGCGTATTGATCTCTAGCTATAGCGGCACGCCGGCCAACGCGTGGGCGCGCTGGGTTAAGCGTTACTATCTCGCGCATTGACACCATCGGTTGCACCACGGCGCCGCGTTGGTGATTTTCTCAGTTCTGCTTCAGCACAGCGCGACCGGATTGTCGATCGCGAAATCGGTGGAACGATGCCATCAAGTGCATGGCGGCCGGCGGTAGCTGCGCCAGAAGCTGAAGCCTCAGCTTGTTTTGCGCCGCTGCGCCGTAGCGAAGACGCCGCTCGGCGATCGAGCGTCCGGTCGCGCTTAAGAAGCGCAGGATTGGGAAACAACCAGAGCTATGATAAAAGCTCTTATTGCAATACTTACAGCGGCCGGCGGGATGCTTGCGGCTGGTTCGATTGCCTTCGCGCAAGGCGCACCGCCGCCGCCCGCAGCCGCGCCGTACGCCGATGGCGCATGCGGAAGCTGGCAGGGCGACGTCTGGACGCCGAACGGAAACTGTCCGACCACGGCCTACAAACACGAGGTCGTCGCCGGAACGATCGTCTTCGTCAAGGGCCACCTCGTCACGTTGCAGCAGACGAACAAACAAGTCGTGATTGATGACTCGGCGGCGTTGAACAACCAGAACACCGGACGCGTGGCCGTCGGACGGCAGATCGTCGCGCACGGTTATTGGGAGGACGGAAACTTCTACGCGACCGCAATCACCGGCGGTCAACCCCCTCCGCAGACGATTCAATAGCTCCTCGTCGAGGAGCAGATGAGGGAGCGAGCTCGCGGCACCGCCGCGAGCTCGTCATTTACTCTAGCGCTTGCGGCCGCCCGAGACGGTAACGTTTACCGGTTTCGAAGCGATTCCGTTCGCGACGACTTCGAGCGTGCTCGCGCCGTTGCCGATCGTGCTCGGCACGTCGAAGAACGTGAACACGACTTTCGAGCCGGTGGCGACGCCCATCGTGCTGTGGTCGTGGGTGCGCGCGTAGACGACGTGACCGCTCGCGTTGTTCGTGATCCGCACCAGCGGGTAGTTCGTCGCGTTTTGGAACTCGTCGCCGAACGACATCGCCTGACCGAGTCCGTTGAACTGCGTGCCGGTGATCTTATAGGTTTGTCCCGCGCTAACGCTCTTGGGACACTTCTTGATCGTCGGGGCCCAGCTCGCTTTCGGCGAGCCCGGCGGCGTGTAGAGCACGACCGCGTTACCGAGCATCATGATCTGTCCGGAAGGAAGCAGGAGCGGCGGTCCGGCTTCGTACGCGCTGTTGACTTGAGTGAGCGCCGAGCCGTTCCACTCGTAAAGCGTGCCGCTCACGCCGAAGACCAAGACGTTGCCGTTTGGCTCGAGCGCGGCAAAGGAGTCGCCGGCGTTATCGCGGTTCGGAAAGTCCGGCCCTTGCGCCCAGGTACCGGCTTTGCTTCCGGTCGAGTAATAAATAGCGGTGTGTCCGGCTCCGTAGCCGCTGCTGTACGATCCCGTGTAGAAGACGCTTCCGTCGGGCCGCAGAATTGACGGGCCAATCTCACCCGGCGGCAAGTAGCAATCCTTCGGCTTCGGTCCGTAGGGTAAGCAGCTGTGGTATGGCGACGGAGAGTGCAGATCAACGATCGTTGAGCCGGCACTCTTCCACGTTTGCGTCGCGGGATTGTAGATTTCCGAGTTCGGCGCGTTCTTCACGTCGGCGGTGAGAATCGTTCCATCGGCGAGAAGCGTCCAGCCTTCCTCGGCATTGAAATCGGATTTCCCGGTGTCCCCAAACTTCTTCCACGACAGAGTCTTGGGGTCTAACGCGGAGTCCCACTCGTGAAGCTTGTCGCCCTCGAGCAACTGCCCGTTGGGCAACACGGTCGTCGGAGAGTCGCCGATCCACTTCCAGCGATGCGGATGCCCGAGCGCGGTCCAGGTGTTCTTGACGGGATCGTAGACCGCCCCTTGATTGGTAAGCTGAAGCTGATAGCCGTTGCCGGGTTGCGTGTACTCGCCGCCGTTGAGAACAAAGCGACCGTCCGCCAGCACGTCGGAGGCACCCGCGTCCGGCGCGTAACTGTTTGGAGGCGACGCGACTTGGGTCCAAGTGCCGTCGCTATAGTTGCCCTCGGCGTCGGGGACGTAGCGATAAAAAGTATTCCAGTTGTAGCCGCTCTGCGCGAGAATGGAACCGTCGGTCATCAACCATTCGAGCTGCATATAGGTCGGCGGCGTACTCGTAAGATGAGTAAATCTGCCCGCATGACCGGACCGCATAGCGTCGAGCGTCTGTGGTGCGACGCCCGGCAGAAGGGAGTGGCCACCCGAACATGCCGCAAGACCCGCCGACGCCGCGACGGCAAGCGCAATGAGTGCCGATTTGAAGCGCAACTGCAACACAAGACCCTCCAAGGCGAAAAAGTAGTCTGGGAAGCAGACCCTTTTGAGGTCGAGTTGCTTTTTCCCGCTAGCGGCGAAGCGACGACGGGCGGCGGTGATTCGCGGAAACCGAGACGTTGACCGGTTGCGATGCGATCCCGTTGGCGACGACTTCGAGCGTGCTGGCGCCCGAACCGATCTGGCTCGGAACGTCGAAGTAGGTCCAAACGCGTTTCTTGCCGGTAGCGACGCCCATCGTGCTGTGGTCGTGCGTGCGCGCGTAGTAGATGTGCCCGCTTGCCTTGTTTGTAATACGCACCAATGGATAGTTGGTCGCGTTCTGGTTTTCGTCGCCGTACGACATCGCTTGACCAAGCCCGTTGAACTGCGTACCTACGATCTTATACGTCTGACCCGCCGCGATGCTGGACGGATAGGACTTGATCTTCGGCGCCCAGCTCGCTTGCGGCGATCCCGGCGGCGTGTACAGCACGACGTCCGAGTATCCGAGCATCATGACCTGGCCGGTCGGGAGCAGGATCGGCGGCCCCGCTACCGATGCGCCGTTGACTTGCGAGAACGTCGAGCCGTTCCATTCATAAAGAGTTCCGCTGACGCCGAAGACCAAGACGTTGCCGCTCGGCTCAAGGACCCCGAAAGAGTCTCCCGCGTTGTCGCCGTTTGGAAAGTCAGGTCCGACCACCCACGTGCCGGCCTTGCTTCCGGTCGAATAGTAGATCGCCGTGTGTCCCGCACCATAACTTGCCGTGTACGATCCGGTGTAAAAAACGCTGCCGTCGGGGCGCAGAATCGCCGGACCGATCTCTCCTGGCGGCAGATAGCACTCCTTCGGCGTCGGTCCGTACGTTAGACAGTAATGATACGGCGAGGGCGAGTGCAAGTCCACGATCGTGGACCCCGCGCTCGTCCACGCCGCGGTCGCCGGATTGTAGATCTCCGAATTCGGCGCATTCTTGACGTCGGCAGTCAGAATCGTGCCGTTTGCAAGCAGCGACCAGCCCTCCTCGGCATTGTAGTCCGCCTTACCAGAGTGACCGACGCTCTTCCACTGCAGCGACTTTGGATCCAAGGTTGCGTCCCAAGTATGAAGTTTGTCGCCGACGAGCAGTTTGCCGTTGGGCAGCACGCTCGAGGGTGAATCGCCGATCCACTTCCAGCGATGGGGATGTCCGATCGCGGTCCACGCGTTCTTTACCGGATCGTAGACCGCGCCAAGATTGACGAGCTGGAGATGGTAGTTGCCGCCGGCGTTGTACTCGCCGCCGCTGATCGCCAATCGGCCGTCGGCGAACAAATCCGCTGCAAAGTAGAGTGGAGCGTAGCCGGCGGGAAGCGACGCGACTTGGCTCCACGTCCCATCGCTGTAGTTGCCGTTCGCATCGGGAGCGTAGCGATAGAAACTACTCCACGAGTAGCCGCTTTGCGTGAGGATCGAGCCGTCGGTCATCAACCACGCCATCACCATTCCGGTTGGAGGTTGGCTCGTAAGCCGCGTGAAGCGTCCGGCATGACTCGAACGCCACGCGTCGAGCGTCCCAGGAGCGACGCCAGGCAACACGGATTGGCCTGCGGCACATCCGGCAAGAACAACGGCAACGAAAGCGGCGCAAAGGAGTCGAAGCACGGGACACCTCCAAAGCGCGCTTTTTCCGCCGACGGTTATCGCACGCCTCCCGGCGGGAGCCCGGCGTGCCGGATACAAAAGACCCTTTCCGGGGTAGGAGGACTGAATCGTGTTTTCAATCTCGCGTCGCCGGCCGGCCATGCTTACGATCGTTGCGCTCGCCGCCGGGATCTTCTCCCTTCCAGCAGCTGCGCAACAAATAAGCATTACCGTTAACGGTCAGCCGCTGGCGTTGAGTCCGGGACCGATCGAACAACAGGGCCGCGTCTTCGTTCCGATGCGCGGAATCTTCGAGCGCTTCGGCGCGGGCGTAGTCTACTCGGCGGGAACGATCAACGCGACGAAAGGAAGCACGACGATCCAACTGCGCATCGGTTCGACGCAAGCGACCATCAACGGCCAGCCTCAAACTCTCGACGTCGCACCGTTCATCGTCGGTGCTACCACCTATGTGCCGTTGCGCTTCATCGCGCAATCGCTCGGCGCGCAGGTTGGCTACGACAATTCGACGCGCGTCGTCTCGATCGCCATGCCGGGACAGGGCATGGTTCCACCGCCGGTTCGACCGCCGCCGGTTCGACCGCTGCCGCCGGTTCGGCCGCCTCCGCCGGTCGGAGCCGAAGTGCGCCTGCGCAACCAGCAGCCGCCGCCGGGCAGCGAGACGCGCGATCGCTTCATCGTCATCTCAGCCCAGTTCACACGAAACGTGGACGCCGGCAACGTACGCGTTCTGATTGACGGCGCCAACCGAACCAATCAAAGCGGCGTATCGTCCAGCGGGTTTTCGTTCAAGCCGCCGGCGCCACTCGATTTCGGTGGCCATACCGCGCGCGTAACGGGTCGCGCGCCCGGGGGCGTGACGTTCGACCGTTCGTGGTCGTTCACGGTCCGGCGCCAGGTCCAGGTTCCGCTGACGGTCCGGCAGCCGATGTCTAACGCCACGGTCAGCACCAGCTTCACCGTTTCGGGCGGTACCGTTGCGAACGGGCGCATTCGGGTTTCGGTGGGCGCATCGTCCTCCACGACGGGTCTCTTCAGCGGGAACACCAACGCAGGGCCGGGGGGCAACTTCAGCCTCGCCGTGCGGTTGATGCGGACGATGTCCGGCATGCGCAGTCTCACCTTGGCGGTCACCGCGACCGATCCGGTCAGCTTGCAGACGGCGCAGACCACCGTGCGGCTGCGGTTGCGATAAAAACGCTGTAGCTTCAGACTTTCTTCACTCGCCGGGGCTAGAGTTCGCGCATGATGAGAAAGTTCATAGCGGTCGCCCTCGCGCTTGCGGGACTCATCATTAGCGCCTGCGGCGGCCATAGCACAAACGGCGGGCTGATGCCGATGGGCAACAATACGTTTATGTTGCCGGGCGTCGGCGATCTCGCGATGTACGCAACCCTTCCGAAGGACTCGATCGGCGAAGAACTTCCAAGCGAAGGGCTGGGCACGATCAAGTCGGCGAAATGGAAGGCTATCCTGGGAGGATTCACTCAGGAACAATACTCGCAGGCGCTCGGATTTCCACCGAAAACGGTGATCACGATTCACAATCTTTCGAAGCACATTCCGCATACGCTGGACTACGTAAAAGAGGTTAAGGGACCGCCGGCTGGCTTTCCTAAGAGTCCCAACTTGTCGGTCAAAGCGCACGGGGACGGAAAGTTCGAAGCCGGCTACGCGAGCGGACCGATCCAACCCGGAAAGACCGTCAAGATGACGCTCGAAAAAGATGGCATGTATTTGATCGGCTGCGCCTACCATTACGGTGAGGGAATGCACGACGTGATCGTCGTCGGCAAACATGCGACGCACGGCCCGCAAGCCACACCGCCCGGCGGAAAGCCGACTCCGACTCCGACGCCGCGCTCGCACTCGAGCTACGCTCCCTGAGGAGGCGACTAGGATAGACGCGCAGCGAACCGAAGGTTGACCAACGCCGCACGGGGCGGCGTTTTGGAGGTGCAATCATGAGGTTCGCTGCTGCCGTCATTTGCTGCGCCGTCCTAGCCGCGTGTACGCGTGCGGCCGGAGGCCCAGCGCTTCCAGCGGCTCCGTCGAACGCGGGCGAGTCGTCGCAACGGCCGGATGCCGTCGGTTATCTCTCGCTCTACAGCTTTAAAGGCAGAGAGTCGGGCGGGGAGCCGCAGTCGGAGCTGATCAACGTTAACGGCACGCTCTACGGGACGACCTCGTCGTACGGTGCCGGCTTCGGCACCGTATTTGCGATCAGCCCGTTCGGAAAACTCCGCGTGCTCCACGAGTTCCAAAACTACCCGGACGGCGCATATCCGCAAGCCGGTTTGATCGCGGTCCACGGCACGCTCTACGGCACGACCGCAGTCGGGGGAACGCACGGCGGCGGCACGGTCTTCTCGCTGACGCGCTCCGGTGTCGAGCACGTCGTTTACAGCTTTGGGAAAAAAGGCGACGGCGCGCAACCGGAGTCTAAACTCATCGCCGTTGATGGACTGCTCTACGGCACGACGCTCGATGGAGGCAAACACGAGCGCGGCACCGTCTTCGAAATGACGCTCTCCGGCGACGAACACGTTCTGCACAGCTTTGAGGGAGCACCTAACGATGCCGGCCATCCGAGCACCGGGTTGATTCTCGTAAAGAACTATCTCTACGGAACGACGCGCGCGGGCGGAAAAACGAAAACCGGCGGCGCGGTTTATCGCATCAACGCGATCGGCCAAGAGAAAGTCTTGCACGCGTTCGGCGTCGAGCGAGGTGACGGCCACAATCCGGCGGGAAGCCTGCTCTACTCCGGCGGCATTCTCTACGGCACGACGCTTCACGGCGGAAGGTCCAACCAAGGAGTCGTCTTCGAGATGACGACGGACGGATCGGAACGCGTACTGCATAGCTTTGGATCCGGTGACGACGGCGCATTTCCGGCTGCGAACTTGATTCCAGCTAAGGATGCGCTTTACGGAACCACGCTGGGCGGCGGTAATAGCCCGAAGAAAACGAATCAGTGCATCTCACCGGGAGTCACGCGCGCTACCGGATACTACCGGTGCGGTACCATCTTTAAGATCGACCGGTTCGGGAACGAGCACGTCGTCTATCGCTTTGGGGGCGAGCCCGACGGCGCCAATCCTGAAGCGGGCCTAATCGAGGCGGGCGGCGTGCTCTACGGTACGACCTTCTGGGGAGGCTCCTTCGCGTACTACGGCACGGTGTTTAGGCTGCTGCCATAATAGGCATTTAATGATCGCTTGCTAGCATAGGCCCTGATGATCTTCGATGAGCAGAAGATCGAAGGGCTGATTGCACAATGCCGGCTCGCGGAAGCGTCCGCGATGCTTGCAATGGAGCATGGAGAGCCGTCCTTACGCGCCGCGGTCTTCGCGCTCGGTGGTGACGAGCGCGCGCTTGCGCGCTACGTTGCATCCGAGCTGCTCGCATGCAAAAGCGCCGCCGAGGTTGCCGCATATTATGCCGCAAGGCGTTTGGACCCCAACGCTTATGACTATCTCGTCGCCGGTGCGGTGCTTGCCTGGGCCTCCGACGGCGCCGGCGCATTCGATTCGTTCCGCGCCGCGCACGACCGGGCGATCGCGCAGCGGCGCTTCGATTTAGCGGTAGCGGCCCGCGAACGCCTGGCTCATCACGCCTTGCTCTTCGGCGAGATTGACGTCGCGCGCAAGGCGATCGAAGGCGCGATCGCGCTCGCCCAAAGCCATCGTTTCGCGCGCTGGCTGTTGCGCTCGCTTGCCGTAGGAGCGAGTCTGGCATTGGATGCCGGCGATCTCGATCGTGCTGCCGAGTTGCTCTCGCGCGGGCGCGCCGTGGCCGCATCGCCGGAAGATCTCGCCCTGTTCGCCGCAACCGGTGCGCAGCTGGCAGTCGAGCTCGGCGACGATGCGAAGCTCGCCGAGTGGAGCTCGACCGAAATGCTCGAGATCGCGCTTCGGTGCGAACATCCCGAGGCGGCGATCGCGGCAACGCTGGCGGGTCTGATCGCGGCCGGCACGCCGGCCGCCGGAGATCCCGTCGCAGTGGCGCTGCGCCGGTCGCTCATGCAAGCCGACGGCGCTTCGAACGCGCCCGAGCTTTTTTCGATCGCGGCCCGCTACGGTGATCTCGACGAAGCGCGCTTCGGCGTGGATGCGCTGAGCGCGATAGCAGCTCCGGAGCGACCCTATCTGCGCGGGCATCGATTTCTGGCGCGCGCACACTTTCTCTTACGCTCCGGCGAGCGCGGCGGCTGGATCGACTGCGCGGGTGATGCGGCCCGGGCTTTCACCGCGATGGGTCTTCGCCGCTGGACGAACGAAGCGATGGGACTGCTCGTTTCGCAGGAGCCCGGCGGCGAGCGCCGGACCCGTGGGCGCTCGGGATCGACGCTAACGGGGCGTGAAGAGCAGGTCGCGCAGCTGATTCGGCGAGGCGCGCGCAATCGCGAGGTCGCTGCGGCACTGCAGATCAGCGAACATACCGTCGAACGCCACGTGAGCTCGATTCTAGGGCGACTTGGGTTGCGTTCACGTTGGCAAATCGCCGATTCAGGAAAGCACGCCCAAGATTAAGCTTTGTCGAAATTTCTTATCGCTAGATAAAAGAGCGTTGCCGAGACCTTAACGTTTCGTCAATTCCCAGGATGCAACGCCCGATTCCATGGCCTAGCATCACTTTTGAAGAGAGCCACGCAATCCGTGGCCTCTCGTTGCTGCTGGGAGTTAATTGTTGCTCAAACGCCTGTTCCGTGTTCGAAAGCGCGTCCTATTTATAGGATTCTGTTACATGGTCGCGCCACACGGTCGGGCTATCGCCGCGAGCGGCGGTATCATTACGGGGAGCGTCATTGACGACAAGACCCACGCGGCAATCGCAGGTGCGCAGGTGGTGGCGGCCTCTCCCAGCGGAACCTATCGGACGGTCACCGACGCCCAGGG
>JBAVSO010000023.1:0-18303 GCA_049695635.1 Candidatus Cybelea sp. | reverse complement strand
CAGTTAGAGTGGAAGCGCAGCGTCGTGCAAGAGGCGCTCCGGCGAATCGGCGGCTTGGACGATGCCGCGGTTAGCGAAACGATCGGCATGGGCGAGCCGCGAGCCTATCGCAACAAGATGGCGCTGGTCGTTGACCATCGCCGCGACTCTCCCGCACTGGGCTTTTACCGTCAACGAACGCACGACGTCGTCCCGATTGACGCCTGTCCGATCGTGACCCCGAAGCTGAACGCCGATCTCGCGGGGCTTCATGCTCTTCGTGCGGAGGAGCCGGTTGCGACGATGCTGCGCGACGCGCGCCATCTTATCGCACGCAGCGCAGACTCGAGCGGAGAGAGCATTCTGACCGTCACGACCGCGCACCGCTCGGAGAGCGCGAGCCGCGCCGCGCCGTTATTGCTGCGCAGCCTGCCCGGCTTGGCGGGCGTAACGAACTCCTTCGACCTTCCCAGCGCCAACGCGATCGCCGGCCGGCATCATCGTTCGCTCGGCGGCCAGGCCGAGATCGAAGAGACGATCGCAGGCGTGCACTATCGTTTCTCGGCGGCTTCGTTCTTCCAAGTCAACGTCGAAATGGTCGCGCGAATCTTTGCGTATCTCGAGCCCTACGCCAAAACACCGCGACGCATGGTCGACCTCTACTGCGGCGTTGGAACGTTCGCGCTCTTCTTTGCCAAGCACGGGTGGCAAGTGATCGGCGTCGAGGAGAACCCGGTGGCGATTACGGAGGCTGCTGCCAACGCGCGCCGCAACGGCCTCGAGCAACGAGCTCGCTTCCAAGTGGCAAAGGTCGAACGGCTCGGCACCACACCGGAGCTGCGCAACGCGCTGAATGAAGCCGACGTGTGCTTTCTCGACCCGCCGCGAAAAGGCTGCGACGAGGCGGCGCTCGACGCGATCGCGCAGGCTCGCGTCCGGGCGATTTGGTATCTCTCGTGCGACCCGGCTACTCTCGCACGGGATTCCAAGTTCCTGGTGGCCAAGGGCTATCGGCTCGGCACCGTTCGACCATTCGATATGTTTCCGCAGACCGGGCACGTGGAGGCACTCGCCCAACTGGAGTATTCGTAAACTTGTCGTCCGACACAATCGACATCAGCTATGTTGCGAAGCTCGCGCGAATCGAACTAACCGAAGAGGAAGTCGAGATCTTCGGGCGCCAGCTTGGAGATCTGCTCGGTCACGTCAACGCGCTCGCCGAGCTTGACACCGCCAGCGTCCCGGCGACGGCGCAAGTCGTCGAGTCTCGAAACGTGACGCGCGAAGACGTGCCCGCTCCGTGCCTCGATCGCGAACGCGTACTGGCGCAAGCGCCGCAGCGGCAGGGCGGGTTCTTCCGCGTACCGCGCATTCTCGCCGAGTAAGGACGCGCCGTGTCTTTGGAGTTTGTCGAGAAGAGCGCCGCAGAAATCGCGCGTGCCGTCCGTTCGGGAGAGGTTAGCGCGCTCGAAGTTACCGACGCAACGCTCGAGCACGTCGGAGCCGTCGAAGAAATCTGCGGTTCGTACTTGACGGTGCTCGCCGATCTCGCGCGCGCCCAGGCGGCCCGCGTCGACGAACGCGTTCGCATGGGCGAAGCCCCGCCGCTCGCGGGCGTACCGCTTGCGGTCAAAGATAATATGTGTTTAGACGGCACGCGGACGACGTGTGGAAGCAAGATTTTGGAGCAGTGGGTCGCGCCGTATACCGCGACTGCGGTCGCGCGGATGCTCGAAGCTGGTGCAATTCCGATCGGAAAAGCAAACTGCGACGAATTCGCCATGGGCAGTTCGTGCGAGAACTCGGCGCTGGGCGTAACGCGCAATCCTTACGATCCCAAGCGCGTCCCGGGCGGGTCGAGCGGTGGCTCGGCCGCGGCCGTCGCCGCGTACGAGGCTGCAATCGGTATGGGCAGCGACACCGGCGGCTCGATCCGCGAGCCTGGAGCTTTTTGCAATCTCGTCGGCTTCAAACCGACGTACGGTCGAGTCTCGCGCTACGGGCTGATCGCGTTTGCGTCGAGTCTCGATCAAATCGGTCCGTTAACGCGCTCCGTGAAAGATGCCGCTTTAGCGTACGACGCCATGGCAGGATACGACTCGATGGATGCGACCTCGATCGATCGGCCGGTCGAGCCGACCGCGAGCGCGCTGCTAGAAGACTTGCAAGGGTTGCGGGTCGGTCTCGTGCGCGAGTTCGATTCGAAAGCGCTCGGCGGCGAGTTAGACGCGCTCTATCGTGCGGCCTATCGCGATCTCGAACGGCTTGGGGCCGAGCTCGTCGAGGTTTCGCTCCCGACCGCCGACTACGGTGTCGCGACCTATTATCTGATCGCTCCGGCAGAATGCTCGTCGAACTTGGCTCGCTTCGACGGCGTTCGCTACGGTCTGCGCGTTGATGCCCAGGATGTACGCTCGATGTACGATAAGACGCGCGCCGCCGGCTTCGGCCCCGAGGTTAAACGCCGCATTCTCATCGGCACCTATGCGCTTTCGAGCGGCTATTACGATGCGTACTACGTGCGCGCGCAGAAGGCCCGAACGCTCATCGCGCGCGACTTCGAGCGCGCCTTCGCGCAGTGTGACCTGATCGCGTGTCCGGCGGCGAGCTGTCCGGCGTTCGAGTTCGGGGCGAAGAGCGATCCGTACAGCATGTACTTGATGGACTACTACACCATCCCAATGGCGCTGGCCGGCTTGCCGGCGCTCTCGGTTCCGTGCGGCTGGAACCTGCCCGAAGGCGGAAGCGTGCCGATGCCGATCGGGCTGCAGTTGTGCGCGCCGCTCTTCGGCGAGCGTCTGCTCCTCGGCGCCGCGCACGCCTACGAACGCGCGACGCGGCACGCGGCGGCGCGCAAGCCGGTGCTGGAGATCGCGCGCACATGAGCTCCGCGTACGAGGCCGTCATCGGCATCGAATGCCACGTCGAGCTGAAGACCCTCACCAAGATGTTCTGCGGCTGTCTCAACGAGTTCGGCGGTGAGCCGAACACGAAGATTTGTCCGGTCTGCCTCGGCATGCCGGGCGCGCTCCCGGTGCCCAACGCCAAGGCGATCGAGCACATTATAACTGCCGGGCTCGCGTTCGGGGCCGAGATTCCAGCTTTTTCGAAGTTCGATCGAAAGAACTACTTCTATCCGGATATGCCCAAGGATTATCAGATCTCGCAGTACGACATGCCGTTGGCGGTGGGCGGCGTCGTGAAGTACTGGCTCGATGACGGCACGATGCGCGAGTGCCGCCTAACGCGCATTCACCTCGAAGAAGATACCGGCAAATCGACGCACGCGGGCTCCGGCGACGGCCGCATCGCCGGCAGCGCGTACTCGTTGGTGGACTTCAACCGCGCGGGCGTCCCGCTCATGGAGTGTGTCTCCGAGCCGGAGCTGCACAGCGCGGCAGATGCGATAGCTTATTTGGAGTCCCTTCGCCGCACGCTCCTCGCGCTCGGCGTCAGCGACGTGAAGATGGAAGAAGGGTCGCTGCGTTGCGATGCAAACGTTTCGATTCGCCCGGCCGGTTCGGCCGAGCTCGGGACGAAGGCGGAAATCAAGAACATGAACTCGTTTCGCTCGGTAGAACGCGCGATCGAGAGTGAGATCGCACGTCAGGTCGAGATCGTGACGTCGGGTGGCCGGATCGTCCAAGAGACGCGCGGGTGGGACGAGGTAAACGGAGTGACCCACTCGATGCGCAGCAAAGAAGAGGCGCACGACTACCGGTACTTTCCCGATCCCGATCTGGTGCCGTTGGAACCGGCGAGGGCCGACGTCGCGCGGAAACGCGCCGCGCTTGGAGCGCCGCCGTGGGAACGCTTCGAACGCTATACCGCCGGTTACGGTCTCGGTCCGAAGCAAGCGACGCAACTGATCGATAACTTCGCGCTGGGAAGTTACTTCGACCGCGTCGTCGCGAGCAGCCGCAACCCGCAGCAATCGAGCAATTTCGTGCTCGGCGATCTCTCCCGGCTTGCCAACGAGACCGGCGTGCCGGTCAACGAATCCAAGGTGTCTCCCGAAGATTTGGCCGAGCTGATCGCGCTAGTCGAAACCAAACGCGTCAATTCGAAGATTGCCAAAGAGCTGCTCGCTCGAATGTGGAACGGCGCCGGTTCGCCGGCGGCGGTCGTGGAGCGAGAGGGCCTCGCCCAAACGAGCGATCCTGCGGCGATCGAGCATTTCGTCGACGAGGTCTTAGCCGCACACCAAGACGTCGCAGCCGAGTATCGCGCGGGAAAGAGCAACGTGATCGGCTTCCTGGTCGGTCAGGTGATGAAAGCGTCGCGCGGGAAGGCCGATCCGGCACTCGTGAACGAGCTGGTGCGCGCGAAACTATCTTCCTAAGCGGTCGGGTTCATGGATGGGCTTGACTGACGACCGAACGCTCGAAGCACTCGATTTTACGGCCGTGCGCGACGCGGTCATTGCGACCACGAGGACGCAGCGTGGGCGATTCTACGCGGGTGACCTTGCGCCGCTCGCCGACTTCGAAGACGTTCGTCGGGAACAGCTGCGCACCGAAGCGATGCGATCGCTGGTGGCCGGCTCGGATTTTCGTGTCATGCCGGCGATTGAAACCGCCAGGCTGACCGAGGCGGCGGCGGTGGGTCACACGCTGGGGGCCGCAGATCTCCGTTCGATCGGCGACGCAATCGCGGCCGCTGCCGCGGCTCACCGCGCGGTCCAGGGGAACCCGGATCTCGCGAGCGTGCTTAGCGGTTATACGCCATTGCGCGAGCTCGGGCGCGCGATCGTGGACGCGATCGACGAACGCGCCGGCGTGCTCGATCGCGCTTCGCCGGCTCTGGGGCGCATACGGCGAAGCCTCGCGCAGGCGCACGCCGATGCGCGCGATCGCGCAACCTCGATCTTGGGCTCGGCGAAATACTCGAAGGCGATCCAAGAGAGAATCGTCACGATCCGCAACGGGCGCTTCGTGATCCCGATTAAAGCCGAGTTCGCGGGGACGCTGCCGAGCATCGTTCACGATACGAGCTCGAGCGGGCAGACGCTTTTCGTCGAGCCGCTCGCCGTTCTCGAAGCGAACAACCGCGTGCGCACGCTGCAAATCGAAGAGGAACGCGAGATCGCGCGAATTCTCGAGGCGCTCTCACGCTCAGTGGGCAGTCACGCCGCCGAGATCGAGGCAAACGTCGAAATGCTTGCGCGTCTCGATCTGCTGGCGGCAAAGGCCGAGCTTGCGGACAGGAGCCAAAGTATCGCTCCCGAGTTGAGCGATTCGCCGGTCCTTACCGTCGAGAAGGGGCGCCATCCGCTGCTCGGGGAGCGCGCCGTGCCGCAGTCGCTGGCGGTTGATGATACAACTCGATTGCTGGTCGTCAGCGGCCCAAATATGGGCGGAAAGACGGTTGCGCTAAAAATGGCGGGCCTGTTCGTCGTGATGACCTACTGCGGCATGCAGATTCCCGCCGCTCGAAGCTGCATCGGACGCTTCGATCGCGTGATCGCCGACATCGGCGACGAACAGTCGCTCGTCGCCAACGCCTCAACCTTCTCGGCTCACCTGGAACGCATGCGAGAAATACTCGAGCGCGCGAACGACCGAACGCTCGCACTCGTTGATGAGATTGGCGGGGGCACGGAACCCAGCGCAGGCGCCGCGCTCGCCATTGCGATGCTGGAGCGGCTGCTCGACCGCGGTGCGCGCGCGATCGTATCTACTCACTCGGTCGAACTCAAACTCTTTGCGCACGCTACGCCCGGCGTTGCCAATGCCAGCGTTCGCTTTGATGCAAAGACCTTCGCGCCGACCTTTGAGCTCGACGTCGGCACGCCGGGGCAGTCGTTGGCGTTTCCGCTCGCAACTCGGCTAGGAATTGAGCCGGAGATCGTCGAGCGTGCGAGCGCGCTCCTCGAGCGGCGCGAGCTCGACTACGAGGCCGCTTTGACCGAGCTCGCGCAACGTAACGGTGAACTGAGAGAGCAACGAATCGGGCTCGAAGCGCAACGCCGCGCGGCCGTCGCCGAGCTCGAGCGCCTACGGCGAGCTCGCGAGGACCTTGAGACCGAGCGGCGACGCTTCGGCGCCCGCTCCGAAGAGCGTTTGCAGCAAGGTTTACGCGACTTCGTGCGCGAGCTGCACGGGCGCAAGGTGACGCGCTCGCAGACGCGGCTGCTGACGGATACAATCGAGGCGATGCGCCGCGAACTCGGGATCCAGTCAGACGAAAAGGGCGTGCTGGAGGAGGCGCCGTTCGCGCAGGGAGATCGCGTACGAATCGTTTCGCTCGATCAGGAAGGGATAGTCGTCGAAGATTGGGACGAAAGGTTGCTCGTTTCAATCGGTTCAATGAAGACCTCGGTGGAGAAGAGCGACGTGCGCCTCGAAAGCCGCGCCGCCAAGCCGGCGCAGCGATCGGCGGTGCAGGTGGACGCGCGAATTGCGGCCGCGCAGCGCTCCGCCGCCGAACTCGACGTGCGCGGCAAGCGCTATGCCGAGGCCGAGCCGCTCGTCGAGCGATGGCTAGACGATGCGATGCTGTCCGGAAACTCTCCGCTGCGTTTGATTCACGGCAAGGGGACCGGCATGCTAGGCCGCGGTCTTCAAGAGTATTTGCGCGGCCACGTCGGCGTGAAAAGCCTGCGTTACGGCAACGAAGAGGAAGGCTCGACCGGTGTGACGCTGATCGAGCTGCGAACGTGAGCTTGATGGACGCGCGCGAACTGCTCGAGGGATTCGAGCACGTCGAAACCTTCGCGGATTTCGAGGAGCGGGTGCGCTTGGGAAAACCGTTGCGCGTCAAGCTCGGGGTCGATCCCACCAGCCCCGACCTTCATCTGGGCTTCATGGTCGTGCTGCATCCGTTGCAACGCTTTGCTGAGGCGGGCCATCGAGTTACGCTGATTATCGGCGACTTCACCGCGCGGATCGGCGATCCGAGCGGCCGGAATGTCACGCGGCCTCAGCTTTCGCGCGAAGAGATCGAAGCCAACATGTGCGCCTACCTCGAGCAGGCGGGCAAAGTGCTCGACCTCGAGCGGATCGAGGTGCGCTACAACTCTGAGTGGCTGGCGCCGCTCTCGCTTGCCGATCTCGTAAAGCTGCTCGCAAGAACGACAGTCGCCCAGATGCTCGAGCGCAACGACTTCCGCGAACGCTACGATTCCGGCACGCCGATCTCGCTTCACGAGTTTCTCTATCCGGTCGCACAAGCGTACGATTCCGTCGCGATCGAGGCCGACGTCGAGCTTGGCGGGACCGATCAGCTCTTCAACTTGTTATTGGGGCGCCACTTCCAGCGCGATTTTGGACAGCTCCCTCAGATCTGCGCGACGGTTCCGCTACTCGTCGGGCTCGATGGTGAGAAGAAGATGAGTAAGTCGCTCGGCAACTACGTCGGCGTTGGGGAGCCCGCCGAAGAACAGTTCGGAAAACTGATGAAGATGCCGGACGAGCTGATTCTCGTTTATGCGCGGCTCGCAGCGTTCCGCTCGGCGGCGGACGTGGAACGCCTCGCCGCCGACCTAGCCGCCGGACGTGCTAAGCCGATGGAAGAGAAAAAGCACGTCGCAGAAGATATCGTCGCGCGCTATCACGATCCGGCCGCCGCGGCACGCGCGCGCGATTACTTCGAACGGACGATCCAGCGCCGCGAGGTTCCGTCGGGCGAGCTCGACGAGATAGAAGTCGGTGAATGCCGGCGAATTGCCGAGGTTCTCGTAAAGGCCGGTTTCGCGGAGAGCCGGCGTGCTGCCGAAAGGCTCATCTCCGGAAACGCCGTGAAGATTGACGGCGAGGTGGTGCGCGACCCCAACGCTGTCTGGACGGCCGGCACGCCGGCGGTGCTCTCGGTGGGCTCGCGCCGCTTCGTCCGCGTGCTCCCGCGCGATGCGGCGTAGTTGGTTAGAGACGTTCGGCGAGCTCGCGGATCTCCTCTGGGCTGAAAACGTAGTGCGTCTTGCAGTATTCGCAAGTCGCCTCGGTGCGGTCGCGCTCGCGCGTCAGGTCCAAGAGTTCTTCGGCGCCCAGCCCGAGCAGAACGGCTTCGACCTTCGTGCGATTGCAGCGGCAAGCGAAGCGTACGTCGAGCATGTGGTGCGAACGAAGCTCAACGTCGCCGGCCAGCCCTGCAAGCAGGACGTGAGCATCGGCGCCTTGCGTGATGAGCTGCGTAACGGGCGGCATGTTTGCCGCGCGCGCCTCTAACGCGGCCAGAACCCGTTCGTCCGCGCCGGGCAGCGCGCGTGCGATGATGCCGCCGGCAGCGACGACGCCGCTGGGATTAGCCAGCACGCCGAGCGCGACGATGCTTGGGATCTGTTCGGACTGCGCGAGATAGACGGCGAGATCTTCGCCGATCTCGCCGGATCGCAGCGGCACCACGCCGACATACGGCTGACCAATGTCGCTCGAGCGCGTGACCTGCAACGAACCTGTGCCGACCGCCCCGGCGACGTCGAACTTCCCCCGGTGGTCGACCGGAAGCTCGACGCGTCCGTTGTGCGCGAAGCCGCGCGCGCCGGCCGTCTGGCCGTCGAGGAGCCACGCCTCCGCAGCGATGGTCTGGAGCGGCCCGCTGCCCGCGATCTGCAACGAAATGCGTTCGCTGCCTTTAAGGCTCGCACTGAAAAGGGCGGCTCCGGTCGTTAGTCGGCCGACCGCCGCGGTCGCGGTCGGCCAGAGGTCGTGCCGGTCTCTGATCTCGGCCACGAGGTCGGTCGTGATCGCAGCGACGAGCGCGACCCCGGCATCGAGGTTGGTTGCGGCTACCAGCCTGTCGGGCATGAGCGCCTGTGGTGCGAAGGCGCGCGCTTTTCCTTCCAAGAAGCGGAAACGATGCGCGTTTTGGTTTTGCACGGACCGAACCTCAACTTGCTTGGAGAGCGCGAGCCCGATCTCTACGGAAGCCAGACGCTCTCAGAGTTGAACGACGCGATCGCGGCGGCGGCGGAGGATCTTGGAGTCGAGGTTCGCTGCGAACAGCATAGCGGCGAGGGGGAGATCGTTGATGCGCTTCACGCTGCCCGGACGAACTGCGACGGCGTTGTCATCAATCCCGGCGCATACGCGCATTACTCGTATGCCATAGCCGATGCGATCGCCGCGATCCGTATTCCCGTCGTCGAGGTTCACATCTCGAATATCGCCGCGCGCGAAGCTTTTCGGCGCACCAGCGTGACGGCAGCCGCTTGCCGCGGCGTCGTGAGCGGACTCGGCACGTCGGGTTACCTCCTGGCATTGCGCGCGCTGGGCGAAATTCTCGCGCGGTAGACTCGCCGTAGGCGGGAAGGAGCGACCATTCGGCTTGCGTATACTTCAGCCAGGCGGCCCCCGTTGAACGATTTCTCCGTCGTGCCGCCGATTGAGGAGATGCGACGTTGACGAAGGCGGATGTGATTGACGCCGTGGCCGTCGAAGCGGAGCTTTCGAGGCGTCAGGCGGGCGAGATCGTCGATTTCATTTTAAACCAAATCAAAGGAGCGTTGCGTAAAGGCGATCGCGTCGCGCTCAACCCGTTCGGCAGTTTCGTGGTTCGACCGCGCCGAGCTCGTGAGGGGCGCAATCCGAAGACCGGCGAAAGGATCTCGATCGCCGCTCACAACGTCCCGGCGTTCGTGGCGGGCCCGTCGCTCAAGGAGGCCGTCGGCGGGACTCGTTCGCGCAAGAAGAAACAAACGAGAAAATCGAACGGGCTGTAGCGAAGCTTGGTTATCGCGCTAGTCTGGGGGACTAGAGATCGCTGGTTCGAATCCAGTCAGCCCGATTCTAATTCATGAAAATTGGCACGCTCGAAATGAAGATCGCTCGGGTCGAAGGCTTTCAGGTTCGCATCCGAACCTCAGACGGACGCGACATTCGCTCGGACCGCGAAGGGATGCCGCCCTGGCCGTATGAGAAAGGCGCTCGCGATCGCTGGTCGGTCGCGCGATGGAAGCAGGAGCGCTTCGTCAGTCTTTATCCGGGCTTCGGCGTCGACGTTCTCGACGGCGACGGCGAAATCGTCGAATTCGGTCAAATGCTGCTTGAAACCGTGCGCGAAAGCTACGACTAATCCGCTCGCGCTAAACGATAAACAAAGTCAACTTATCGTTTATTAAAGAGGAGAGAACGCAGCCTCACGGCCAAGTACGCGCGGCTGGAATGGAGGTGCGCTTGCAGTACCGGGCGGCCGGTTTATTGTTCTTCTTGATCGTCGTAGGCGGCGGTATCGTCGCTTGCAGCGGCGGTTCCTCGGCACCGAACGCCCTTCTGCCCTTGACGCGCGGAGAGCGCGCCGCGTCCGGAAGTACGCCGATCTCGCACGTCGTCGTCATCATACAAGAGAACCGCAGCTTCGATAACTTCTTTGCCGATTTCCCCGGAGCGAACGGCAGTATGGTGGGCTATGCCAAACCCATGCCGTCCGCGATCGCGCAAGCCTGCGCCGATGAAAAGCAGCAGGTAATCACGCGTGCGACGACCGTACCGCTAACGGAAGTCTCGTTGACCGGCAAAGGATTCCCGACGCCCGATCCGAGCAACACGCCATTCGGCTGGAATCAAGACCTGCCGCACTCGTACCGAGGCGGATATCTCATCGATTGCGATTCGTCCGCCGCCCAGCCCAACACTTCGAACCCGTGCAAGATGGATGGCAACGATGTCAGCTTCTTCTATCCGAACGGCTCGGGGCCGCCGACGTGCACGTACACGTACCAGTACGTCAACCCGAAGGATATCCAGCCCTACTGGGACATGGCCAAGCAGTACGCGCTTGCCGACAACGCCTTTCAGACGCAAGGCAGCGAGAGTTTCACCGCCCATCAGGATCTGATCGCCGGCGGCACGGCTGGAATCGTTTCAAAGGCGAGCATCATCGATGACCCCAGCTACTTCCCGTGGGGGTGCGATGGTAACAAGGATCACCTCGTGACGAACCTGTTGACTACCAGCGGCGAATATCTCGGCGATAAGGGTCCGTTCCCATGTCTCACCTACCCGAGCGGTACGATCCGCGATCTGCTCGACGCGAAAAGCATAACGTGGAAGTTTTACGCCAACAAAGTCTATCCGTATACGAGCAAGAAGGCCGGCTACACGGGCATTTGGAGCGCCTTCGACGCGATCGAAGCCGTTCGCAAGAGCAAGGAATGGGGAACCAAAGTGACTTGGCCCGACACCAAGATCTTCAACGACGTCAAAGCCGGGCAGCTTCCGAGCGTCTCATGGATAACCCCGAATGCGCCCAACTCCGATCACCCTAACGAAAGCAACAAAAAAGGACCCGCCGACACCGGGCCCTCGTGGGTCGCGTCGATCGTGAACGCGATCGGCGAGAGCCAGTACTGGAAGAGCACCGCGATCGTCGTGCTGTGGGACGATTGGGGCGGTTACTACGATCACGTGCCTCCGCCGTTCTACGACCAGCAGGGCGGCCTTGGGTTCCGGTTCCCGATGATCATCATCTCGCCGTTCGTGACGGCTCACGTGGAACACACGCAATACGAGACGACGAGCGTTCTAAAGTTTATCGAAACAAACTGGAACCTCGGCTCGCTCGATCAGGAGGATGGGCGCGCTACCAGCATCGGGACCGCCTTCAACTTCAATCAATCACCGCGGCCGTTCAAAAAGATCCCGTCGAAGTATCCGCAGTCGTTCTTCCTGCACCAGCAGCCTTCGGGCGTGCCGCCCGACAGCGATTAAGCAAGGTAACGATGCGCGCGAACGCCGCAGCCCTCGCTTTTTTGACGCTCGCGATGGTCGCGGGCGTCGTCGCGTGCGGCGGTAACTCGAGCGCCGGGTTGCCGGTCGTTACAAACCGGTTTCACGCCGCCCGAAGTTCGACTCCGATCGATCACGTCGTGATCATGATTCAGGAGAATCGCAGCTTCGACAACTTCTTCGCAACGTTTCCCGGCGCGGACGGCGCGAAAACGGGAAAGGCGGCGAAGATGTCGTCGGCGCAGCGCCAGTACTGCGCCGGCCAGGGTATGCCGGCAATCTCCAAACCCACGAGCGTTCCGCTGCAGGAAACGGATCTCTTCGGCTCGGGCTTCGGAAAAAGCGGCAACTTCGATTACAACACCGATCTCGACCACATTCATACCGGCTTTCTCACCGACCGTGCCGGCGACAAGATGGACGGCTTCGATCTGACGGGGACGAATGCCAACGGCAGCGGTTTTCCCGTTTGCACGTATCCGTATCAATACGTCAACCCCAGCGATATCGCGCCGTATTGGGATATCGCCAAGCAGTACGTCCTGGCCGATCACACCTTTGAAACCCAAGGGAGCGGAAGTTTCACCGGGCATCAAGATTTGATCGCCGCCGGCACGCAGATCTCATCCGACGAGGCGCTGATTGACAATCCGAGCTACTTTCCGTGGGGCTGCGATGCGAACAGCCCGGTGAGAACGGCGATCATCAAGCGCGGAAGCCAAAAGGTCTATCCCGACGGCGGCCCCTTCCCGTGTCTGACGTATTCGACGCTGCGCGATCTACTCGACGCGAAGAGCGTCTCGTGGAAGTTCTACGCCGTCGCCGTTCAAAAGGAGAGCGGCTGCGATAACGGCAACACGGCCGGCATCTGGAGCGCGTTTGACGCGATCAAAGCCGTTCGCTACAGCTCGGAGTGGCACAAGAACGTCACCCGAAACTCGAACGTCTTCTTTACCGACGTCGCCAAACGCGAGCTACCCGCGGTCTCGTGGATTACGCCCGACGGCGCAAACTCAGATCATCCGTCCGAGTATAAACGCGCTCCCTGCTCGACGCCGGGTCCGACGCCGGTTGACAACGGTCCGTCCTGGGTCGCCTCGATCGTCAACGCGATCGGCGAGAGTCCGTATTGGAAGTCGACGGCCGTGGTGGTCGTTTGGGACGATTGGGGCGGATTCTACGATCACGTCGCGCCGCCGCGGCTGAACTGGCAGGGCGGTCCGGGCTTTCGCGTGCCGATGCTGATCGTCTCACCGTACGTCAAAGCCCACGTTGACCACACCGTCTATCAGTTCGGCAGCATCCTGCGGTTCATCGAAGAGACTTGGAACCTGGGCTCGCTCGGCAAGAACGACGCGCACTCGGCGAGCATCGGCAATGCCTTCGATTTCAGCATGGCGCCGCGAAAGTTCGTAAAGATCCACTCGACGCATTCGCAGGGCTACTTCATTCACGAGCCACCCTCGGGCTTGCCGCCCGACACCGAATAGGACGGAACTCTTATCAAGCGGGCATCGTTATATGTTTGGCCGAGCGCGTTGTCTACGCTACTCGCGCTCGGCGGCTGCGCCTCCGGGTCGTCCTCGCTTCCGAACGGAGCGCCTCTAGGCGCGATCGGCGGAAAGGCTGCGCCGATTGCGCACGTGGTGATCGTCGTGCAAGAGAATCGCAGCTTCGATGACTTCTTTGCAAAGTTCCCGGGCGCCAACGGCGCGACGCGAGGTAAGGAAAAAATAAAACGGGGCACCAAGTACGTAGATAAGTGGGTGACGCTGACCGAGCAGCCTCTGGTCTACCCCCACGATTTTGCCCACTGCCACGCGTCCTTCGAACGCGCATACGACGGTGGGAAAATGGACGGGTTCAACCTCGAATGGCGCGGCGCGTGCGGCCAAGGTCAGCTTGCCGGGACCTTGCCCTATCAATACGTAACCCAAAGTCAAATTCAGCCTTATTGGGATATGGCCGAGCAGTGGGTCTTGGCTGACGCGATGTTCCAGACGCAAGGCAGCGGCAGCTTTACCGCGCATCAAGACTTGATCCGCGGAGGAACCTGCATCACCTCGGCAGCGTCGTGCAAGACGCCCTCGGGAGTGACCGAGAGTCTCGTGGACACGCCAAGCGGAATGCCATGGGGTTGCGATGCACCGGGCGGCGTGAAGACGTCGCTGATTAACGATTCCGGCCAGGTGACGACCAGCGGCCCGTTCCCCTGCTCGAAAGATTTTCCCAACTACGGATCGGGCGGCTACACGACGCTGCGGGATCGGCTCGACGCGGCGGGCGTCTCGTGGAAGTACTACACACCCTGCTTCAAGCTGACCGGATGTAATCCAAGCCAGGGCTGTCCCAACTGTGATGCCGCGCTCCTCAACGCGTTCGACGTGATCGCGCCGGTGCGTTACGGCTCGGAATGGGGCACGAACGTCTCGATGCCGGAGACAAACATCTTCGGCGACATCACCAGCGGCAACTTGCCCGCCGTTTCTTGGGTGATCCCCGAAGACGACGAAAACGACCATCCCGACGAATCGGTCGACAACGGGCCGGAATGGGTTGCAAGCGTCGTGAACGCGGTCGGCGAGAGTTCGTACTGGAGCTCCAGCGCGATCGTCGTCCTTTGGGACGATTGGGGCGGCTTCTACGACAACGCCGTGCCGCCGTTTCAGGACAAGTACGGCGGACTCGGCTTCCGCGTACCGGCGATTATCATATCGCCGTACGCGATCGCAGGGGCTTCCAAGCAGGGAGGTTACATCGCGGATACGCCCTTCGAGTTCGGCAGCATTCTCAAGTTCATCGAGAACAACTGGAACCTCAAGGCGACCGGGCAGACCGACGCACGAGCCACCAGCATTGGCAAAGTCTTGAACTATGCGCAGGCGCCGCGCCCCTTCACCGCGATCTCGTCGAAGCACTCGGCGCGGTACTTCATCGACCGGCCCCATCCGCCGCAGCGTGGCGATTCCGAGTAGATCGGCGTTCGCACTCGCGGCCTTGCTGCCGCTGAGCGCGTGCGCGGCGCGCGCGACGCCGTCGTTACCGCCAACCGCGAGCGACCCGCTGCGAAATCTCATGCAAACCGGCGCCGGTAAGATCACGCACGTCGTCTACATCGTGCAGGAGAATCGCAGCTTCGACGATCTCTTCCAAGGATATCCTGGTGCCGATACGGTTTCGTCGGGAAAGAACTCCAAGGGCAAGACGATCGCGCTGACGTCTACTAGCCTGGCGTCGGAGTACGATATCGATCACTCGGCACAGTCAATGTTTGCGGCCTGCAATGGGACCGGAAAACTTCCGGGCACGCACTGCCGGATGGACGGTTTCGACCGCGAGCTCGCGTATGGCGGGCCGCGGAATCCACAGTACGTCTACGTGCCGCACGGGGAGTCAAAGCCATACTTTGACATGGCGCATGAGGGCGTCTTGGCCGATCGGATGTTCCAGTCGCAGCTCGACGAGAGCTTCGTCGCGCACCAGTACGTGATCGCCGCACAGGCGGCGTCGAGCGTCAATCTGCCGTTCGGACAATGGGGCTGCGCCGGCGGCAGCACCGACCGGGTCAGCACGGTCACGGCAGACCGAAACCCCAAGGGTCCGCAGCAGACGCCGTGTTACGACTATGAAACGCTCGGCGACGAATTCGATGCCGCCCGCATATCCTGGCGGTTTTACACGAGCAAATATTCGGCGCCCTCGAGCGACGGCGGTTCGTACTGGTCAGGCTATCAGGCGGTCAAGCACATTTACTACGGACCGGATTGGCTCAAAGACGTGATCGCGCCGCAGAACCGCTTCATCACCGACGTGCGCGCCGGCAAGCTCGCCAATTTCACATGGATCACGCCGCAATGTTTCGACTCCGACCACGTCAACTGCGGCGGAGGTGACGGCCCCTCATGGGTCGCAGCGCTCGTCAATACTGTTGGGAAGAGCAAGTTCTGGAGCTCGACCGCGATCTTCGTGCAGTGGGATGACTGGGGCGGCCTCTACGACCACGTGCCGCCGCCCTTCAAAGATTACGACGGCCTCGGCTTCCGCGTGCCGTTACTGATCCTCTCGCCGTATGCAAAGGAGAACCACGTCTCCCACGTACAATACGAGACCGCGAGCGTGCTGCGCTTTGCCGAGGACCTCTGGGGACTCGGTCAGCTTGCCGCAGCCGACAAACGAGCAACCTCACCGGCCAGCGATTGTTTCGACTTCACGCAAGGGCCGCAAAGGTTCGTTCCGATCAAAGCCCCCAAAGGTCCGAATTTCTTTCTGCATATGCACAACGATTATCGTATCCCGGACGACGAATAAGTGAGGCCGTATTCGATGAAAAGCTTTTTCGTCGTCGGCGTGCTCGCGGCGGCGGCACTTATCGTGCCGGCCGGCTGCTCGACGGCATTTCCCTTCGACTCCGCTCAGGGCAAGCTGGCTCAGGGTGACACGGACGTCATGCCGTATATGCGTCAGGGCGCTCCGCTACGCGCGCTTGTGGCGACCGGCGCGGGGAAGATCACGCACGTTGTCTACATCGTGCAAGAGAACCGGAGCTTCGACAACCTCTTCCAAGGTTATCCCGGTGCCGACACGGTCAACCACGGAAAGAACTCGAGGGGCCAGACGATCGGCCTAAAACCCGTGCCGCTCTCGGATCAATACGTCATCGATCATTCCGCCAACTCGATGTTCCTCGCCTGCGACGGACGCGGCAAGATCCCGGGTACGGACTGCCGGATGGACGGCTTCGATCGCGAGCCCAGTGAAGGTGGTCCGGTCCAAGATCCGGAGTACGTCTACGTTCCCCACAAGGACTCGAAGCCGTACTTCGATATGGCGCACGAATGGGTGGTCGCGGATCGCATGTTCCAATCTCATCTCGACGAGAGCTTCGTGAGCCATCAGTACGTCATCGCCGCGCAGGCCGCCTCGAGCGTGGATCTTCCTTACGGGAACTGGGGCTGTGGGGGTGGTTCGACGGTCAGTACGATCGGCAAGAACCGACAGACCGGAGGACAGCAGCTGGCGTGCTTCGATTATCAGACGCTCGGCGACGAGCTCGACGCGGCCCACCTCTCGTGGCGATTCTACTCCAGCACGTTCGGCAGCATCTCGAGCGGCGATGCAAGCTACTGGTCGAGCTATCAGGCCGTGAAGCACATTTATTACGGGCCCGACTGGAAGAAGGTCTTAACGCCCAATTGGCGGTTCATCACCGACGTTCGCGACGGACAGCTTGCCAACTTCACGTGGATCACGCCGGTCTGCGATGATTCCGATCACGTGAACTGCCCCGGCGGCTACGGCCCGTCGTGGGTCGCCGCTCTCGTGAATACCGTCGGCAAGAGCAAGTTCTGGAACTCGACGGCGATCTTCGTGCAGTGGGACGATTGGGGCGGCCTCTACGATCACGTGCCGCCGCCCTACGAAGATTACGACGGCCTTGGCTTCCGCGTTCCGCTGCTGGTGATCTCGCCGTACGCCAAGCAGAACTACGTTTCGCACGTGCAGTACGAGACCGCTAGCGTACTGCGCTTCGCCGAGGATCTCTTCGGCCTTGGCCAGCTCGCGGCCGCCGATAAGCGCGCCAACTCGCCCGCCATAGATTGTTTCGACTTCGCGCAAAAACCGCGCCCGTTCGTCAAGATCGCCGCGCCGCTCCCGCCGAAGTTCTTCATGACCCAATACGGAGAATATCAAGCGCCCGACTATGAATAAGCTTTGCACATCGCTCGTTTCTCTTGCTCTTCTGGTGGGTTGCGCTGCTGGTTCGCCCCTTCGACAGGCTCAGGGTGACGACGTATTGCCGTACATGCAGAATGGAGCGGAATTGCATGCACTCAGCGCGACGGGCGCGGGCAAGATCACGCACATCGTTTATATCGTGCAGGAAAACCGCAGCTTCGACAACCTCTTCCAAGGGTATCCGGGAGCCGATACGGTCTCGAGCGGAAAGGATTCCGGCGGCCGGAAGATCCAGCTTCAACCTGCAAGCCTCGCCGCTTATTACATCCTCGATCACTCGTCTACGGCGATGTTTCTCGACTGCAACGCAAAAGGCAAACTTCCCGGAACGGATTGCCGTATGAACGGCTTCGACCGCGAGGGTCACGAGAACGCCCCGCCGAGCCTCCCGCGCCCGATGTACGTGTACGTGCCGCACAGCGAATCGAAGCCGTACTTCGATATGGCTCACCAATGGGTGCTCGCCGACAAGATGTTTCAATCGCAGCTCGACGAGAGCTTCGTCGCGCACCAGTACATCATTGCGGCACAGGCCGGATCGAGCGTGAATCTTCCGTTCGGCGCGTGGGGATGTCCGGGAGGGCAGGCGGACATCGTGCAGACGATCAAGCAAGACCGCAAATACGGGGCGTTCATCACGCCATGCTGGGATTACCAAACGCTCGGCGACGAGCTCGACAACGCGCACCTCTCGTGGCGGTTCTATGCCAGCCAGTTCGGGAGCGCATCGAGCGGCGATGCCAGCGAATGGTCGGCCTATCAGACCGTTAAGCACATCTATTACGGCCCCGATTGGAAGAAAGACGTTATCACTCCGAACTGGAAGTTCATCACCGACGTCCGCGCCGGGAAGCTCGCCAACTTCACGTGGGTCACTCCCGTCTGCGACGACTCCGACCACGTGAACTGCTGGGGTGGCTACGGC
>JBAVSO010000022.1:0-17514 GCA_049695635.1 Candidatus Cybelea sp. | reverse complement strand
GGCCGAAGCTTCGGGCCCGCCGACGCCGACCCCGAACCCGAACATCCCGATCTGGCGGCAGAAGCCGCTTCCAACCTCCACGCCGTTCGTGCAGATCACGCCGGCGCATTACCCTTCTTCCTCGCCGCTTGAGGAAGGCACGGCCGGAGCCAGCCCAAGTCCACCATGACGGTGTTCCCAATGTCCTCATTGGGAGCGCCTGTTATGATAGAGACATGGAAAGCACTGGAACGGTAGCGGTCAAGCGCGGGCTCGCGCAGATGCTCAAGGGTGGCGTGATCATGGACGTGGTGACTCCCGAACACGCCGCGATCGCGCAAGAAGCGGGTGCGGTTGCCGTGATGGCGCTCGAGCGGATTCCGGCCGACATCCGCGCCGCCGGCGGCGTTGCGAGGATGAGCGCGATCGATCTCATTCGCGGCATCATGGATGCCGTGACCGTCCCGGTCATGGCCAAAGTTCGGATCGGGCACCTCGCCGAGGCTCAGGTACTGCAGCAGCTCGGCGTAGATTACATTGATGAATCGGAAGTCTTGACGCCCGCCGACGACAAGTATCACGTAGATAAGCACGCCTTCACGACGCCGTTCGTTTGCGGTGCGCGCGATCTGGGTGAGGCATTGCGCCGAATCGCCGAAGGCGCGACTATGATTCGCAGCAAGGGCGAGGCCGGAAGCGGTAACATCGTCGAGGCAGTGCGCCATATGCGCGCGATCGGCGACGCGATTCGCGAGCTGAGCGTCGCTCCGAAAGAAGAGCTGGTTGCGCGGTCGCGCGATCTCGGCGCCCCGCTCGATCTGGTCGCGCAGGTTGCGAAGGATGGGAAACTACCGGTCGTGCTTTTCTGCGCGGGCGGCGTAGCAACACCCGCCGACGCCGCACTCATGATGCAGCTCGGCGCGGAGGGCATCTTCGTGGGCAGCGGCATCTTCAAATCAAATGATCCCGCCCGTTACGCCCGTGCCATCGTGGACGCAACCACCCATTTCAACGAGCCGAGCATCGTGCTCGAAGCATGCCGATCGCTCGGCGTGTCGGAGGCGATGCACGGGCTCGACATCCGGCTTCTGGACGAAACCGAGCTCCTCGCTCCACGTGGCAACTAATCCTTCGAAGGGCCTGGATGACAAAAGTAGGCGTACTGGCGCTGCAGGGTGACGTCGTCGAGCATCTGGCGGCGCTCGAACGCGCCGGCGCCGGAGCGATCGCCGTAAAGACCGCGGGCGACCTCGCGCGCGCCGACGCGCTCGTCATACCCGGCGGCGAATCGACGACCGTGATGAAACTCCTCGAGCGCGCAGCCCTGCGCAGGCCGATCGTCGAGCGCGTGAGCGACGGCATGCCGCTTTGGGGCACTTGCATGGGCATGATCGTTGCCGCTCGCAATATCGCCGACCTCGACCAACCAACGCTGGGATTGATTGACATCACCGTTCGCCGCAACGCGTTCGGGCGGCAGAACGAATCGGCGGAAGTTGACCTGCGTATCGAGGCGCTTGGAGAGCCGCCGTTTCCGGCGATCTTCATTCGCGCGCCGTGGATCGAGCGCCGCGGCCCAAAGGTCGAGCTGCTCGCGGAGCGAGACGGACGCGGCGTCATGGTGCGCGAGGGGAACGTGCTGGCGACCTCGTTCCACCCTGAACTCGTTTGCGATCCGCGAGTGCACCGGTACTTCCTCGACATGGTCCTCTCGCGAAAGGGGGCCCACGCCGCGTAGCGTAATTCTTAACTCGAGATGTCTACTCGGGCCGCCTCCGATTTAGAAGGAGCCGGATTTCAAGGGCAGATTCCGCCCGTCGAGCCGCTGCTGAGCGAGGTGATTGCGACGCTCGCCCTGGCGGCCCACGCGTATCTCACCAGCGAGGAGGGTCGCGAACCCGATCACTCGTCCGCCGAAGTCGCCATCGACGTGGCGACCGCCGCGTTCGAGCGCGTCAAAGAAAGACTTCGGCCCGAACAACGGTTAGCGATAACGCAGATGCTAACCGAGACTCGACTGACGTTCGTTCGGAAGCGAGGCACCTAAAGAAGATGCCTCGTTTAAATTGCTCGGCACTTCGCGCAAATTACTCGACACTGCGCGCCTCGCTTGGCGCTGCGCTCCGCTTTCGGCACTTGCCTCGCGGCGCCGAAATCTGCGCTGCGCGCCCCACCGCCGACTCCGCGGCGTGGGCCCCCGCCCGGACCTTGCGGCATGAGTGAGGTCCTGGTGCTCAACTCCACCTATGAGGCGCTCAACGTCACGAGTTTTCAGCGTGCGGTCAAGCTGCTATTTGCCGGCAAGGCGGAGATGCTGCACGGCCGCGAGCGTATGCTCGCATCGCCTACCTTCGAGATGCGCATGCCCTCGATCATTCGCATGCTCTACTACATTCGACGGCCCATGCAGAAGGTCGCGCTGACGAAGAAGAACGTGTTGATCCGCGACGATCACGCCTGTCAGTACTGCGGAACGCGCGGCGAGCGAATGATGACGGTCGATCACGTGATCCCGAAGAGCCGCGGCGGAGAATCCACCTGGGAAAACCTAGTTTGCGCGTGTATGCGCTGCAACAATCGAAAGAACAATCGCATCCCGCAGGAAGCGAACATGACGTTGGTGCGCAAACCGAGGCAGCCCAAGTACATTCCTTGGATTCAGATCAAGCGCAATACCCTCCCGGACGAATGGGGCAAGTTCCTCTTCCTGTACAACGTTTCGATCGACGAACGCATCGAGGCGTAACGGGGTCAGCAGTGTCGAACCACGCATCGAGGCGGGCAACCGCAGCGTTCTTAGCGGTGCTTTTCGGATTTATTCCAACGGCGGCTCCGGCGACGATGCCGACGACGGCCGCCGCGAACGCCTATGATACCGGTCAGTCTTACGTCCGGCTTTTCCAAGACGATGTAATGCCGGGCACTTGCGGCATCGTGCTCGAGCGCGAACGGTGCAACTCGGACTTCCGAACGGTGCACCAATGGCGCGGCGACGATTCTGCAGACGCGTCCATCGCGAGCTGGTTAGCCGACGGCGACATCGCGTCGCACAAGAGTGACTGGAATGGAGCTTACGTAACGAAGAATGGATGGGCCGCGGATCCCACCTTCGGATGGTGGTACACGGCCGGCGCGGTTTCGATAGCAATTGACATGCCCAGGACTCAGCCAACGAGCGACTATCTCGCACATTATGTCGGCGAGTTGACGCGGCACCCAGACGCGACGCCGGAAGGCTTTGCCGGCTTGATCTCTTCGACCGGGTCACCGTTCGACAAGGCCCAGAAGCTTCGGCGCGCTCTCGACGCCACGATTCCCGTGACGCCTTTTCCGGTCTTCTCCTCAGGGACGGGCGCAGCCGGCGCTGCCCGGCTAGGCGTTTACAATGCGACTCTCCTCGAACTAGTCGACAATCCGTACGCGCTTTCGCGGCCGGAAAGCCGGGCCTTTGCAGCGCTGCTCTTGGCGGAACTAGAACGGCGGCATCACGAGTACGCCGACGGGCTAAGCTTGGCGTCGCTGCAGGCTGCGGTCAACGCGGACATTCCGGCCGACCCGCAACTGCTCAATACCTTGTGGCGAAGACCGTTGAGCACGCAGATCCTCAACATGAAATGGCCCGCAGACGTAAGGAGCGCGCTGCTCCTCGGTCAGCTTGTAGCGCAAGTCGCTTACAATGCGGCCGTACTGAAGGATCCGAGCGCCGATTCGAGTTTCCGCGGTATTCTCGCGCAACTACGGCGATGGCCCGCAATGACCGAACTGATCCGCGCGGATCTCGCCGCGCTGCAAACGCTCCCTTCCGTAAGTAACGGCGGCTCCTGGAAAGCGATCAATCAAGCCGCGACAAGCGCGACGTTGGACCTAATGGGTGCCGCTTCAGAATAGGGTCACGCCGTTCGGCGAGATCGTCGCGCTGCCCGGTCGTGGCCTCGTGATGGGCAATCGTGGAATCCTTCATAACGACGACCGCCGCGTCGTGCGCAACTTTGCCGTGAAGCGCTGGATTGCGTGCGTATTGGAGTTTCGCGGCCGGCATCGCGCAGTCATGACGCCCCATCGTTACACCGAGCTCTTCTTTCTCGACGAGGCAGCGGCGCTGAGTGCAGGCCACCGCCCGTGCGCCGAGTGTCGCAACGCCGATTACAAACGATTCCGCACGTTATGGGAAGCATGCTTCGGCGGTCCGGCAAACGCCGACGGAATGGACGGAAGGCTCCACGGTGAGCGCGTTGCCGCCGGTGGGAAGCGCACTTACCGAGAGGATCTTGCAAGCTTACCGGACGGCGCCTATGTCGCTTTGGATGGAAAGGCCTGGCTTGTTTGGGGAAAGCAGCTGCACGAATGGTCGGATGCAGGCTACCGCGGCCCGCGGCCGCGTCCCGTGCATCGGGAGATTGAAGTGCTAACGCCGGTCTCCATCATCGCCCTTCTCGCTGCGGGCTATTGTCCGGAAATCCATCCGACGGCGGTTAACGGCGTTACTGCATAGACGGTACCGCCCGGCGCGGTCGCGCGCACGCAGGTTAAGATTCGGGCTTTTCCGATACGATCGTCAGCGTCTGCGAGTTGAGGCTGTAGTTTCCGGCACTCACGATGTCGTTAGGGTAAGCACAGATCACGCTATTGTTCGGGCCGTAAATCACGACGAGATTCGGAGGTCCGCACTGCGTTTGCGTGAGGCGGTAGCTTGCGAGAAGCGTGGCGCCGGGACTTTCCGGCTGTATCCTATAGGACGTGTACGTCACGTTGTTGGCTGCGACGATCGAACCGTACACCGCAGCCGATGTTGCACCGATCGCAAATGCGCCCCAGAAGCCGCCGCCCCAGTAGTACGGCGCTGGATACCACGCATAACCGCCGTTCCAGCCCCACGCAGCGTACCCGTGGTAAACCGGGTTGGTCACCGTCGCGCCGTGATAGACGTAGCCGTTATTCGCGTAGGTGCTCGAGTGATAGGTTTGGCCCCAGGCGTTGGTGGCGGTACCCGAGCCGCTGTACGTATGATTATAGGCGTTGCCGCTGCCCGACGTGTTGTACGAGCCGTACGGATTGCTCCCGCTTCCGCTGTGGTTATAGTTGCCGCTGTTCGCGTTCCCGCTCGTGCTGCTGCTGTGGCTGCCGTACCCGTTCGAGCCGCTGCTGCTGTGATAGTAGTTGCCGTTACTGGACGCGCCGCCGCTGCTGGTGCGGTTGTAGTTTCCGTTCGTCGCGGTAGTGGTCCGATTGTAGCCGTTGCCGGTATTTGTCCCGGTCGCGGTGCGGTTGGTCCCGTACGGTCCGGTGCTCGAGTGGCTGTAGCTTTGCGGATGAGATCCCCCGGATTCGCCGTGAAAGTCGAATCCGCTCGATGACCGCCCGAAGCCGCCGGACGGTCGCGCGAACCCGCCGCGGCCCGCAACGCCGGCGATTGGAAGGAGGGCCAGGAGTACTGCAACGGCTGCGGCACGTTTGACGCTCATTTTTGTACCTCATCCACTACGCCCGTAAGCGTGACATACGTTCCCCTTTTTGTCTTGATGGCGAGCAGCACGCCGCGCGGAGGAAGCCGCGTAGAGGAATGCGCAAGCTGCAGGGTCGTACGGCTCGGGTTGAGCCAAACCGTTCCGGATTGCAATGGAATATGCATTCTTTGGCCGCCCTGAAAGAGCGTCGCATCGTACGGCAGACACCGCAAAAGCTCTCCGATTTTTGTGCATGCCGCCTTTCCCAGCACGAGCGTCCCTTGCCCATCGCTTGACGTTATCGCCATGCTTTCGTCTCGGATAAAGATTTGAACGTTTAAATAGGTCCTTACCGACCCGTCGTACAGTTGGATCCGAGCGGTCCCCGTCGCACTTGCCGGCGCAGGCGGCACCAGCAGCGCCGCGCCGACGATCAGGCCGAAAGGGATACTCTTGACGGCCGAAACTTTCATGCTCAAGGATTGTACGCTTTGGTCAGCCCAGCCTCGTATCCCAAAAGCGTAATTTTGCTCTTGCCGCCATGCGCCGTGGCCCACTCGCTGCCGAATCTCGCGGTTGGGCCGCCGGCGAAACTTTGCACCTAGGCCGGAGACGCATGAAATTCAGAACGCGCCGATGCCGTTCGGCGTTCCCCAGCCGGTCGGGCCGGAGTAGTCGTGGGGCTGGCGATGCGTACGATATTCACGCGTTCCTGCAACGCATAGATAGCGCGGCGAGCAGGTTCCAGCGACGTTTCCGATTGTGATGTGATTGAGGTCCGCCGAATGCTCGTGCTTTCTGCTCCAGAACGTCCGGCCGCCGTCCTGCGACGTCGCATTGCCGGCCAAGCCAAAGATGCCGGCAACGAAGGGCGACGATATACTGGTGCCGTCGACGGTGATCCATCCGATTTCTTGATACGTGTCGTATGCTGCGACACCGACGGCGACGGCCGAAACGTCGTTAGCAGTCCGGAACGAACAGCCTGGATCGTGCTGCCACGCAGGTTTCGTGACCCCCGAGGCGCAGCCGGCGCCGGTATACGGCCACACGACCTCGCTCCAGCCGCGCTTGCCTGCGCCCTGCGCGAGAACGGTGCCTCCGACTGCGACGACGTCGGGGAGCGCCATAGGCGCCATGGTGCCGTAGCCGTCGTCGCCGGCCGCCGCGAGATACGTCACCCCCGGGGTGTCGAAGTACGACGATTTAAGGCAGCTGTTCGAGCCGGGGCATCCCCAACTGTTGCTGACGATGTGGGCCCCTAACTTAACGGCTTCTGCTTCGGCCTTTTCGAGGTCTCGCGCGTCCGCGTTGTTCGCCTCGATCAGGTAGATCGTGCAGTTCGGGCAGCTGGCAGAGACCATTTCAACGTCGAGATCGATTTCTATGGCGTATGAGGAGCTAGGCGATGGATAGTTCCCCTGCTGACCATTCTGATTGTACTTGGTGAAGTTCGCCGCCGGCAGGCCGAAAAACGAACGATAGAAAGCGAGATCGGAGGCGACGTTAGGATTGTCATCGGCGTCGACGATTGCAACGATCTGACCGGAGCCCCTGCTGCCAATCTCGTTGTTGAGATTGTATGCTGATTGAAGGTTTGTTGCCGTCCATCCGGCTACGTTTCCGGTTACGCCGGTGTGGACGAGCACGAGGCAACGCGGCTGTCCACGACGAGCGGGACAGGCTGCGACTACAGGGCTACGCAGCTGTTCCTGGGTGCTGCGCACTTGGTGTGTCGCGAGCTTCGACTCGCCAGTGACATTCGGCACCGCAAAAGTGCCGCCGACGTTACAGGCCGTCAAGAGTGCCGCTATCTCGACCAGCGCCATGAATTTAAGGCAAGACATCTCCGAATATGCGTTCATGAAAACTCCCTCAGATTGGTTGTCCAGAACAACGCTTAACGCAGTTCCGATGGCGGCCACGCGGCCAAACCATTGATGAAATTGGCCTTCCCTTTCGTGCGGATACGCACGGACCCGGGCGCTGTTGCGCCCGGCGCAAATTCAACGATGTGGGACTTGTCACGCCTCTGTCGACGTTCCTCAAGGTTGCCGCCAGCGTACAGCCGTCCGCGACCATCGACCGCCACCGCACCAACGCCGACCGTACCGTTCGTAAGTTTTTTGGCGAACTTCTCTACCCCCAGATCGTAGACCAGGACGTATTGCAGATCGGCGATATACAACTTTCCGCGCGGGTCGATCGCGATGTCGATGAATGGGGCGAACTTGGAGATGCTGATTGTCTTGAACGGCAGCGTTTTGGCTGGTGCGAAGATCTCGACCGCGGCTCGGGGACAGAAAAAACCGAATACGGCTACGTACATATTCCCGGTTGCGTCGAAGGCCACTGAATCGGGGCATGGGATACCATAGATAATGGTGCCGATCGTGTTTTGACCCTTGACGTATTCGTAAACTTCGTTGAGGTAAACGTCGGCTACCCATAGGTTACCGTCCGAATCAACGGCGCAACCTCTTGGCTCTCCTGGTCCTATCGCAGGAAGCACTTCGCTCGGCGAAGAGTGGCCGAAGGGGTAGACGACAATAAAACCAGCAACTCCGCCGCGAACGCTGGGCACGTAAAGCGTGCCGTCGCGGCTCAGGCAAGGGTTGCTGGGCGTGCCAATCTCTTTTGTAAGTGTGGCGACAAGTTTGGGATGGCGGACTCCTACGTCGTAGATTTTGATTGCGTTTGAAGCCGCAACGTATAAGAGGCGTTGCTTTTTGGAGAACGCCGGCAATGACTGAGATCCGTCGCTCTGGCCATTCAGCCAACGAGTGCCGGAGCTCACCGAGGGAAGCGATGGTGAAAGCTGCGCCGCATTCATCGAGCAAGCGCTGCCAAAAGCCAGTAACAACGCGACGGAGCCGAGTCGCATTAGTGCCGTTCCGCCGGCGGCCAGGCGGCCAAACCATTGATGAGATTGTCTCGCCCCGTGCCAGGGATGCGCCAGGACATGGGCGAGGTGCCTCCCGGTGCGAACTCGATGATGCGGGACTTGTCGTTCCTTTGCCGACGTTTGGTAACGTTGCTGCCGCCGTACAGCTCGCCACGATCGTCGACCGCCACCGCAGCGATGCCGACGGTCCCGTTTCGCAGTTTTTTCGAAAACTTGCTTTTCTCGAGGTCGTACACGAGGATGTAAAGAGAGTTCGAGATATAGAGCGTTCCGCGCGGGTCGATTGCCATATCCGTGAATATGTTGAAATTAGGCGCGTTGATGGTCTCGAATGGCAGCGTTCTTCCCGGCGCGTAAACCTCGATTGCGGCTCGCGGAGGGCATGCGGAGAGAAAGACGAAGCCAAAACTGGCCACGTACATGTTTCCGGTCGCGTCGAAGGCCACTGAATCGGGACACGGGATACCGTAGATAATGGTACCTATCGTATTCTGACCCTTGACGTATTCGTACACTTCGTTGAGATAAAAGTCGGCCACCCAAAGGTTGCCGGCTGCGTCGACTGCGCAGCCCTTCGGCTGTCCCGGCCCTATCGCGGGAAGCACTTCGCTAGGCGCAGACTGGCCGAAGGGATAGACGACAACAAAGCCCGCAACCCCGCCGTGAACGCTAGGCACATAGAGCGTGCCGTCACGGCTCAAGCATGGATTGTTGGGAGTACCTACTTCTTTTGTAAGCGTGGCGACAAGTTTGGGATGGCGGACTCCGGTATCGAAGATTTCGATCGAGTCAAAGGTCGCAACGTATAAAAGGTGTTGCTTTTTGGAAAGCGCCGGAATAGGCCGGGGGCTTCGGGGCGCTGAATTTGGAGATAAAGTCTGGGCACTGAGTTGAGGCGACGTCGGCTCCGCATTCATCGAGCAAGCGCTGCCGAACGCCAGCGACAACGCGAGTGCGCTGAATCGAATTTGCATTACCTTCATGGCACTACCACCGGCCACGCAGCCAGTCCGCTGATATAGTGCAACCCATCTGAACGACGTTCGGGATTCGCGATCAGCTTCCGACCTCGCGACTCGGCTCCCCGCGCAAACACGACGACGCTGTAGTGATTTTTGCCGTGGGCTCGTACGGCGCGGGACGCGTAAAGCCTTCCGTCTTCGGCAACGGCGAGCGCGAAAACTCCGAAGGTTTTGCTCGTGATTTTCTTGGAGTACCGGGTCTTCCCGGGCGGAAAGACGACGATGTCGGCATTCGTAAAATTTGCAGCGTAGAGGTTGCCGTCGGGACCGAAGGCGATGGCGGATAGTATCCCGTGGAGCCCGTTTGTGATCGTTTCGAACGGACTGCTTTGACCTGGCGCAAAAGCGAAGATTGCAGCGGGCTTGCACTTTCCGAATAGGTTGAATCCGAAATCACCCACATACATGTTCCCTGACGGATCGAACGCGACCGAAGCCGGGCAAGAGACATTTACGGACGCACCGATCTGATTCTTACCGTCGACGAATTCATAAACTTTCTGGTTGGCAAAATCGGCCACCCAGAGGTTATTGGAGGCGTCTACGGCGCAACCGATGGGAGTGCCCCCGGTCTCGGCGGCGAGTACGCGGCTCGGCGTCGAATGCCCAAAAGGGAAAACGGCAATGGTGGCGTCTTCTTCGTTCGGTACGTACAGCGTGCCATCGGCGCTCAAACAGGGGCCGCTCGGGCCATTAATTTTCTTGGTAAGCGTGGCGAGGAGTTTGGACTTACTTCCTTCCACGGAAAAAATCGAAATCACGCCGCCTGGTCCTAAAGGACCGCTTGCGACGTACAGGAGGTGCTGAGTCTGCCCGGGCGCCGGCAAGGTATAAGCCGCGGTATCCCCCGCACGAGACGGCGTGACTGGGATCGACTGCATCGAGCAGGCGCTGCCGAAGGCCATCAACATCGTGAGGGAACCGAGCCGCAGGCGCATCATTCCTCCTCATATCGGCGGCATTTCGGGGAGGAATGACGCCGGCAAAGGGATCGCTCCTTCATTGCTGGCCACCTTTTGGCCACTCGCCTGAGCGAGCGACACGTATGGAACGAGTTCGCGTGCAAAACCGGCATACTTTGGCCTGCGGGTGATTAACGCGAGATCTAAGTAGGCCAGCGCCGTCAAAAAAGGACCGCCGTGCCGCTCGAGCAGGTCGACCGACTCAACGATCGTTTCGGCGGCGCCCTTGCGATCGGCCAACGCGAACTGCGAACGAGCCGTGAGCAACAACGCGTGGCCGCGCTCACCGTCGGCCTTCATCTGTGACGCCAGCCTCTCCGCCGTTTGGGCGATCGACAGGGCGCTGCGGTACTCCCGCTGGACCAAGTTCAAATGGGCGGTCTCGATCTGGAGAAGAAGACCAAAGTACGTTTCTCCTGCGACGTGACGTGCCGCCAGTGCGAGAAGACGCTTTGCGGCAGCGGCGTCGCCCTGAAACAGCTCAACCTGCGCCGCGATGATCGAGGCGCGCGCGAGTGGAGCGGGAAGCCCGAGGCGCTGGGCGTAGGCCACGCAGTGACGCGCCTCCGACGCAGCCCGAGCGCACTCGCCACGCAGGTAGCGCAATTGTACCAGATAGGTGGCGGCGTAGACCGCCCGGTCGGCGAGCCCCTGGTCGTACGCAAGTCCCAGCACTCGCGCCAGAACGACCTCCGCCACGGCGTACGCTCCCGACCGCACCGCTTCATTTAGTTGTAGGATTGCCGCGTCGATTGCTAACGGCGACGAGTACCGCCGGTCCTGCGCGATCAGCTGCACGGCGCGCTCGAGGTCCCGCTTGCCGCTCGGATCAGTCAGGCTGTACTCGGCCCGGCCAAGTAGCGCCAAAGTCAGCAGCTCGCGCGCCGCCGGCAAGCGTAGCGCGCAGCTAGACTCGAGCTCGTGGATGGCCCGCTGCTCGCGCAATGCGGCTTCGTCGAAGCGGCCCGCCATCCGGTCGAGGCATTTATGCGCAAGCTCGACACGCGCTCGGCAGAAGTGGTCCCCTCCCTCGTCTTCAACCGGTTCTTGCATCAGCAGCCGTGCCTCGCGAAGCGCGCGCTCTGCTTCATCCCGCGACCCTGCCCGACCCTCGATTTCGGCAGAAAGTGCGAGCGCATCGATCCGTATTTCGGGGGCACTTGCTTCGGCGGCGATCGAGCGCAGCGCCGCGAGCGCGAGGTGCATCTCGCCAGAGCTGTACAAGCGTGCAGCGTTGCTGATTGCGATCGCTCCAGGATCCGGCAACGCCGCTTCGATTATTTCGGCGCGCTCCGCAAGGATCGCTTGCGCGATGCGCTGCCGGGCTATCTTGCGCTCGCGGCGCAACTGTCGCGGCGAGATCGCTAAATCGCAGGCAACCGCCGCCGCCTTCTCTCCCTCCAAATCGCAGCGAACGATGATCGCGAAGCGCCGGCGCGCAATCTCTTGGTCCGCGTTCGACAGATCAAGCTGACGAAAGCGCTCCGCCAGGGCGCGCACGCGTCCGCGCAGCGCCGCCGTCGTACCCAGCCGAGAAAGGGCGGCCGCCGCAAGCGGGTTGGCGGCCAGCAAGCCCGGGTGCTTGAGGTTTCGAAAGAGCGCGCGCTCCAAGGAAAAATCGTGGTACGAGCGCTTCCATGCCGCGACGCTTCGACGCATGGCCGGAAATTCGCCAAGCGTCCAACTCGCGACCTCTACGCAGGGAAAGCCAAAGATATTTGGCATTTTGCGGATTGCTTTGGACCAGCACCGGACGCCCTACTTTCAAGCGCTGCTCGACTACGTCGACTCGGGCGTCTTGCCGTTCCACACGCCAGGACACATCCAGGGCAACGGCATGGATTTGGCTTTTCGTGAGTTCGTCGGCGATAATATCTGCGCGATCGACCTGACTCCGATGCCCGGTATCGACGACTTGCTCCAACCGACCGAATCGATCAAGGAGGCGCAGCAGCTCGCGGCCGAGGCTTGGGGCGCCGACCACACCTTCTTTCTCATCAACGGTTCGACCAGCGGTAACCAATGCATGATGATGGCGGCGGTAAACCCCGGCGAAAAGATCGCGGTGCCGCGCAACTCGCACAAGTCGATGCTCGGTGGGTTGATAATGAGCGGCGCGGAGCCAATTTACATGCGGCCGGAGGTCGACGAGGCGCTGCGCATGGACCATGGCGTGACCCCGGAGACGGTGGCACGGACGTTACGGCAGCATCCGGATCTGGCCGCGGTCTATCTCGTCTCGCCCACCTATTACGGCGTCGCGGCCGATCTCGAATCGATCGAGCGGATCGTGCACGGCGCCGGAAAGCCGTTGTTGGTCGACGAGGCATGGGGCCCGCACTTTCACTTTCATCCGGCTCTGCCGCTCTCGGCGACGAGCGCCGGCGCAGACCTCTGCATCAACTCGACCCATAAGATGCTCTCGGCCTTTTCGCAGTGCGCGATGCTCCATCAAAAAGGCGACCTCGTGCGGCTCGACCGGCTCGCATCGGTCCTCAAGATGTTTCTCTCGACGTCGCCGAACCTGCCGATGGTCGCCTCGCTCGACGTGGCGCGCAAGCAGATGGCGACCGCCGGCGAGCAGCTGCTTACGCGTACGATCGCGCTGGCTCAAGAGACGCGCGCGAGGCTCAACGAGATTCCGGGTCTCTACTGTTTCGGCGAGGAGTTGCGAGGCCGGCCCGGCGTCTTTGCCCTCGACCCCACGAAAATCACGGTCACCGTCACGGGCCTCGGCTACACCGGCTATGAAGCGTCGGAGATTTTGAGGCGGAGGCACAACATTCAGGTCGAGCTGGCCGATCTATTTAACGTCGTCGCACTCTTTACGATCGGTACGACCCGCGAGGCTGCGGAACGATTCGTAACGGCTTGGCGCGAAATGGCGCGCGACCAGCGAAAGCTGGATATGTTCGCCCCGTCGGGAGTCTTGGAGCGGCGCTTGCGCCTCGGCAACTTCCGCCTGCCGCCGGTCCCGCCGATGCGCATGCGTCCGCGCGAGGCTTTTCTCGCCGACGCGGAGTTCGTCAAGTTTCGCGAATCGGTCGGACGCGTCTGCGCCGAGACGTTGACGCCGTATCCGCCGGGGATACCGGTGATCGCGCCGGGCGAAGAGATCACCACCGAAATCGTCGATTACGTGCGTCTGGAGCTGAAGGCGGGCGTGCGTATCCAAGGACCGTACGACGACGAGCTGCGAGTCATACGCGTCGTGAAGGAGTGAACGCTCGGCTCGGGAAATTGCGATTGCGTGCCCTTGGGGGAATCGGCACGGAAGGCAGGATCTGTATTGGCGGTCAGAGTTCATTCCGTTTCCCCAAGTTGGGAGTTCTCCCAACTCCTCGACATCTTCCCACTCGCGATACGGCAAGCGCTCGTCCGTCTCAATAACATCGAAGAGATCATCGAAGTCGTGCTCGATCTCGGGCGCCCGCCCGAGGCACGTTTCGAACACGATTTCACCTATCTCTCCGACGCGCCGGTAAGTCACGAAGACATCGCGCACGTCGGTTCGCGCGTCTCGCCGTTCGGCGCCGATAACCGCGCGGGCATCGAGCAAACGCTGCATCGCATCAGCGCGATCCGCAACCGCACGGGAAAGATCGTTGGTCTCACGTGCCGCGTCGGAAGAGCGGTCTACGGAACGATCGACATCCTTCTCGACGTTCTGCGTAGCGGGAAATCGATCTGTCTACTCGGCCGCCCCGGGGTCGGTAAGACGACGATGCTGCGGGAGTGTGCCCGCGTGCTCTCTGAGGAGCGCAAGCGCGTGGTCATCGTCGACACCTCCAACGAGATCGCGGGAGATAGCGACATCCCCCACCCGGGCATCGGTCTGGCACGGCGCATGCAGGTTGCGGATCCTGCGCTCCAACACGCGGTGATGATAGAAGCGGTTGAAAACCACATGCCCGAAGTGATCGTCATCGACGAAATCGGGACCGAAGCCGAAGCCGCGGCGGCCCGCACGATCGCCGAGCGCGGCGTGACGCTGATCGGAACGGCCCACGGCCAGACGCTTGAGAACCTGCTGATGAATCCGACCCTCTCGGATCTCGTCGGCGGCGTCGGCGCGGTGACGCTCTCGGACGAGGAAGCGCGAAGGCGGGGCACCCGCAAGACGGTGCTCGAGCGTAAAGCGCCGCCAACCTTCGACGTCGTGATCGAGATCCACGACCGCGACCGCTTGGCGATCCACAAGAACGTCGCCGACGTCATTGATGCGTTGCTACGCGGCTATCAGCCCCAGCCGGAGATCCGGCAGCGCGAGCCGAGCGGTGCGGTTACCGTCGTCCAGGAGGCCGATACGGAATCTATGCCGCGGCTCTCCGAAACCTACGACCACGACCGCGATTCGGAGGAGCGCGACCGGCCGCTTTCGATTTTTCCGTACGGCGTTTCGCGCAACAAGATCGAGCGGGCGATTTCGAACCTGCGCGTCAATGCTTCGATTGCGCGAAACTGGGACGACGCAGACGTCGTGCTCACTCTCAAGACGCTCGAACGAAAAGAGCAACCGAAGCTCAAGCAGATTGCCTCCGACAACGTGCCGATCTATTCAATCAAGACGAACACGACGACCCAGATCCAAGCCGCGCTGCGCGACGTCTTCAATCTCGGCTCGATCGACAACGAAGAGCTGGCGTTGCGCGAGACGGAAGAAGCAATCTATCAAGTCCTGCTGACGAATCAGGCGATCGAGCTCTCACCGCAGACGTCGTACATTCGCCGTATGCAGCACCAGCTCGCGGAACGGTATCGCCTGCAGTCGCGCAGCACGGGGATGGAGCCGAATCGTCGCGTTCGAATTTATAAAACCACCGACGCTCCTTGATCCCAATGCCGACACCTGCTGAGGACAATTTTGACCTCCTGTCAATGGCGCTCGCGTCGGAGTCCCCTCCGCCGGTGCCCGATTCGGCATCGTGATCTCGGATGACGCGATGTTTGTTGTAGTTGAGGGGATAGAGGGAAGCGGGAAGAGTACACTTCTAACACACCTTTCCCGCGGGCTGCATTCTAGCGGATACGATGTCCTGGAGACACGTGAGCCCGGCGGTACGATTTTAGGTGATGCTGTTCGAGAGATATTCCTACGGAGTTCTGCTGAAATCCTCCCGCTAACTGAGGCGCTCTTGCTCAACGCTGCTCGCGCACAGCACGTCGCGGCAGTTATTAGACCCGCTCTTGAATCGCAGCGTATCGTGCTTTGTGACCGCTTCACAGATTCAACGCTGGCATATCAGGGATATGGTCGAGGGCTCGAGCTCACGACGCTTCGCACCATTAATAAAATCGCGACCGCCGGTCTGGAGCCCGATCTAACATTCGTGTTGAACGCTCCCCTCAGCGTAGCGCTCGACCGCCTGTCTGGACGCAGCGACCAACTTGCTTTCTTCGCGACGATAGCTGGTAATGCTCGCCCCGCGCGAGTGCACTTAAAGGACCGAACTCAGAACGCCGACAGAATCGAGCGTGAGACCGGGGCGTTTCACGAGCGTGTGCGACAAGGCTATCTTGAACTAGCGCTTGGGTCGAAGCAACACATCATCCTTGATGGAACTCGTCCAGCGGACGACCTCGCAGCCGAAGCATTGGCAGCGGTCCGCGGTACGCTTAGACTCAAAGTTCGGTGAGCGAGCTTCACTTCGAGGTGGTCGGGGCGAAAGGCCCAAAGCAATACTTTGCGGCGCTGACGCCGCAGACGCTCGCGCACGCATATGTTTTTACTGGTCCGGCCGGCGTCGGCAAGAAAACCTTTGCGCGAAGACTGGCGCAATCGCTGCTCTGTCTCGCGCCCAAGGACGGCGTCCTCGGATACGATGAGACGTGTTCGTCCTGCGCGCTCTTTCGCGGCGAAGGCGCGCACCATCCCGATTTCCTCGAGCACGAGGGAGTTCTCAAAATCGGCGATCCCGACACGCGGGCCGGCTTTTACGAGAGCGATCAACTCTCGTCGCGAGACCTCATCCACCAGTTTTCGATGCAGTCCTACAGCGGCGGAATGCGAGTGCTGTTGCTCTCTGACATCGCCTTTGCAACCCACGAAGCGGCCAACGCGTTGCTCAAGTTCTTGGAAGAACCTCCGCGCGGGGTCGTCATGATCCTCACCACGGCGACGCCCGGACGGCTATTGCCGACGATCCGTTCGCGAGCCATCGAGGTTCGTTTTTCGCTGCTCGCAACCGGCGAGGTGCGCGAGATCCTCGTGCGCTTAGGCCACGGGCGCGATGACGCCGAGCGGGCCGCGTCGCTGAGCGGCGGTAGCGTTACCCGCGCGGTTTCGACGCTCGAGAGTGAGGAAGAGTCCGTGCGTGCACACGTTGTTCGCTGGTTCTTTGAAAGTATCGCGGGAGACTCGCCGCGGGATTCGTGGGCGACGCGCGAGACGCTCGACGATGGGCTGGAGACGATAAAGACGCTGGTGCGCGACTGGATCGTGGCGAGCGGCCACGACGGCGTCGCCCTGGTCTCGGTAGATCAGGCCGAGCGCCTACGCGGGCTCAAGAAGCTCGATCGGCGCGAGGCCGTCGCGTTGCTTGGAAAGCTCGATCAGGCACAGCATCTCGCTCGCACCAACGTCAGTGCGGCGCTGGTCGGGGAGTTCGTGCGAATGGCGCTTACCAGTACCCGGTGAAGGCGACGTCGTCGTATTGTTTCGCGAACGGGAAAGCGAGATAGGCGAGCGCCAACGCGCGCGCGGCAGCGGTCACGAAGCTCCCCAACGTTGCCGAAAGATGAACGAGCAGGTACGGCAGCGCCAGCGGCACCGCGACGAACCAGATCGCGAAAAAGATGATCGCGAGAACCAGCGAACCGAGCGGCTGCGCGCGAACGGCGCGAAATGAGGCCGAGAGCGCGACCGAGCCCGGCATCCCGCCGATCGCCGACGCGGGGATCGTATAGATTAAGAAGAATGCGGCGACGGCCCCCAGCACGAGGCCAAACGTCCCCAGAAATGAGCCGATGTAGCTCGCCGCCCACACGACGAACTGAAAGCCGATTGCGGCAATGGCAATCGAACCGAACTTGACGCGGCCTTCCTCCCATGCCTCATCGAACGTGCCGCGGCGCTTACGCCAAATATTGCTCGCCTGAATGATCGTAAGGCCGAAAGCCCAAAGATAGACGAGCTGGATCAAGAGCTGAAATACGCCGCCGCCCGCGCCGCCGACGGCATTGGTGAACAAGTACGAGAGTTG
>JBAVSO010000021.1:0-14377 GCA_049695635.1 Candidatus Cybelea sp. | reverse complement strand
CGCCAAGGCCAAGGCGCTGCTCGACGCGGACGGCTGGAAGGCCGGACCGGACGGCATAAGGGTCAAGAACGGTCAGCGTCTCGAGTTCACGTTGAGCACGCAAACCGAGTCAACGATCGGAAAGGCGAACGAGACGGTCCTCCAGCGACAGTGGCGCGACGTCGGCGCGCAGGCCGACGTCAAGAATTATCCGACCAGCCAGTTCTTCGACAACTCGGCGAACGGAATTCTGGAAGGCGGACACTACGACGTCGCGCTCTTTAGCTGGATCGGCGCCGCCGATCCCGACGACAGCGCGATCTACTCGGGCGCCAACCTAGCGCCCCACGGGCAAAACGCGATGTTTTGGACGAATGGCGCGGCGACCGACGCGATGACCGACGCTCTCAAGACGATCGATCAGACGCGCAGGAAACGCGACTACGCTATCGTCCAGCAGCAGCTCGCACTCGACGTACCGACCATCATTCTGTTCTTTCAGCGTTTTCCGTTCGTCTACAACAGCGACTTGAAGGGATTCGATCCCTCCCCCGTCATCTCGGCTTTCTGGGATCCTTGGAACTACTCGATTTAGGAGCGGCGAGAAATGAAAAAAGAGTCTTTACAGGTAGTCATCCTTTTCGCCGCGCTGGCGGCGTTGTGCTCGTGCACGAAGACGGGAACGGCGGCTGGGTCAGGCGGCCGCGCCAACGCTTGGACGCAGCCGCACGTAATTCGTTTTGCCGATGCCGGAGACGTCAACACGCTCAACCCGCATCTCGGCCAGTTCGCCGACGTCGGCTATCTATCGTCAATGACGATGGCGTGGCTCGTGAAGTGGGACGTGCACAACCGCGCCTATCCGGAGCTCGCGACGCAGGTGCCGGATCAAGAGAACGGCGGCGTGAGCAAAGACGGGCTGACGATCACGTATCACATACGCAGGGGCGTGCGGTGGTCCGACGGTGCGCCGTTCAACGCCGACGACGTCGTGTTCTCGACCCGGGTCGTACTCAATCCCGCCAATAACGAAATCGGCCGGCTCGGATGGGATCAAATCACGAAAATCGACGAGCCGGATAAGTACACCGTCGTCTACCACATGAGAAAGCCGTACTCACCGTTCGTCGAGACGTTCTTTTCAAGCGCAGGCGCCAATCCTTGCGTTCTCCCCAAACACCTGCTGGCGCAATATCCCAACATCAATCACGTTGCCTACAACTCGCTGCCGGTGGGAATCGGGCCCTTCAAATACGAGCGGTGGGACCGTTCGCAAGATGTCGTGCTCGTCCCCAACGCGCTCTACTGGCGCGGCCAACCAAAACTGAAGGAGATCATCTACAAGATTATTCCCGACCGCAATACGACGCTCGCACAGTTGCAGTCGCACGAACTCGATTTGTGGCCGGCCATCCCCGGAGCCTATTTCGGGCGCGTGCAAGCGATCGCGGGAGTCTCCGTTCTGCGGCAGCCGGGCTATTATTTCGGTCACATCGACTTTAATACCACGCGCCCGACCGTCAGCGATCCGATCGTCCGCCAGGCGCTGCGCCTGGCGATCGATCGCCGTACGCTTCGGGACAAGATCGGCCGCGGCGTCGGAATCCTCCAGGAAGTGACGACGCCGCCTACGGCGCCCTATGCAGTGACCTCCATTCCGATGGCCCCGTTTGACATCGCGCGCGCCAACGCGCTCCTAGACCGAGACGGCTGGAGTCGCGGCCCCGACGGCATTCGGCAGAAAAACGGCGTGCGGCTCTCGCTTGACTTCGCGACCTCGGCCGGGACGCAGGACGCCGACGAGATGATCGAGCTTATTCGCTCGACTTGGAAACAGATTGGCGTGGACATCACCGTCCGGCACTATCCGCCCAACCTGATGTTCGCCCCGACCGCGGACGGCGGCATTATCTATTCGAACGATAAGTGGGACGTGGTCACGTTTCAGTGGTCGAACGAGGCGATCGGCGACTACTCGCCGATCTATTCGTGCAAGTCGTTCCCACCGAACGGCCAAAACAATATACGCTGGTGCAATCGGCGCGCACAAGCCGCGATTGACGGGCTTTTCGGTCACTTTCAACAGGCTCAGCGCAATGCCGACGTCCTGGTCGTCCAACAAGAGCTCGACAGAGACGCTCCAACGATCGTGACGTCAATTCGCGAAGACGTCTTCGGCCAGAACTCGGACCTGAAGAACTTTCATCCGAACGCGATCACGCCGTTCGACAACATGATGGATGTCGATATATAGCATAGGCAAGAAGAGCACAGCCGAGCAGCGATAGCGCGCGCAGCAGCGCCCAGGCCGGGACCTGCGCGAGTAGCCCGCTCCCGGCCTGCTCGGCGGACCACACGGCGGCGACCGATGCGCCGAGCGGCGCGTGAAAGGCAACAAGCGGAGCGGGCCAGACCGGCAAGGGGTTTTGAGTCGCCAGCCAGGCCGCTACGACGAAGATCACCGCGAATGCTGGCGTGACCACGAGCGCGTAACGCAGCTGCGATCGCTGCCCGAGGGCGCCGAATGCTGCGAACGCCGCGGTGGCGAGCAACGCGCTCTGCGCAATACCAGTCGGCCGCTGCGCGAGGCCGAGCCAGTCGACGCATACCAACAGCGTGCCCGCAAGCGCGAGCCCGCGACCCGTTTCGCGCGTTCGAAGCGCGCACCAAATCGCGGCCGGATAGGCAACGACAAGATCGTGTTCGTGAACGAAGCCGGCAACGAAGGGGACCAAGGCCGAAAACGCCGCGAAGCGCGCGAAAGGGTTGTCGACGCGGCGGGCGATCTGCACCGCGCCTGCGATTGCAAGGATGGCGAGGCCGGCATCGAGGAGCCGCGCCGCTCGGGCCGTCGTTCCAAGGCCGCGAGCGATCGAGAGCGCGGTAATCTGGATTGCCGAGAATCGTTCAGCCCAGCCGTGCGCGACGATGACGCGGGCGTACTCGAGCGGCCACGCGTAACCGTAGTAGAGCGAACCGATCGCGTAAGTAATCGCCGCAGCGAGCAGCAACGCGAGCGCAACGCGACCGCTTCGAAGCCGCGCGATCAGTCCGAGCGCGAGGTTGGGCTGCGCGAAGGCAACGCAGGCCGAGACCGTCGCGACGAGCAGCGATCGTTCGGCGGTGATTGCTACCAGCACCGCTCCGAGAAAGGCCGGCAGCGCAATCTGTCCGAGCGCCAAGTCGCTCGTGATCGGGCCGAATCCGATCGCGACGGCAAGGGCTGCCAAAAAGTACGCCGGGCCGAGCTTCGCTTCGCCGCCGTAAAGTACGGCTGCGATCAGCCCAAAGAGAGTCGCCAGCAGAATCGCCGACCAGCACGCCGCGGCGATCTCGTAGGGCAGCCGCGCGAAAAGGCTCCATGCGGCTAAGGTGGCGGGTGGATTGACGAACGGCAAGATCTCGTCGCGCGCGCGATCGACCCCCGCGACGCCACGTTCGGCCTTCCAAATTGCGCGGCCGTACGGATTGTCGTGCGCGATCCACGCCGAGCCGGCCGCCCAGTAGGCCTCGAAGTCGCGCAAAAATGGCCCCGGCTGTGGCGCGGGACGCGCGGCAAGGAGCGCGACGCCAATACACGCCCACGCGATGGCGAGCAGAACGTTGCGCGTCACCAACCGAAAGTGCCGCTCGCCTGCGGTGTTGCGATGGCGTGTGACTGCGCCATGACGAAGAAGAGTCCAAGCACCGTCGCAAGATACCAGAGACTGATGCGAACGCGGGCGCCCAACGTCATGTTCGCAGCGCGGGGATCGACCCGACCTCTCCACGCAGCAGCCATGGCCGGCACCCCGAGAACGCCGATGATGACGACGAAGAGCACCGGAACGTGCATGAATATTGCGAAGGCGACGAAGATCAGGAATCCGGCAAACCATAATGGCGGCCAAAGCGCACCGATGATTCGTCCGCCGTCGAACGGGGGCACTGGAATCATGTTGAAGAGATTCAAGAAAGCGGAGAGATCCGCAACGGCAAACCAGAAGCGGTCTTGCTTGATGTCGCCGATTGCATAGCAGGCTGCGGCGAGTCCCAAGCCGACGAGCGGCCCGGCCAGGGCGATGTACGCGTCTTGCTCGAGATCCGGCGGGACCGCCCCGGCGGTAAACGCGCCGAGAAGCGGAACGAAAGCGGGTAGGCGCGCCGGCAGACCGTAGGCGCGAAACGCGAAGTAGTGGCCGAGCTCGTGTGCGAGCAAGAGCAGCATCAGGACGACTGCCAGCTTCCACCCGAAGATCACGACGTAGATCCAGAGTGAGAGCAAGAAAGTCCAGCTGAAGGCGAACAGCTTCGCGCCAAAGAGTAAGAGAAACTTGAACTTGAGCGCAAACGCCGCGGCCGCGGCGAGGAGCGCGCCGATGCCGCTGCGGCGTCGCACCGTCTTGGGCGGCTCGGGTTTCGGCTCGGTCGGCGGGAGGTATTCCACGCAACCCTCTTCAACCGCATCGCGTGCCGGTCATCGTGATCGTCGGCGGCGGTTTCGCAGGGATTTCGGTCGCCCTGCGGCTCGAACGGCGGCTGCGGCCCAAGGAAGCGGAGATCGTTCTGCTGAGCCGCGACAACTACACCCTATTTACTCCGATGCTGCCGGAAGTGACCTCGGGCGAGCTGGAAGTGCGCCACGTCGTCACGCCGATCCGCGCCCAGTTGCACCGCACCAGGTTCGTGATGGCCGACGTCGACGAGCTCGACGTCGTCAATCGCACCCTAAAGTATCATCACGTGCTGACGCGCAAGAACGTCATGCAGCCCTACGACCACGTCGTGCTCGCACTGGGCTCCTCTACCTCCGACTTCGGACTCCCCGGTATCGCCGAGTATACCTGGTCGTTGAAAACCCTGGACGATGCCGATGCGCTGCGCAACCACTTGGTTTGGCTGCTCGAGCTTGCCGATACGATCGATGACGATGCTCGGCGAGACCGCTTGCTGCGGCTCGTCGTCGTCGGCGGCGGCTTCACCGGAGTCGAAACGGCCGGCGAAGTCGTCGAGCTCTTTCGCAGCGTGATGCGATTTTACAAACGCTTGCAGATGGATCGCGTGCAGGTCGTCCTTGTCGAAGCCGGGCCGACGCTGCTCGCCGGTCTTCCGGCCAAGATGGGTGAGTACTCGCGCCGCGTACTCGAGCGGCGCGGCGTTGAAGTGCTTACCGGAGACGGGGTCACCGGCGCCGACGAGCACGGCTTGATGCTGCAGAGCGGCCGGCGCATCGAAAGCGAAACGATCGTCTGGAGCGCAGGCGTCAGACCGTCGCCGACGATTGCGAAAGAGCCTGCGCTGCCGAAGACAAAGCGCGGTGCGATTGAGACGGCGCGCGATATGAGCGTGCCGGGATTCAACGGGGTGTGGGCTTTGGGCGATTGCGCTGCGATTCCCAACGGGGAGGGTGGTCTCTATCCGATGACGGCTCAGCACGCGATTCGTGAAGGGCCGCGTCTTGCGGACAACATCGTCGCGGTCTTGCGCGGCGCGCCGACCAAGCCGTTCGTCTATCGAACGCTCGGAATGATGGCAGCCCTAGGAGGGCGTAAAGCCGTCGCACAGCTTCCCGGCAATCGCGTCATCACGGGATTCGTCGCGTGGTTCTTCTGGCGCACCTACTATTTATTGCGGCTGCCGGGGCTGGATCGAAAGATGCGCGTCGCGTTCGACTGGACGCTCGAGTTGCTCTTTCCGCGCGACACCGCCGAGTTGCGCTTTGGGGAAAGAGAAGAGGAGGTTCGATCGGGGGCCCGGAGCTAGGCCTTTGGAGCACGACCCCAAGAGAAAACGGCCTGCTCGCAGAATACCCAGTGGATGCTCCGCGAACCGATCGAACGCCTGATCCGAGATCCCAAAGAGTTCACGCGCGAGGTGAGCTTTCCGGACCCGTCGCAAATCCGGATTTACGACGAGACGCTGCGCGACGGCGAACAGATGCCCGGCGTCTGCTACACGCCGTCGCAGAAGCTGGAGATCGCCGAAGCCTTAGCTGGGGTAGGCGTTCATGTGATGAGCGTCGGTTTCCCGGCTGCGTCGGAGGGCGACCGCCGCACGCTGCAGCTCGTCATGGAGTCGAAACGCCGGGGCGAGCTCGGCGACGTCGAGATCGTCGTGATGTGCCGTAGCAATCGTAGCGATATCGACGTAACCGTTAAGACGCTGCGCGACGCGGGCGTCGATCCGCGCGAGGTGACGTTCTTCATCTTTACCAGCGGAAGCGATCTCCACCTCAAGTATAAGATCGGTAAAACGCTGCTGCGCTGTGAAGGGCGGGAAGAGCGAGAATGGCTCGATCTGCCGCTTTCCTTCTATCGCGACGCTAACATCCGCTTGCAGTGCGACGCGATACGGCACGCGCGCGAGTGCGGAGTCGAGCGCATCGAATTCGGCGCGGAGGACGGAAGCCGCGGCGACGTTGATTACTTCATCAAATATTTCAAAGCCGGCTTAGATGCAGGCGGGACCCGTCCCGCGTGGCCGGACACGGTCGGCACGCTGACGCCCGAAGCGACGCGCTGGTACTGCTCGCGCATCGTCGAGGCGTTGCCCGAGGGGTTGCCGATCGTCGCCCACCTGCACAACGACTACGGACTCGGCACGATCAACGCGATAACGGCGACGTCGTGCGGCTTCAAAGTCATCTCGGTGACGGCCAACGGATACGGCGAGCGTGCCGGCAACGTGAAGCTGCACGAGTTCGTCGTCGCGCTGCGCGTTCTCTATGGGATCGAGCTGCCGGGCTTCAAGTACGGCAAGTTGCGCGAGCTGGCGCGCTTCATGGAGCGTATGAGCGGCATTCCGCTGCAGCAGCACGAGCCGATCGTCGGTGCGAAAGTCTTCGCACACGAGTCGGGGATTCATACCCAAGCGATGTTGATTGACCACCGCATGTACGAAGCGGTCCCAGGCGAGCTGGTCGGTGGACGAACAAGCTGGGTCTTCGGCAAGCATACCGGAACCGCGTTGGTTGAAGATACGCTGCGACGGCAGCGCGAACGCTTGGCGCGCGCCGGAGTCGAGCCGACGCCGGAGCTGGCGCATCGCGTGACCGACGAGGTGAAACGCCTGCGCGAAGAGCGCGCCGCGTCGAGCCGGAGCGAAGAGACGATCGAGCTTTACGAGGTTGCGATGCGGCGGCTCTCGCTCAACGAAGAGGACGTTGTCGAAATCGCCATCGCGTTGGGAACCCCCGCCAAAGCATCGTAACGTCGCCGTCGCCGCCTGACATAACGCCTCAGAGCCGCTCGTCGCTCGCCCTCCAGGCTGCGCTCCTGCTGCTCCGCCTCCTCGCTCCCGCCATCCATGGCTTCGCTCGTCGGTCGGAGCCTCTTCGGCATTACGCCAACCGGCGACGGCTCCGTGCGTCGTGAGGCTACTCGATGAGCTCGATGCGGTTGCCGAAGGGGTCGGCAACGTAACAGTGGCGACGTCCGTCTTCCAAAGGCTCGCCGTTTAGAATTTCTACGTCCTGCGAACGAAGGCGCAGGACAAGACCGGCGAAATCGTTGCAAACGAACCCCGGATGGGCCTTGAGCGCTGGACGAAAGTCGGGATCGACGCCGATATGAACGAAGACCCTGTCGCTTCGGAACCAGACGCCGCCGCGTTCAACGAGCTCAGGTGGTTTTTGCACTTCCGACATGCCGAGAAGATCGCGGTAAAAACCGCGTGCTTCGTTTTCCAAGCCTGCGGGCATCGCAAGTTGGATGTGATCGACGTTCTTGAAAGGGACGCTCACGCCGTGGCGCCCAGGCGCCAGGTGGCGACGAAGGCTTTGAAGACGACCGGAAAGCTATCATGCGTAAAGCGTACGCTGCGCGCGCCGGTACGCTTGAAGCCGGGAATCGTTGCGACCAAGTGCGCTTGGGCGGCGGTAACGAGCTGCACGTCGAGCGTGAGCGGCGGTTCGAAGCGATAGGGCTTCGCCTCGGGTGCGTTTCGCACTGCCTCTTCGGCGGCGCGGCGGATAGCGCGCTGCGCGGCCGCCGGCGTCATAGAGTTCGCGGCGAAATTACCGATCGATTCTTTGACGACCAGGCCGCGCACCCAGGGCATCTGGGCCTGCACGCCTTCGACGGTCGTTCGGTCGCCGCTGACGAGCAAGAGCGGGACGCTATGGTAGCCCAGCAAACCAGCGTTGATGGTCGCCTCGCTGCAGCAAATGCCGTTGATGCGGACCTCGTAGATAACCGACGGCGTGTACGTGTGGCAGAGCACGGCGTCGGCGACGCCCGACGCGCCATGGTATCCGACGAAGAATGCCCCGTCAAAGCCTTGGCCGGCATCTTGCACCATCGAGAACGGTTTTCGGTTGCCGAAGATGATGCGTACATCGGGCGGCAGCTCGTCGAGAACGAGGTTGCGCATCGGTCCATGCGAGTCGTTGACGAGCACGTCGGCCGCACCGCCGGCGCGCGCGCCTTCGATCGCGCCGGCCACCTCTTGCGTGTAATATCGGCGAAAGATTTCGAAATCGGGATGCGGCGTGCGAGCGTCGACCTGCTGCCAAGCGCAGACGCCGGCGACTCCCTCCATGTCGCTCGATATGTATAACCTCACATTAGGTCATGCGATCGGATCGGCGGCGGCGGCGATGCGCGTTGCGGCGATGAAGGCTCGAAGCAGCGGCGGGTACTGGTCGCACGCATAGCGCACCGTACGGCCGCCGATTCGATCGAAGCCCGGCATTAGCTCGATGAAATCGGCGTGTTCGACGCGGGCGGTTTCGATGGTCAGCTCGAACGGAGGATCGAAAACGAACGGTTTTGCTATCGCGATGCGTCCCATGGCCTCGCGCGCCCCGGTATGGATCGCCTCGCGCGCCGCTTGCGGCGTCAGCGAATTTACCGCCGAAAACCCGATAGCGTCTTTTACGACAACGCCGACCGCCCAAGGCATCGCACGCGCAGCCTCCTCGACGATAACGCTGTCGCCGGTGACGAGCACGACCGCAACGCCGTAACTGCCGGCAAGCGCCGCGTTGAGCAGTGCTTCGCTGCACGGAACGCCGTTAACCGCGACGGAGTAGATCGATCCGCTAAACGTGTGCGAGAGGGTCGCGCAATCACCCGCCTTGGCATGGTAGCCGGTGAAAAATACCGCCTCGGCCGGTGCGTCGAAGCCTTGCATCATGCTCCACGGCTTTGGGGCCCCAGAGATCACGCGAAGGTCGTCATCGCCGGGTAGTTCGTCAAGGAGCAAATTGCGCATCGACCAGTGCGAGTCGTTGACGACGACTTCGCGCGCCCCGCCCGCCCGCGCGCCCTCGATAGCGGCGCGAACCTCGCCCGTCATATAGCGCCGGAAGAGCGGATATTCGTGGGCATCGCTTGGATCGCACTGCTTCCACGAGCAGACGCCGGCCGTGCCTTCCATGTCGCACGAAATGTAGATACTCACGCGCTACTCTCGCAGAGCGTCCTGCGCTTGCGCAAGACCGGTCTGGGCTGCGACGTTGTGCGGATTGGCGCGCAGTGCGCGGCGGTAGAGCGGAATCGCGTCGGAAAACTTATTCGCCGCCAGATACATGTCGGCGAGCTGCGTCAGCGCGACGTCATCGTTCGGATGCGCGGCGATCCGCGCGCGCAACGTCTGAAGCTGCGCGATGACCGGCGCCGGCGGCCCGCCTTCGACCGCGTTTTGCGATCCTTGGGACTCGAGCTTCGCGCTCGTCGCCTGCTGCGCCGCCTTTCCGAAGACCGAGCCGGTGACGCCGAACCCAACCGACACGAGATACACCATAACGCACAGAAAGACCGCCACAACGATCGCGACGATTGGCACGTATATCCGCGGCGGAAGACCGCTGGAACCGTTCTCCGGCACGATGGTTTCGTTGGACGAACATGGAAGTAAATCTTGCGTGATCCCGAGCGCATTGCCAACCGAAGCGGACCTGCAGCTGATCTTTGCGCGGCTGAACTACGAATTCTTCAACGGCGAGGCGCCGGATTGCAGGATTTGCTATAACGAGCGCTTCTCGAACGCGGCCGGGCGCACGACGTACGGCAAGCAACCGCTCACGATCGAGCTTTCGCCCAAGCACTTTCGAAAATATCCCGAAGCGCTGATGGAGACGCTCCTCCACGAGATGATTCACGCCTGGTGCTACGCGAAGTTTCGAGATACCGGACACGGTTCGCGGTTTAAACGTAAGCTGCGCGAGTGCGGCCTTCGCTCGATCTACCACGAGCTCGGAAACGTGGCTCCGCTCAACGAGTCGAGCAAGAGGTTCATCCTGCGATGCGAGCGCTGCTCCTTCGAAGCGCTTCGGCGGGGACGGCCGCGTCGGCCCTCGAGCTGCCCGCGCTGCAACAAACGTCGCTTTGACGAACGCTTTCCGCTCGCGGTCTACGAGGTCGTCGAGATGCGCGCGGCCGGAACGACGTTTGACGGAGTACAGGCCGCCCGGAAAGGCCGCGACCGGTGACGAACCTTGGGCCGATGCGTACGGAGAGCGATTCCATGGGTAAGGTCAACGTGCCGGCGGACAAATACTACGGCGCCCAAACGGCCCGTTCGCTCGTTCACTTCGACATCGGCGACGGCACTTGGCCGCGCGACGTCATGCCGCAGCAGGTAATCAGAGCGATGGCTGTGCTGAAAAAGGCAGCCGCAACCGTCAATCACGGTCTTGGTAAGCTCGATGCCGAGACGATGCGTTTGATCGTGCGCGCGGCAGATGAAATCGTCGAGGGCAAACTCGACGCGCACTTTCCGCTGCGAGTTTGGCAGACGGGTTCGGGTACGCAGACGAACATGAACGTCAACGAGGTCATCTCGAATCGTGCCATCGAGCTAGTGGGCGGAGAGATGGGCTCGAAGAAGCCGGTTCATCCCAACGATCACGTCAACATGTCGCAGTCATCGAACGATACGTTTCCGACGGCGATGCACGTAGCGGGCGCGCAATCGATGGCCAACATGCTACCGGCGGTGGAGGCGTTGCGCGACGCGCTCCACGCGAAGGCCAAGGGATGGTCCCACATCGTCAAGGTTGGGCGCACGCACCTGCAAGACGCGACCCCGATCACGCTGGAACAAGAGTTCTCGGGCTACGTTACTCAGCTCGATCGCGCGATCAGAGCTTGCAAGGAGGCATTGGATCCGCTCTACGATCTGGCGATCGGCGGTACCGCCGTCGGAACGGGACTCAACGCCCATCCCGAGTTCGGCGAGCGCACCGCCGCGAAGATCGCCGAGCTAACCGGTCTCCCTTTTCGCTCGCACCCCAACAAGTTCGCCGCGCTGGCGTCGCATGACGATTTTGTCTTTGCCTCGGGCGCTCTCAAGATGCTGGCGGCGGCGCTGATGAAGATCGCCAACGACATCCGGTGGCTTGCCTCGGGTCCGCGAGCCGGAATTGGCGAGCTGATTCTGCCTGAGAACGAGCCGGGCAGCTCGATCATGCCGGGCAAGGTGAATCCGACGCAGTCGGAAGCGATGACGATGGTCTGCGTTCAAGTCTACGGCAACGACTTGGCGATCGGTTTCGGCGCGTCGCAAGGAAATTTCGAGCTGAACGTTTTCAATCCGGTGATCATTTACAACTTTCTCCACTCGACGAGGCTGCTGCGCGACGCCTGTACGATGTTCCGCGAGCACGCCGTTGAAGGGCTTCAAGCGAACGAAGAGCAGATCCGCAAGTACCTGGAAGAATCGCTGATGGTCGTGACCGCGCTCTCGCCGAAGATTGGCTACGACAAGGCCGCCGAGATTGCCAAGAAGGCGCACCACGAGAAGACGACGCTCAAAAAGGCTGCGCTCTCGCTCGGGCACGTGAGCGAAGAGGAGTACGATCGCATCGTCGTTCCTCGCAATATGACTTCCCCAAATTAATTACCCACCCCTACAACTGGCGCCAAATTAGCGTGACCGCGGCGGTTACCAGCGCAACCGCGACCACGATCAATAGTTGAGGCGATCGTAAACGCAGCGAAAGGCGCGCGCCGATCGGGCCTCCGAGTAATCCGCCGGCGACGAGCGGCAGAACGTCGCGGCCGACGATGTCGTGCTGCAAGACGTGGACGACGAGGCCGACCGGCGACGTTAGCAAGATCGCAAATTGCGAGGTGGCGCTAATCGCATGCGCGGGGAGCTCTGAAAAGTAGAGGAAGGTCGGCACTAAGATGATGCCGCCGCCCAGCCCGAAGAGGCTTGAAAAAATACCGACGATGAAACCGAGGCCCAGCGCCGCGCGATAGGACATCCCCTTGATCTCCGTTACACGCTCTTGCTCCGCACGGCCGGCCATCCGTCGCTCCGCGTTCCAGGCCATGTCGACCGCGACGGCGACGAGCAGAAGTGCGAGAATCGTATCGAAAAGCCGCGCGGAGATGTGAAACGAAGCGATCGCGCCAAGCACGCCGCCGGGCAGGCCGCCGGCCGCGATCAGCCACCCGATCTTAAGGTGAACGCGGCGTTGCAGCAGATAGGTGAAAGTGCCGCTCGCGCTGTTTGCGACGATCAGAACGAGCGACGTGCCGGCCGCGATGGCGGGCGAAAATCCTAAGAAGATGCGAAGGATGGGAACCAGGATGAAGCCGCCGCCCAGCCCGACCATCGAGCCGAATATGCTCGCGACGAATGCGGCGCCGAAGAGCTCGAGCGCTAAGCGCACGTCGCGCTAAGAAGATACCGGCGTGCGAGTCTGCTAGCCCGCGCGCCCGAGGTAACGGCGGTCGCGGGTATCAATGCGAATAACGTCTCCGCTTTCGACAAAAAGCGGAACCGCAACCGTTGCCCCGGTTTCCAGCTTCGCCGGCTTCGTGGCGTTGGTCGCCGTATCGCCTTTGAATCCCGGATCGGTTTCGACGATCCGCAGTTCGACGTGGGCCGGCAGATCGATGCCGATCGCGGCGCCATCGTGGAGCTGAACGTCTACGACCATGCCGTCCTTCAAGAAATCGGCGGGATCGCCGATAAGATCGCGTTGCAGCGTGACGTTTTCGAAGCTCTCCTGATCCATGAAATGGTACCCGTCGGCATCGTTGTAAAGCATCTGCATCTGCCGGTTGTCCACGATGGCGCGCTCGAGCTTCTCGCCGGCCCGGAATGTCCGCTCCAGCGTCGTACCGGTCTTGACGTTCTTCATGCGCGTGCGGACGAACGCCGATCCTTTTCCGGGTTTAACGTGAAGGAACTCGATGACGGTCCAGAGCTGGCCGTCGACGACGATGGTTACGCCGTTGCGAAGATCGTTTGACGAAATCATGGGTTCCCCACAGTACGGGCTACGACAAGCCAAGCCCTGGCGGGGACGCGGCGGAGCCCGGTTATGCGCGCGGTCGCGAGAGGCGAATCGGGCCTTCGGTTCCGGCGCGTACGCGACGAATGTTTTCGCGGTGTGTTACCAGGATTAAGAGGGCCGAAAAAACTCCGTAGAGCGCCTCGGGCAGCGAACGGGTAAAGAACCAGATTGCAAACGGCGCAAGCGCGCTGCCGAGCATCGAGCCGACGGAGGAATAACGGGTGAGCGCGGCTCCCGCGAGCCATCCGCCGGCCGCCACCAGCCCGGCGGGCCAGCTCATCGCAAAGATCGCTCCAAAAGAGGTCGCGACTCCCTTACCGCCCTTGAATCGAAGCCACGGTGAAAAGCAATGGCCGAGCACCGCCCCCGTGGCTACGAGCGCGGCGATGATCTGTGCGGTCGGCGGCCAGCCTTCCATATCGAGGCGGTCCCGAAAGAAAACGAGAGCCCACAGCGTCGGTGCGAAACCCTTGAGGGCATCGAGCAAAAGGACGGCGATCGCGCCGGTTTTGCCCAAGGTTCGAAGCGCGTTCATCGCGCCGATGTTTCCGGAGCCTTGGTTGCGAATGTCGGTGCGATAGAAGAGCCGTCCGATGAGATAACCGAACGGAATCGACCCGATGAGGAAGGCGCCGACGAAAGCCACGATCGGGATTGCGATCAGGAACAAGAGCAGAAAGATCGCCGTTGATTCAGGAAGACCGACGTCGCTCACGAGCGTTCGTCGTGCCTGCGCGGCCGAAACTGGAGCGTCAAAGGAACGCCTTGAAAATCGAAGTGCTGCCGCAGCGTATTTTCCAGAAAGCGTTTGTAATGCGGTTGCACCAGATCGGGATCGTTGCAGTGAAAGACGAAGAGCGGCGGATGCGTCCCGGGCTGGGCGGCATAGTAAATCCGCAAGAGTTTACCCGCGTGACCCGGCGGCGGATGGGCAAGAACTGCCCGGCGAACGATGCTGTTGAGCTGCGGGGTCGGAATGCGCCGATCGAGATTTTCGGCAACTTCGGTGACGACCGGCATCAGGCTTCCCAGGCGACGCTGCGATTTTGCCGAGAGAAACGCAACCGGCGCGAAGCCGGCAAACGGAATCAGTTCCCGGACGACCCCTGCCAATTCGTTCTGACTGACCTCCCCTGCCTGCTCGCGAACGAGATCCCATTTATTACC
>JBAVSO010000020.1:0-14007 GCA_049695635.1 Candidatus Cybelea sp. | reverse complement strand
CTTCATGGGGTAATCGCCTGGTTGGTCGCGACGCCGCTCTTGGTGACGATGCTGGCAGCGGGCGCGGGCAACGCGTTTGGCGGCTGGTACGGCGGTTTGATCGCCTCGCCGATCGGCGCGCCGGTCACGCAGCCCGTCACGCCTGATGCTGTACGTAATACAGCGCTCGCAGCCCTCACGTCGTTACTGGTAGCTCTTGTCGGAAGTGTCATCGGAGGCTGGATGAGTTCAGGCGAGCCGATGACCTTCACACACTACCGTAAGCGGAACGCATACCTTGAGACACAGAAAGGAAAAGTATAGCTCATGCCCCTAATTCTACTTTGGCTCCTAGGTGCGCCGTTGACACTTCTCGTTATTCTTTTTATCCTCGGCATCGGTCGATAGAAAACGGCGGAGGGCGCTCCTTTGATACGAGCGCCCTCACCTTGACATGGCATAGATCTCGGCCTGCTTAGAGCTCTCTCGGTGGTCTCGAGCGGCCCCTTGACGAAGCGGACTTTAGGAGGTGGGGCGTGGATCCGATTCCGCCACGATGGAACGTCGAAGTCGATGGAATTCGTTGGCTTCCCCGAATGATTGAGAAGGCACGCATGCGCGAACGCGGCACTATGGGTGCGTACCTCGTTGGCCATTCGCCGGTGGACGCGGCGCTTTTGAAACGGCTGAACATCACGACCGAAGCCTTCGTGCAGCTGGTTTGCGATCAGGCCGACGATCTAAGCGTGCTCGTCGCCTTGCGTGAGCGCGGCTTCGATGAACCATCGGTGCGCCGCTGGTCCGAGGCCTTTCCACGAGACTATGCCTTGTACATTGTGCTCTGGGATCTCGACGAGGGCTACACAGCTCCGAAACCGTGGCAGGTGCCGTTCATCGCCGGTTTTCATCGCATCGAGGGGCCGCTCATGCAAGGCTTCCGGTGCATTCGCCGCCCGCCGTAGTGCGACGAGTGTAGACGCGCGTAAACTCCGCGCCGAATAACATGATCTGTGCGGAATAGTACGCCCAGAGCAAAAATACGATAAGACCCCCGAAAGCTCCGTATCCCGACGACACGCCGGCGCGACCGAGATACCATCCTAGCAAGAACTGGCCCGCTACAAAGAGGAGCGCGGAAACCGCGGCACCGAGCCAAACGTCACGCCAGGCGATTCGGCATTCCGGTAAATATTCGAAAAGAAGCGCAAAGAGAGCCGTAACCATCGCGAACGAGAATCCGAAGTCGAGCAGCTTTGCGAGGGTCGGAAATCCCGGAATCACATGCGCCATCGCGTGGCCGGCGATCGACAATAGCGCATTGACGCCGAGCGAAACGAGTAACAGGAAGGCGATCCCCAGTACCATTCCAAACGAAAGCAGCCGTCCCTTGATCGTTTCAAGAAGCGTTTTCCTTTCTGGCGTCACATCCCAAATCGTGTTGAGCGCCTCTTGCAGGGCGGTGAACAGACCCACGGCGGCAACGACGAACACCGCCCAACCAATGATCTGTGTCAGCAGTCCCGCCTTGTGCTGAGAAAATGTGGCGGCGACGATCGCTTGAATCCCATGCGCGGCCGATGGTCCGGCCGAGGAGGACATATAGCCGTAAAGGCGGCTGAGAACCGCTTCATGTTGACCCAGGAAGAACCCCGCGATCTCCACCACGACGATGATCAATGGCGCAATGGCGAAGATTGTAAAATACGCGATTGCAGCTGCAAGCCAGTGTGCTTTGTGACGCTGGAACTCGGCAAAGGTCTCCTTGAGCAGCGGAACGAGATTGACGAAGCTAACTGTGATCTCGGAGTTTGCGTTTGGCCTCGTCAACCTTTGCTTGCGTCCGGTCCTTTATCTCGTTTGCGACCGAGGCGGCCTTCTCGCCGGGCGTCATTTCCTTCCCCCACGCCTCCCTACGCGCTTTCTCGGCGTTGGCGTCGGCACGATGACCAGCCTCGTGAACCGCATCCTTCGTGTTATCCACCGCATGTTTAATCGCATCGGCGGCTTTGGTAACTGAGTCTTTGCTCATCGTTTATTCTCCTTCGGGTTGCTCACAGGGGTTTCCCCAACGAAATGCGCGATGAAACAGGGAGTCGGTCCCCGGCCCCCGGTAGTCGAACACCTTTCCGCCGAGGGGCCGTTCTTGTCGCGACTGCACTCGAGCATATAAAATGGCACGCTAAAAAGTGAACTGATTCGGCGCCCGGTGCGGGACTGTAACGTACTAAGCGCTTTGTGCCCCACTCGCGGCTGCAGCGAAGGTGATTTGACCGGTCGGCCGTATCGCCTGATTATGTGGGCGTCGCTCTATCGGACTATCGGTAGCCTTACAGATTCCGAGCGTGACTTCGGGCTTGCGGCTCAGCGCATTCAAGAAGCGCTCTTGACGGTTCACGTGCCTACGGTGTCTGCACTAGACATCGGAGTGCAAGCCGCCCCCGCAAGGCAGGTAGGCGGAGATTACATCGATCTCTTTCTCTTAGACGAACACCGGCTTGTGTTTGCGTTGGGCGATGCCTCCGGAAAGTCGCTTTCAGCGGCACTCAACGCGCTAATGCTCCGGTATCTCGTTCGAGGTTTGGTGCGCGTGATGGGAAGCGACGATCTAGAATCGATCACTGCCCACACCAATAATATCGTATCAGATGATCTGCGCGACGGAGATCATTTCATCACCTTTGCGATCGGCGCGATCGACGCTTCCTCAGGCTCGCTAAAAATTGTTAACGCTGGACATGAACCTCCTCTGATTTTGCGAGAAGGGTTTACTTCGGTCGAAACGATGTTTAGCCGGAACCTCGTGTTAGGCGTTAATCACAACGAGCGGTTCATTCCAGAAGCGACCCAGCTGGGAGTAGGCGATCTCATAGTCGTCTATACCGACGGATTAACGGAGGCGACCAACAAGCAAGGCGAGCTTTTCACGATCGAATGCTTGAAGGAGACCGTTCTGAGCCATCGCGACTTAGGCTCGCAGCAGTTGGCCGCCAACTTGTTTGATACCGTCAAGACGTATGCTGGCCAAGACCTGCGCGACGATGCTACCGTACTCGTAATGCGTCGGACTCATTGAACTCCGCGACCTGATTGCGTCTTTCTGGGTATGTAGGGTGCATGCGCGCGTCGGGGGTCCTGTGGCGGTTTGAATCCAAAGATGCTCGCGACGCATTGCGAGCGAAAAGCGAATATCTCAACGCGCTGCGCAAGCACGCGGGCGCGGCTCTCGACGGATACGCCGCCAAACTCGTTTATAGCGAACTCGTTTCTAATGTCCTCAAGCATGCGCATGAAGGTATCCGGATAAGGCTGGAGCGCAAGGGAGAGGATATTCTGCTCAAGGTCGCCGACCACGGCCCGGGTTTCAAGTTTGTCCTAATGCGCGAGATTCACCCTCTCAGCGAAGGAGGGCGCGGACTCTTTCTGGCGGCCCACTACAGCCGTGAGTTGCGGGTTGTGGCAGAAGGAACCGGGACGACGGTCACGGCGGCGCTGCGCCAAGAAGCCGACTCTGACCACTAGGCGGTGATACCGCTCAAGCCGTCGTGTGCTGCAATGTGATTCACGGTTTCTGCGAATGGCCGCGCGCGTAACCGGGCGTACTTACCCTTGTGGACGAACCAACCAATTTGTAGTTGATTGCTGCGGCTGGCGAACGCAACGAACGCTGGTCGCGCGCGACCCTCAAGTGTATCCGGTCCGGGAGAGTGCCGGAATTGGGCGCGGAGAACCACACCAGATCGAACCGGGCGCCGAATCGCCGAAAAGCGACCGTCGCATGCAACGACGGTCGCGTGGACGCCGGGACCGAGCTCGCCCCCTGGCACGCCGCTACCAATAGAGGTAGCGCCATGATCACGATAAGGCGGCGCAAGGTTACCTCTTTAGTTTATTGCGCCGGCGGCGTCGCTTGAGGTCCGGGCTTCGCGCCCTTCTCGACAACCAAAACGTCGCGCATTCCTTCGCTGTAGTGGAAGGCGCAGCCGATTAGATAGGTGCCCGCCTTCACCAGCGTGACGCTCACGGATTTACCGGGCTCGATTGGACCGCTCGCATAACCGGCTTCGAGTTTGCCGCCGCCTTTCGCCGGTACCGATAGCTTTGGGTTGCTTGGGAAAACTGCCGGCGGTCCGGATATAACTTTGACGACATCGAGCGTGTGCTCGATGCTCTTGGAAAGGTTTCGAATGGTGATCTTCGTGCCTGGCGGGAAGCCGAGCGACTGCGAGCGCGCCGTTTGCGTGAATCCGCCCAGAATCGCCTTCCAGATAGACGATTTGATCGAGCCGAGCCCTTCTTCGGGCAGCTCCTCGCCAATCGTGTTTTTCGGAACGGTCGCAGTTGCTATCAGATCGGAGTCAATCGCGGGTAGCGTGTAGGTTGTGCCGTTTATCGGCATGGCATTTCCGCCGCCGGCATTGCCGCCGCCGATGTTGCCGCCGCACGCGGCAAGCGCCAGGCCGGCCAGCGTTATCGCACCCAACGCCATGTGTCTCTTGAACATGAGTCCTCCAACAGTGTCTTGTGTCTTGATGGAGTCTAGCGGCGCTAGATGAAGAAAGTCTAAAGCGAGGACTCATTTCACGACGGCCTATCGTCCCGGCGGTGCAAAAAGCGTTACCTTCATCTTGAAGTTCCCTTGCGGACCGGCGTCAGTGTAGCTACTTACTGCCGCCTGAAAATGATAAGGCGACGATTGGGTATGGCGTAGCGGAGAAGAGGCGCCGCTTAGGGCACGCGACGCGGGCCGTCGCGGCAATGATCCAAGCGGCGGAAGCCGATCCAAATGTGCAGATTCTCACAGCAGAGACTAGCATAAAACAATGGAACCTCGTCGCGCGTATTGGAGAAGAATGGCTTCGATCGAGTCGGCATACGCATCGATGCGACTGACGGGGAATTCATTCTATGGTCTAGGCCCGTCAGGTAAGCTAGCCCGCGCGAGCCCCGCGAATCTCGCCGGCAACTAACGGCGACGGCGGCGCTGGAAGGTCCGGCGACGTACTTGCGAATCGACCGTCAGTGCCTGGGCGAATATCGGGTCCGTGAACTCGTGCTCGCTGCGCTTTAAAGGCGTGCCGATTGCGTTCTCGATGCGTGCAAACAAACCGGCCTCGTCGCGCGAAACGAACGTAATCGCATCACCCGATTTTTGCGCGCGTGCCGTGCGCCCGATGCGATGAATGTAATCGGTTGGCTCAGCGGGAACGTCGTAGTTGATGACGTGTCCGAGATCGTCGATATCGAGGCCTCGCGCGGCGACGTCGGTGGCGACCAAGACGCGGTAGCCCCCCTTTTTAAACGCCTCGAGGGCGTGCGAGCGCTGCGCCTGCGAACGATCTCCGTGGATGCGCCCAACATCGACACGATGGCGCATCAATGCGCCGGCGACACGCTCCGCCCGGGATTTAGTTCGCGTAAAAACGAGTGCATTGAAGATGCGTCCATCTTTGAGCAAGTCAACGAGGAGATCGGTTTTTTTGTGCGGCTCCACGTCGTACACCCACTGGGTCACGGTCTCGACCGGGGTTGTATGCGGTGCCAAGTTTATCCGCACCGGTTCGCGGAGAAAATCGCGCGCTAACTGCGCCGCCGCACCGCCCAGTGTTGCCGAGAAACAGAGCGTTTGGCGGTGGGTCGGTAGTTTGGCGACGATACGCTTTACGGCAGGTAAGAAGCCCATATCGAGCATGCGGTCCGCTTCGTCGAGCACGAGAATCTTGACGTTATCGAGACGAGCTTCGTTCTGCTGCATCAAATCGATAAGCCGTCCAGGCGTTGCGACGATGACGTCGGTACCACGGCGCATGGCTTTGATTTGCGGATTCATCGCCACGCCGCCGTTAATAGTGGTGATGCGGAGATCTGTGTGTTTCGCCAACTCGCGGAGATGCTGGGCGATTTGCTGCGCCAGCTCACGCGTCGGGGTCAGTATCAGCGCGACGCCGCGATCGCTACGCCGCTCGAGCAGCCTCTGGAGCAGCGGAACGCCGAAGGCCGCAGACTTGCCGCTTCCGGTCGGAGCGCTCGCGAAGATGTCGTGGCCAGCCAGCGCAACAGGAATAGCCATCCCCTGAATCGGCGTGGGCTCTTTATAGCTGAGATCTTCGATGCCGCGCAAAATGGCAGCATCAAGCTGGAGCTCTGGAAAAGTGGAAATGCGTAACCTATCTTTCGGTGGGCGCTACTTATCGACCACTCGAAAGAGGCGCTTGAGGGTGTGAAGGAGTGTCTCACAGATTCCTCCCCGATGCAAGCCTAGATACCTGAGGAATAAAAAAAGGTACCTTTCCAGCTCCCGGGTCAGGTACTTGCGTGGGTTTATCGGGCGTCGTGGCTAGCAGCCTGGATAGCAAGGAGGGGGCGGTGGCGGCGGATAGGGCGGATACTGCTGCTGCGGATATTGCGGATACTGCTGCTGCGGATATTGCGGATATTGCTGCTGGGAAGATTGCGGATACTGCTGGGCGTACTGCGAATGCGACGGATATTGCGAGTATGGCGAAACTTGGCGCTGTGCGATCTGCGACGGCAGCGTTAGCGGGGTTGCGGTCGCAACGTCGTCATTGAATTTGCCAAAGGTCGCTTTGTGACTTTGAAATAACGCAACGAGATCGGCTTCGCGTTGCTCGTCGCTCGGGTGATCGACGCCTCCGTTGTTGCTGCCGCCCATCGCCCGACGATACTCCCTGAAGTTCCATACTAGTCCCCACGGATTGAAGCCGGCTTTTGCGCACAAGTAAGCGCCGGAGCGATCCGCGTTTCTCTCGGCAGCGCGTTCGTAGGCGATTACGTCGGGATCTTGCGGCGATCGACCGTCCTGCGTTGCTTGGAAGACCGCGTACATGTCGTGGTGGATGTCGTGACTGACCTCGTGGCAGATCACGCCCGCTAGCTCGTCTCTATTCCTGAGGAACGTCAGCAATGCAGTCGTCACGTAGACGTTGCCGCCCGGCATCGAAAATGCGTTTGGGGTCTGCTCGTTGAGCAACACGAAATGAAACGGCGCAAAGTATTGCCGGTCGGCAACCGCGGCGATGGCGTCTCCGATCGGATCGAGTGTCCGATAGAGCGGCGACCGCGGTGGTACAATCTCGCCGCGCTGCATGTAGTCCGCATAACGCTGCTGGCCGACCTGAGTTTCCCAACTCTCCTCCCGCGGGGACGTGTCCGGCCATGCTGCTGCCGGCCATAGAAACAGGGCCGCGGAAAAGCCGGCAAGCGCTCGCAGAAAGTTCTTCATATTGACGCAAGCACTTCCGCAATTCCATCCGCGCCGCCCCGCGCAGTTCGTCGTGAAACGGCTAAGAGTAGATGAGATTCATGCCGGACCTCGACAAGCCCCACGATTTTACTCGAAGGGCAGCCGGCAGCAACCAGGCACGGGCATGTGGTAAGGGCCATCGTCAGATCGTCGAGGAACCGGAGGAGCTTGGTCTGGCGGCGGCGTCCGTGCGATTAACGCGCCTCTATTGCGAGGTTGTAGGCTGCGCCTCCGCACCCGAACCGCCCATGTGCCCGCCGACGACCAGCACGTTCGTCATCACCGTCTTGCGGCCGAACGTGGCGCGGAAGCGACCGCTTACGGTCACCTGGCTCCCGTCGGTGACGTTCGTGTCCCCAAACGCAATGACGTTGATGCACGCGCTGTCGCAGAGCTTATAGGCCGTGGCTGTACCGCGGCGCGTCTGACGGGTCGTCGGGTTTTTTACCGCACCGGAGACAGTAACGTCCTGTCCGTCGTAGTTCGCTGGATTGGCGGCGAGCGCGGACGGTGCGACTGTTTGGCTAGTATGAGAGCACCCGATGGTTGACGCAACGGCTGCCAGGAGAGCGGCATACGTTATCGCCAAAGGTAAGGGTCGCAGATGTGAGAGCGAAAGCATCAATGTCCTCCTAGGCTTGCCGCGAATGTTGTCGTTCTGCGGAGTTCGATTGACCGCCGCCCATGGCCTTGAGCGCGCAAGCAACCTGTCAACTAAGAGGCGTTGAGCGATCTCGTTCCAGCTGGCGCGGGCGCCCGGCGACGACATCACCCACTCGATGCTCGCGCGGATACCGGCCCAATGTTTGTCGCGAAGCGTGCGACTCTCGGTCTGAAAATAGAGGCTCTCCGCCCGGCGCAGGAAGCTGAGCAGCACGAAATGTCTTTTGCATATCGAAGGAATCGAAGCGAAGGAATCCACGACCTCCTGAAACGCGGAGGCGCGCACGGCGAGGGTGTTGCTCCGAATTTGGATAGCGGTGTAGATGACCGTTGCAATAACGCCGAGACCGCTCACGATGTTGCCGAGCCACGGGAATTTGCTCCAGCGTAATAAGCTGCATTTATGCACCACTCTTAATACTCCTAAACCGTCAAGAAATAGTTAAGTGGCGCGTCGGACTTCGGTCATTCACTGTCGGGAATAAGATAGTCGTCGGGGAACTGGTGCATAAAGAATTTTGGCGGCAACGGCGCCTTGATTGGAACGAACTTGGCGGGGGTCTGGGAAAAGTCGAAGCAATCGGCTGCGGGCGACGTCGCGCGCTTGTCGGCTTTGGCGAGCTGACCGAGACCGTAGAGGTCTTCGGCGAAGCGCAGCACGCTGGCCGTTTCGTAATGAACGTGCGAGACGCGATCGTGTATTACATATGGCGACAGCATGATTAGCGGTACGCGGAAGCCTAAGCTGTCGCGATCCTTGTATTCCGGCGCCACCGGGTCGTAGAGGCCGCCCCAATCGTCCCACTGGATGAAGATCGCCGTTGAGTTCCAAAACTTGCTCTCACCGACCGTGTTCACGAGCGCGGCGACCCACGACGGTCCGTAGTCATCCGGGCAGTTGGTGTGGTCTGAGTCATCGCAGACAGGCGTGATCCACGTAAAGTTTGCGAGTTTTCCGTGGCGAACGTCGGTTATGAACTTCCAATTCGGAGAGATGACGTCTTTCTTCCAGTCCGGCCCGTTGTAGATGTGCTTGATCGCTTGATAGCTGGACCAGGTTCCACCGTCTCCGCTCGAACCGCTACCGTACTGACTTGCGTAGAAGCGCCAGGAGAGCTTCGCCTTATCGAGCTCGTCGCCGAGCGTTTGATAGTCGAAGCACGCCTTCTGAGACCCGGTGACGACGCGCTGTGAAGTGATCGTTGCGACCTCAGAGGCTTCGTTGTCCTGACAGCCCCAGTAGCCGGTGGGCAAATCGGCACTCCAAGCGGCCTGCGCAGCGATGATATACTGATGCGCGACAAAGCTTTCGTCGAGCTGCGATTGGAACATTCTGTCCGCGAGCGCGCCTTCGTGCGCCATGTCGAAGTACGGCTTCGACTGATCGTGCGGCACGTATACGTACTGCGAGTTCTTAAAATTGCCGTCGGTCCATTCTTGGTCGAAACCGTTCATCCGACAGTCCGTGCCGGGGAGCTTGCCCGTACCGTTGCATGCCTCGATCATCGCCGCCACCGAGTGATCGATATCGTAGAACGCGCCGAGCTTCGACGGCTGCAGTTTGATCTTTTTGCCCTTGGAGTCCATGCCTTCCGTAACGGTATATGCACCTGGATAGCCATAGAACATGTTGTTGAAACTGCGGTTCTCCTGAACGATGTAGACGATGTGCGTGATCTTGCCGGCGCCCGTTGCGTTAAGCGCACGCAATGCGTTGCCGCCTTGCATGTAGGGCAGGGAGCCCTGCGACCCAAGCGAGCAGCCTCCGAGCATGGCGGCGCCCGCGCAGATGCCGAGTGCAAAGGGCGTGAAAACTGATAGTCTCATATAGGCAATCCTCCACCTAAGCAGCAACGGATCGAGGAGCGGCTCATTTTCGACCAGCGGCACTCAGTTCCATCGTGCCCCTGCCGTACCCGCACGCGCGCAGAGCGCATTCACGCCTTCGGCGTGAACGGGGTTGACGAAGGCTAGCTAGCGGATTGTAACTGACCGACTAAACCGAGCTTGACGGAATCACGGTCTTCGGACGCCACGGCGTAAGCGCAAAGACGCCGCCGGCGAAGCTGTGACCGTCGCCCGATCGCGCCACGTCGATCGAAATCTTCAATCCGGGCGCGAACGGCAACGTCAAGCCAATAGAGGACATCACCGGTTCGAAGGTCGAGATGAAAGAGGCATTTTATCCGACGATACATTGAGCTACGCAGCGCGAACGGAGGAGATCGTGCCCTTTCGCCATCGGAACTCGTTGTCGGTCGTACTCACCGGGATCGCCATCGGAACGACCCTGTTCGCAAACCCCACGCGCGCCGCTCAAACGGGGCTGGTCGCCGTCCCCGGGCGGGACTCGGCACCCAGTTCGACTTGCGACCACACGTGTTACTACGTCAACGCGTCCAACGGCTCCGACAGCGCCGACGGACGTAGTGCCGCGAGCGCGTGGCGCACCTTGCGAAAAGCGGCCCAGAGCGTCGGACCAGGCTCGACCGTTTTGGTCGCAAGTGGGGTGTACGCACCGCTCCGCATTACAAGCTCTGGGACTCCAGACGCGTGGATCAAGTTCGTCGCGGCTCCGGGAGCTCATCCGGTTATTCAGTTGAACAATTCTCGAGTCGGGATCGCTACCGGCACGAGCGCGTACGTGTTGATCGACGGCTTCGAAGTGGTGGGGCAAAACCAAAGCATCACGGCCGCTCAAGGCCAAACGAATAACGGGTCGCAGCCTGCGCTAAACGAAAACTGCATCCTTGTCGGCCGCATCCCGTCGGCGGCCGGCTCACAGAGCCTCGCGCACGACGTCGTCATTCGAAACAATATTGCCCACGACTGTAGCGCGAGCGGCATTACCACCGCATTCGCTGACGCCGTTACCATCGTCCACAACATCGTTTACAATAACTCCTGGTGGGGTGTCAACGATGGCAGCGGGATTTCAATCTGGATGTTAACCGATGTTGTGCCGAATAACGGTCCCTACAAAAACTACATCGTGGGAAACTTCGTCTATAATAACTACTGCAATTTGCCGTTTCGCTATTTCCGGCCCGTTCCCGCGATCACCGACGGAAACGGAATCATCATCGATACGAATTCTCATGTAACCAGAATGCCGAACATGCCGGCGTACCCGGCGTATCAGGGTCGTACCTATATCGCCAACAATATCGTGTTTTCCAATGGCGGGAAGGGGATAACCGCAAACAGATCATCGCACATCGATGTCGTTAATAACACGGTATATAACGATGAGAAAAGCGATTCTCGTTATGTCAATGTTGGTGAGATTACGGCAAATAGTTCGTCACTGGACGTTCATTTCTACAACAACATAGCCGTGAACCTCAACGGCAAGAAGGTAGATAACAGTGCCGGCGGCACGTACGACCATAACGTCCTAAGTGGTTCGACAATACCATACGTCGGGCCTCACGATATCGTCGGCGATCCTCTGCTGGCAAACCCGATAGGCAATGGATCCGTCTCGAACCCGTCGCCCACGGATTTCGCACCGAAAGCGACCTCGCCCGCGCTACGGAACGGAACGAATAACCGAGCGCCGGCGGTGGATTACTTCAATAACCCACGGGGCGCCGGTAGCGTGGACCGCGGCGCGATTCAGGTATCGAAGTCAGCTCCCTGAACCCTCGCTCGTAGAGGAGTGATTCCTACCAGTGGCCTGCGCTCTGACCGCCATCTACGTGAGAAATCTCGCCGGTTACGTAACGAGCGTCTTCTAAGTACATCACGGCAGAAACGACGTCCTCAATCTCTCCAATTCGCCCGAGCGGGACCTGCGCTTCAAGCCCCGCGTAGGATTCCCCCGGATGCGTTCTGATGATCGAAGGTGAGACCGCATTCACCCGGATGCCGCACGATGCGTATTCGATCGCGAGTGCCTTGGTGACTGAGTTCAAACCGCCCTTAGTCAAGGATGCGAGCGCGGCCGGAACACCTTTGACGGGCTGTTCGGCTACGGTCGCCGTGATGTTGACGATATGACCCCAACCCTGAGCCTCCATCACCCTCAGTGCGCGCTGCGTGATGTGGAAGAATCCCGCGAGGTTCGTTGAGAGCATCGAGTCACAGTCGGCCGGGGTGTACTGCGTAAACGGTTTCGAAATGTAGGCTCCCGCATTATTGATTAGTGTGTCGAGCCGGCCGAATCTATCGACGCCTTCGCTTATAATGAGGTCGGCGGTCTTAGGGTCGCCGATGTCGCCGGCAACGTTCAGCACGTTAGGGTCCGCGCCGTGGTCGATCGAGAGCGCGCTGGCGACCACCTTGAAGCCGGCATCGCGATATGCGGCTACCAGGCCCTCGCCGATACCGTGCGAAGCACCGGTGATTATCGCAACCTTTCCGTCGATCACGTCGGTAGTCAATCCTAAGCCGATGCAAACCGCGCGTCACGCCGCATCGTCACACGCTATCGCAAAAGTACGATCCTGCCGCCGTCAGTGAACAGGATCACGAGCAGCATCGAAATCAAAGTTAATTCGTATGACCACCCAAATCCATCTTTACCCCAAAAACCGGTTTTCCAGACGAAGGCCTTTTTCTGAATCGCGCCAAGCATGATAAGGATCAATCCTATTGCGGCCAACTGCTGGAACACGCCGGCAACTATCGCCGCTCCGCCGGCGATCTCCGCCGCGCCGAGGAGAGTCGCAAAGCCTTTGGATATTCCGAGGCTTTTGCCGCGAGCCTCTGGATCCTTGAGGTCGTTATAGCCGCTGTCGACGTAGACCGCGCCCGCCATAACCCTAAGAAAGAGTATTCCATAATCAGTAAAGGGCGTGAAATCAAACATGAGCGCCGCGAATGTCTAGGTCAATGCGGTTTGGGTTGGACTCTGTTACGATTAGCTTAAGAGCCATTGCATTCCATCACAGGTGAACGGTCGAAGTACTTTTCGCGACGCGTGAGCCGCCTCCGGCGGAAAGTGACTATCCGCGTCTTTCGTCGATAGTCGAGAGAGAAGCCTCTAGATTGTGACCCTAGAGCCTTCTCTCCTTACGGCCGCACGAAGCGTACCGAAACTACATATGAGCTTGCCTATGTCTAACGTCTGAGGCGAAGCGGGCTGACCGATTGTCCGACCCCGTACAGCGGGGCGATATCTTCAGGCAGCGAGCGCTTGGGTTCACCGCCATTGGCATAGTTCCAGAAGTTAACGGCGTGGAAACGGGCGATATTGCCGGCCACAACGGCGTTGAGCTGGCGCGTCGTTCCGTTAATGAAGGGCTGCATCGCAAACATCAGGTTTCCGGGCCGGTGGTCGTCTTCCAAGATCGTCGTCCGCACGAGCGTTACCGCCGAACCCGAAATGGTGACCCGATAGATTGCCGTCCTGTTGCCATGGTAGGCCTGGTCGGTAACAGCGACGTAGGAGCCGTCCCACTGAACGCTCCCGGGCTCATGAACGTCGAGTCCGGTGAGTGGTGTAAAGCTGCTGCTGCCGGTCGGCATTTCGACGAAGGTCGGCGCGTCCGAGGAATTCAAGCCCTGAACGTAGAGGTTGCCGCTGGGATCGTAGCCCGGCGGGAACGCAGTGCTGAGGTTCGGGTCGGCGTAATTGGTTTGGGTGCCGCTCAATCCGCCGGAGAAGATCACGACACCGCCGGGGCTACTAGCAAAGCCGTCAAGGTTGGAGACGGCGACGTTGCCGGTTGTCCGATCGACCGAACAGCCATTCGGCGAGCCATAGCTATCGGCCGCGGTCGCGATCGGCGATGTTCCGCCGTGCGCAAACTCGTAGATCATATCCGTTCCGGCGTCGACGATGTAGACGTTGCCGCTGCGGTCGATGCATTGGCCGTACGGAAACGCAAACCCCGTGAGTTGACCGAACATCCGGCCGGCTCTTACCCGGTAATTGAAGACGTCCACCGTGCCGGTGCCGAGGTCGGAGACGTACAGCAGGTACTGTCTCCTAAGGGCGCCGGGCAACATCCAGCTTTTGCGGTGATTCGGGTGGTACGCCGGAACAATCCGCGAGGCGGTGGTCAGCGCGAGAATATGCGCCAACCGGGCAGCATCGGCCGCCGGCCGCTGCTGCGCCCCCGGCACCGTGCCGCCGGAGGATGGGGAGCCAGCCGCAC
>JBAVSO010000019.1:0-1557 GCA_049695635.1 Candidatus Cybelea sp. | reverse complement strand
GCGCCGTAGTTTAGCGCTTCTTCGCTCGTCAGTGAATCGCCCGACGGTACGGCCAGCGACGGCACGCGATAGATGTGTTCGGCGGCGATGCGCAGCGGTTCGCGGCTGGTCGCTAATATCCGCACCTCCGGCGCCGCGTTCAGAATCGCATCGGCGATCTTAGCGACCTCGTCGATGAGATGCTCGCAGTTATCTAAGATCAGCAGCAGCCGGCGCGGCCGCAGGTACTGCACTAGAACGTCCAGCATCGACCGGTTCGCCTGTCCGCGCAGGCCAAAGGTCGCTGCGATGGTGTTGACGATCAACGCTGCGTCGTTCAGCGAGGCGAGCTCGACGAACCACGCGCCGTCGGGCGAGCTGTCGAGCAAGTCGGCACCGGCCTGCAGCGCGAGGCGCGTCTTGCCGATGCCGCCGGTTCCGACGAGCGTCACCAGCGGCTGCTCGAGCACGAGCGGTTCGATCTCCGCAAGCACGCCGTTTCGGCCGATGAGCGGCGTGACCTGACGCGGCAGATTGTTGGGCAGCGATCCGAGCGAGCGCAGAGGCGGGAACGTCTCGGGCAAACCAGGACCGATGAGCTGCCAAATCTGCTCGCGTTCGACCAGATCTTTGAGTTGATGCTCGCCCAGATCGCGCAGGTCCGTTTGGCCCGGCATCACGCCGCGCAAAAGGTACGCCGTTGCACCGGAGACAACGACCTGGCCGCCGTGTGCCGTTGCCAGCAGTCGCGCGACGCGATTGACCGGCGAACCGAAGTAATCGCCATCGCGCTCGTCGGTCGCGCCGCTGTGCAGCGCCATGCGTACCGCTAATCCCCCGACGGCGCTCCAATCCTTTGCTATGAGAGAACGCTGCGCGTCGGTAGCCGCGGCGATCGCATCCGATGCCCGCGCAAACGCCGCACAAAACTGGTCACCCACGGTCTTAAAGACGTGACCGCCGTGCGCTTCGATCGCGGTGCGAAGCAGCTCATCATGGCGGCGAAGCGCCTCGGGCATCGCAGCCCGCTGCGCCTCCCAATGCTGCGTACTGCCCTCGATATCGGTAAAGAGCAGCGTTACGGTCCCGCTGGGAAGCGGTACTCTCAGCGCCATCCCCAGACGTTCCGAGGAAAGAACGGCCGCGCCTGGCGGCCGAGCTTTCAAGCGTCGGCTAGCGCCGCCAAGGCGTTCCAATGCCACGGACGCGGCACTCTTAACGGCCCGGATACGCGAGCACCCCGCGAACGATAAGCTCGTCGTGGCTGGAATACATCGAGCGAAAATGCATAGAGCGTTGGTGCAATCGCGCTTGAACCACGCCTCGTCGTGCTGACGCGGATGCTCGCGCGCCCGGTTGCGATTGCAGCGACGCCGTTCGCCGCTCGCCTCGGTCGGTTCACGGCTGTGCCGCGATGCGGACGTTTCGCTCTATAGCTTTGGCCGCAGCTCGTGTCGAGTGGCCCGGGGGAATCGCACCCCCGGGCTCTCCCAAAACCGTACGTGAGATTCTCACCTCATACGGCTCCTACCATCCGGCTCGTCCGAAAAGCGTTCCAGTGAGCAAAGAGCTTGGGTT
>JBAVSO010000018.1:0-66441 GCA_049695635.1 Candidatus Cybelea sp. | reverse complement strand
CGTCAGGGGAGTATAAGAGCTAATGGCTTTCAAACGAAGCCTTACTCGTATGAGCGGCTTCGTTGCGAGCTTTGAATAGGTGTGGCAGCCGGAAGATTTGGGTTCTGGAGCGGAGCCGCGCCAAGGAGGTCCCTATGAAGCAGCTTCTGCGTCTGCTCGCGATCGTTATTCTGGCTTTCGCGGCGTCATGCGGCCCTGCTACAGAGACGGCGACGCCTGCGTTGGGGACGCCGCTTGCAATCGCACGGTCCGATTCGATCCCGCAGACCGTCCACGTCATTCCGTTCTACGACTACGGAAAACAGGGTTACGACGCGCTCGGACCCGGCGGCAACGGCGGTCTTATCGGCAGCGAGACGGCGCTCTACGGTGCTACCGTGTTGGGTGGGAGTACGAAATGCTCGACCCGGTTTGGCTCGGGCTCGAACAGCGGGTGCGGTATCGTTTATCGTCTCGTTCCAAAAACAGGCAAGACGACGTATAAGATTGAGGTTCTGCACACCTTCATGGGAGCGCCTGGGGATGGAGCCGCGTCGCTGGCGACGCTGCTGGCAGACAAAAGCGGCGACCTCTATGGCACTACGTTTTATGGCGGCAAATACGACGACGGGACACTCTTCAAACTTCATCCGACGTCTTCGGGTTATAAGGAAACGATCGTCCACAGCTTTGGCTACGGTCAGGACGGCGCCTACCCGATATCGAGCGTAATTGAAGTTAAGGGAATTCTCTACGGTACGACAAACGGAGGCGGCGCTTTTACCGACCAGCAGTTGTGCGGCCTTTCTGGAGGAGTGCCCAACGGCACATGTGGCACGGTATACAGCGTGGATCCGGTTACCGGCACGGAGCAGGTGCTGCACAGTTTCGGAAAATATGGCGACGGGGCAGTTCCCTTCGCCGCGCTGCTTGACGTCTCAGGCACGCTGTACGGCACGACCGATCTGGGCGGCTCGGTTCCGCTCTGCGGCACCGTCTTCAGCATCGGTACCAACGGTAGCGCCGAACAGGTCGTCCACAGTTTTGTCAACGCCCCGCGTGACGGCTGCGACCCATTCGCAAGTCTGATCGACGTCAAACACACACTTTACGGCACGACCTGCTGCGGCGGAGGAAACTATTGTGCGAATCATTGTGAGGGAACGCTTTTCAGCGTGGATCTTGCGACCGGGAAGGAACAAGTTTTGCACAAGTTTGGTAACGGGCCGGATGGTTCTGAGCCGGTGGCTGCTTTAGTGAACGTGCGCGGCGTGCTCTACGGAACTGCCAATATCGGTGGAGGGACGAGCTGCTCTAGCGGCGATGGCTGCGGGACCATTTTCAGCTTCGTGCCGTCGCCATCGAATCCGGTATACAACCAGGTCTACGACTTTACGGGCGGCAACGACGGCAGTGGTCCGGCCGCCGCGCTCCTCTATTCGAACGGCGCATTCTACGGAACGACGGTGCGCGGCGGCAAGCACAACCTCGGAACGGCAGTTAAACTGCGGCATTAATCACCGCGCTTCTGAGCTTTCGGCCTACGGGAGCTTTTCAAGCGGGAGCGAAGGCTGCCGAGGGAATGCAGGAGGCCGAACGCTTGTCCGTCTCCCCAGAGTTCGGGAAGCTTTTGCGGCATCACCGGCTTGCGGCCGGACTATCGCAAGAAGCACTAGCCGAGCGCGCCCGAATGAGTGCTTTCGCAATCAGCGCCCTAGAACGTGGTCACCGGCGCAAGCCTCAGTCGAAGACGCTCGCGCTCTTGGCTGAAGCGCTGGCGCTCGACGCCGATCAACGCGCGCAGTTCGAAGCCGCAGGCCGTTCGGGGCCGACACGATTAGGAGCAGTAACGGTTGGTCCGTGGACCGGGGCGTCGGCGACGCGGCTCATTCAAAACAATCTTCCGCGGCAGGTAACTCGCTTAATCGGGCGAGAGAACGAGCTGGCCGAGATCGCACAGCTCGTACACGCACATCCTCTGACGACGTTGGTGGGCGCCGGAGGAATTGGAAAGACCCGCCTTGCGTTGCAAATCGGTGAAGCCTTACTCGAAGGCTCCGGCGACGGTGTCTGGCTCGTCGAACTTGCGGCGTTTGACGAAACCGCTTCGACCGTTCAAGCCATTGCGTCAACCTTCGGTCTGGGAGAGCATCAGGGGCGCCAGCTGCTCGACGTCACCTTGGAGTATCTGCAACCGCGGCGACTGGTGCTCATCATCGACAATTGTGAGCATCTGATCGAAGAGGCTGCGCGTGTTGTCGAAGCGATTTTGCAGCGCGCTCCGCACGTGCGGATACTCGCTACCAGCCGTGAACCCTTGCGGATCGGCGCGGAACGCGTCTATCGCGTGCCATCGCTGGCACTACCCCCAAGCAAAACTCTGACCGCCGAACAAGCGCGGCATTACAGTGCAGTCGCATTGTTCGCCGAGCGTGCAGAAGCCGCTGACGCCGTCTTCAGGTTGAGCGACGAAGTCGCCCCAGTCGTGGGCGAGGTCTGTAGGCGGCTCGATGGCATTCCCTTGGCGATCGAGCTGGCAGCCGCGCGCACGAGGGTGCTTTCGGTGACGGAGATTGCGGAGAGACTCGACGAACGCTTTATCGTACTGACCGGTGGCCGCCGCACGTCGATTCCTCGCCAACAAACGTTGCGCGCATTGATCGATTGGAGCTACGACCTATTGTCCGAAAGCGAAAGAAAACTCTTTCGGAGCCTGGGTGTTTTCTCGGGCGGCTTCTCGCTCGACTCCGTCGCCGCAATACATGGGGTCAGCGCCGGAGAGGCGGCTTTCAATCTCCTGGCATCTCTCGTCGAAAAATCGCTCGTACATGCGGAAACGATCGAAGGCGAAACGCGGTATCGTTTGCTCGAATCCATGCGCGCGTACGCACACGAACAGTTAGTAGCGCAGGGCGAACTCGAGGCGGCGGGCTTGGCACATGCACAGGCATATGTCGTGCTTGCCGAGCAGCTGGAATCGCAATGGGACGCTACACCTGACGTTGAGTGGAAGACCAGCGCCGAGCCGGAGTTGGAGAATTGGCGTGCCGCCTTGAGATGGGCTTTCGGCTCCGGTGGAGACCTCAAGCTCGGACGGCGATTGGTCGTTGCGCTGCGCCCCGTTTGGTTCACGTTAGCACCGGCCGAGGGCCTCGCCTGGGTACGCGCTGGACTCAACTCGTGCGAGGAATCGCGACCGGACTGCATCCGCGCGTGGCTCGATCTATCGGCGGCGCATCTCGCGATGGTCATGCAGCAGTACGCAAATGCGGCGGCCCCGGCGCAGCGAGCTCTGGCCGACTTTTCCGAGCTGGGCGAGAAGCGGGGGAGCGCGCTGGCGCGCCTCTTTGCAGGCGCCGCCCGGGGGATGTTGGGAGAGGCGAAGGAAGCGGAGTCGGAGCTGCGCCTGGCGTTGGAAGAATGCCGTGCGTTAGGCGCACGCCGCGCGGTCGCGGCCGCGCTGCTCTACCTCGCCGTGTTGGAGCTCGGAAGCGGAGATGCCAACTCGGCGCGGCGCCTCTTCGCCGAAGCTCTGGCACTGTTCAAAGCCGTCGGCGCATCGCGACCCGCAGCGCACGTGGCACTGAATCTCGCCGAACTCGAATTCAAAAGCGGGAATCCGGCCGAGGCGTTACGCCTGGCGAACGAAGCGCTCGAAGCTGACGGCGCATTGAACGATCGCGATGCCGTCGCCTACGATCTGAGCAACATCGCGGCGTACGAAGGCGCGCTGTGCCGCTGGGAAGCGAGCGTATCGCACGCGCGCGAAGCGCTTGCGCTCGCGCGCGAACGCGCCATGACTAGCGCGGTCGCGTGGACGATCCAGCATCTCGCCGCGGTCGCGGCACTACGACCTGTTTCCGACACCACGCTCGCGATCGAACGACGGCGGCGCGCCGCTCGACTAGTCGGCTACGTCGACGCCCGCGTTGAGGAACACGGGCTACAGCGCGATTTTACCGAGCGGCGCGAACACGAGCAGACTTTAGCCGCCGTTCGCGACACGCTTGGCGGGGAGACGGATGCCTCGATTAAGGAAGGGAGCACCTGGACCGAGGCACGCGCGTTCGAGGAAAGCCTGCTCGTCTAAGCCCGTCCTCTGGGCTCGGGCCGCTCTAAAGCCACCACTTGTCCAAGTCTGTTGTACAAGTCGGTTGTCCAAGTGTCTGTTCCGCGATTGCCCCTGTGGCGGGATCATCAATACATATTCCACCTGGGATGGTGCGCCACGTGCGTCATCCCTTTCCTGAAGCCTTGGAAGGCTTCAGAGAAAACGAGATGAGGGCAATGCAAGACTCAAAACGTTTGATTAGCGTCGCAGGATCGTGTCTCACGGCGGCACTCTTGGCCGCCTGTAGTGGAGGCAGCGTTTCCGCGCCCTCTGCGGGCGTTCTGCCGGTCGGCACTTCGGCCACGATGACTCAGGCGTCTGACGGAAAACCGATGAAGGACGGGCCTTTGTTCGAGGCAGCTAGCGAGGCGCTGCGCTTACAACCAAACGCAAAAAGCCAAAGACCTCATGGGTCTGTGCAACGGCTAGCGAAGAGTGGCCCGAACGTGTACGTCGGCGACCCCGGCAGCAATGCGGTCTATGAGATCCTATGGGCCGGCGGTTTCACGCAGATACTCAGCTTGGGTTCGGGGTTTCATCAGCCCACGGGTGTCGCCGTGGACGGGAACGGCGACGTCTTTGTCGCCGACTACGGAAACAACGCCGTGAAGGAGATGCTGGCGGTTAACGGAGGCATTCCTAAGAACCCTGTCATCAAAACGCTCACCACCTCGATCGACGGGCCGTACAGCCTCGCGCTTGATTCTTCGAACGACCTCTTCGTCACCAACGACGGCGGCGGATTCAACGGCAGCGGGTACATGCAGAACGCTCCGGTATACGAATTGCTCGCGCCCAGCTACACGACGATCGAGACGTACGGCTCGTTCTTCCAAGGCCCGGTTGGCCTCGCGATCGATAGTTCAAACAACCTCTATGTCGGTACGGCCGCAAGTACAAGCGAGATCTTCGAGATGCTCGCCCCCAGCTACACAACCACCAATACACTCGGCGGGGGATATAACACATTTCTGAATCCGTACGGTTTAGCGGTGGATCGTCGCAACAATGTTTTCATCGGCGACTATAACAACAGCGCGGTACAGGAAATGCCACCCGATTGTTTCTCATCCGGCTGTGTCAGAACGCTTACCAATGATTTCTACCGTCCAGTCGGCGTTGCAGTGGATCGGAAGGGCAACGTCTACGGCGGCGATTATGCGAGTGGAGAAGTATATCAAATCATCAAGACCGGCGGATACCACACCATCAATATGCTAGGTTCCGGTTTCGTTACCCCTTGGGGCATTGCAGTCCACTAGGATAGAGCGATATCGGAGGGAGGCCGGTCCAGCTTGGGCCGTCCTCCGGTTTGCAGTTGTCCAAGTCAACTGTCCAAGTGTCCGTTCCGCTAATCCCGCCGCAGCGGCATCATCGATACATATTCCACCCGGGATGGTGCGAGCAGTGCGTCATCCCTTGCCTGAAGCCTTAGAACGCTTCAAAGAAAACGAGATGAGGGCAATGCAAAACTTAAGACGTTTGGTTAGCGTCGCAGGATCGTGTCTGGCGGCCGCACTCTTGGCTGCCTGTAATGGCGGCCCGTCCGGGCAGTCTATGGCGGTCCCGCCCGGCACCGCACCGGCCGGCATGACGAACCTCGCGACAACCGTAAACCACTCGCCGCCGCACCCCATTTTCGTCGCCGACAACGGCGGCAAGCTCGTCAAAGAAATCCCCAGAGGGTGTCTCGACGCGACTTGCGTCGTGACGGTCGGAAAGGGCTACTCGTGTCCAACTACCGTGAGCCTCGATAAATCGCTCGATTTATACGTGAGCAACACGTGCGACTATGGCACGGCCATCTACAAAATGACACCCGGATGCGGCAACGAAAGTTGCGCTTCAATCGTGCCTGGAGATTACCTCAATCCATGGGGCACGGCGTCCGATAAGCAAGGTAACCTGTACGTCGCCGACTACAGCCACGGATACGTTAAAAAAGTGCCGGCAGGCTGTGGGGGCAATGCTTGCGTCGTGACATTGGGCGGCAAGGCCTTCGTCGGGCCAGGATACTATCCGTGGGACTACGGACCGAGCGACGTCACACTTGATAAACATCGGAACGTGTATGTTTCATCTGACTACTACGTTTCGGAGATGCCGCACAACTGCAGATCGTCATCGTGCGTGACGCGCTTAGGCGGCGGATGGGGCCAACCGAACAGTGTTTCATTGGACCGCCACAACAATATCTACATTGCCGATGACGCAAATAAATCAGTCAAGGAAATGCAGCCGAGTTGCCGCTCGGCATCGTGCGTGAGCACGATCCTAGGCGGTTTCAACGACCCATGGTCGGCAAAAGCAGACGCTCAAGGCAATGTGTACGTTTCCGACACCGGCGCCAGCACGGTGAGCATGATTCCAACGGGCTGCCGTTCGTGGTCGTGCGTGGTAACAATTGGCGGAGGCTTCTCACAACCGCTGGGCCTTGCCGTTGGACCGTAGTTAGCCGCTTGGCTTTAAACGGGGAAGGGCCAGGGAGGCTCGCACAGCTCGGGCCTCCCTTCAATCGTATACGCGGTAGGTCCGGCGAAAGCGCTTGTGGTTCAGCCAGTGCTCCGGCGCCTAACTCGCGGCGGATCACAACGATCTCCGCTTCCGAGGAGCGGCTGTTGCGCTAGTGGATCTCCTTCGTAGCCCCTTTAAGCGGAAACCCATAAGGGTCGTTGGCTCCCGATTGAGGGCCGCGCTCAGAGGTGGCCAGCTGGAATGGGGTCACTTACCGGGGAGGAAACGGAAGCGTGGGCTCGCATTCTTCTAAGGCGTACCTGCCATTTGGCAGGCGCGTTTTGTTCAGAGTTACTTCTCTTCAGAACTAGCGACGGAAGGAGCCCACAACATGCGTTTAAGCCTCCTCTGTACTAGCGCCGCGCTGGCCGCCGGCCTAGCACTTTCAGCGTGTTCGAGCGGTGGGGGGTCGTCGTCGGCGTTGCCGTCGTCGTCCCTAACGTCATCGAGCGGACACACCGTGGCGATGGGTAAGTCCCATGGCCATGCGTACACCGTTCGCCTGATGCCCGGGGTCAAGCCGCTCATAACCGGTTGTGACTACAGCGTTTACGCATTCTGCTTCTACATCACTCCGGGCAACCCCGGACCCTACGTCGAAACCTCAACTGCCCCCAGTTACCAACTCGAGAACGACGGCTGGATCGTCAAAAACACAAACGCGAGGGGCAAGATCGACAAAAAGTTCGACGATTACTTCTATCCGGATCCCGGGAACCCGACTTACCAGTACATCGACTACAGCGGCCGGACCCCGCACCGCGCGGGCCCAGTCAAATTCACCGACTTCTACTGCATCGGGTTCGCGCCAAGCACCGATTGCAACGGCAACTATGGCACCTACACCTTCAAACTCGGGATTGCTTTGGAGTAGCGCTCGCTAATCCAAGACTGGCAACCGCCGATAAAAAAGGGGCCGGGCTCAGGCTCGGCCTCTTTTTGTTTTACGATCGCGGTGCGAATCTCGTGGCTGCATAATGGCTCCGGATTGACATGAGGTAGCGTTCTACGCAGCCTATAACTGTGAGGGTTGGTTAGTTCGAAAGTGTTAGGGGGCGTCTTGTAGGCCGTAGTCACCCAAAGGCTTAACTTAGGCTGCACGTGGCTGCACAAAGCCGCCGCCCTGCAAAGTGCAGACCCCTCGCAAAACGCGTTTATTCTGCAAGGGGTCTTAATGGCTCCGGATGTTGGACTCGAACCAACGACCCGCTGATTAACAGTCAGCTGCTCTACCAACTGAGCTAATCCGGATAGCGCGTCGGCGAATGACCGGCGGACCCTCGTTCCACGGGTGGGGCGCAGCCCCTGCCTGGCGCGGCCGCTCAGACGGTGCGCCGGGACCCCAGTGCCCGAGGCGCTCCTGCCTTCAGCACCGCGTCGACGGTCAAGGCGAGCGGGAACCCAAAGAAGATCGTGTGTGCGACGAGCACGTTGATGACGTGCGCGACGGTGCTATGCATCCGCGTTGCGTGCCCGGTTGGCACGATGGCGTAGATCATGACGACCATCACGACGGCGCCGTAGAGGAGGCCCGTCAGCACGACATTTCGCCGTACGGCCGGCGCGTTCACATACAGCGCCGTGAACGCCACCGCCCACGCGAGCGACACGACGAAGTCCATCGCGAGCCCAATAAGCGCCATCGGCCAGCCGCCCTCGAACGCGGCCGGCCCGTATCCGTTGGAGGCGTCCCACTGCAAGAGCTGCTGCAGAGCCTGTACGACCGAGAGGCGTTCCGCGATGGCTCGTTCGACCACCAAATAGATCGTGATCGTGATGAGACCGGTGATCGCCGCGGCGACCGAGGCACGGATGAATCGAGATGCCGCCACGATATCGGCGAGAACGCGCACGTGCCTCTCGGTGTGACGCGACGGCGGAGGAGCCCCGGCGGTTAGGGTATTACTAAGGCAAATGCCGGCACTCTCGAAGGCCGCCCGCGCGGCGGTCGTCATTCCCGCCGACACCGACGATGCGACGGTCGAGGTAGACGGCAAGGGCGTCGTCCTGACGAACTTGCGCAAAATTTATTTTCCCAAGCTTGGACTGACGAAGGGCGATCTGCTGCGCTATTACCTCAGCGTCGCCGGCGTCTTGATTCCGCACGTTCGCGACCGCGCAATGGTGATGAAGCGCTATCCGCACGGCGTTACCGGTGACTTTTTCTATATGAAACGCACGCCGTCACCACGCCCGCCATGGATTCGAACCTGTGCGATCCATCACCGTTCCGGCAGCGTAATCGATTTCGCGGTCATCGACGATCTGCCATCGCTTATGTGGCTGATAAACCTCGGGTGCATCGACCTTAACCCGTGGTATTCGCTCTGCGAGGATCCGGATCGTCCGCTCTACATACATTTCGATTTGGATCCTACACCCGAGACGCCGTTCTCCGTCGTTCGCGAGGCGGCCCTGATCGTCGCCGACGTGCTGCGTGGCCTCGGCATGACACCGTTCGTAAAGACGACTGGCAGCAAGGGCGTGCACGTCTACGTGGCGATTCGCAGCGGGCCGACTCAGCACGAGGTTTGGCGAATTGCCAAAGTGATCGGTCATCAGACCGCCCGTGCGCACGCCGACGTTCTCACCGCAGAGTACCGGGTCGCAAAGCGCCCGACGCGTCGAGTGTTAGTTGACTACAATCAGAATGCCTGGGGAAGAACGCTCGCCTCGATCTATTCGGTGCGCGCGAACGAAGCAGCAGCCGTCTCGACGCCGATTACGTGGGAAGAACTCGAAAATGGAGTCGAGATCGGTGATTTCACGGTTTTCAACGTTCCCGACCGAATCGCGCGCGTCGGCGATCTCTGGAAACCGCTGCTGCAAAAGCGCGCCCGCTTCGATCTGAGTCGCGTCGCAGTTTGAAAGCCCTACGTCGACTCTACGATCCGACGCGAAAGTTCGTGATATAGTGCCAAACTCCGAATACCTGAAGCAGCCAGATGACCAAAAAGATAACCACTACCGCATTTAACAGCGACTTGACCGGGCTCGCCATGGGTATGTACGTGTTTACTAGCCAGAGCAAGACGCCCACCACAATAAGGACTATGACGATCTCTATCAACGCCACCACGCTTCTCCTTTGTCAACCGGCATAAAACGTACCAATGCGTTCCACCGTTCTTGCCCAATAGCGGACCGACCGAAACAAAGCGAGTCGAACGGTTCGATGCGCCGGCTCAAGGGCTTAGAATCCGGGTAAATGCGGCTAACTGCCCATCAATCGCGCGTCTCTCAAAGTAGGAGGTTTTATGTCTACGGGTCCTGATCCGAATGTGCCTCAGCCCGACCTAGATCCCGACGTTTTCGAGGAAAGCCCCGACCCCGATGACTTTGGCGACGACGATGAGCTCGAGGATGACGACGACGAGCAGTAGAGCGATGGGGCTCGTGCTTCGTCCACCGGTCGAACCGATGGAGACGCGCCATGTACAGCGGATCCCCGAAGGTGCAGATTGGACATACGAGCCGAAGTGGGATGGTTTTCGCTGTCTCGCGTTTCGCGACGGCGACAAGGTCGAGCTACAGTCGAAGTCCGGCGAATCGCTTACGCGATATTTTCCCGAGATCGTAGACGCGCTAAAAAAATTTAAGACGCAAAGCTTCGTAACCGACGGCGAGCTCATGATCGCGCGCGGGGTCGAGTCCGATTTCGACGCGCTACTGCAGCGGATGCACCCGGCCGAGAGCCGAGTTCGCAGACTCGCGCAGGAGACGCCGGCATCATATGTGATTTTCGACCTGCTCGTCGACGGCCAAGCCACGCTCTACGAACGACGGCTGCGCGCGCGCCGCGAGATTCTCGAAGCCTTCGCCGCGCGCAACTTCAACGAGAGCATTCGGCTGTCACCCGCAACCGACGACGTCGAGCTCGCGCAGCAATGGCTAGCGGGAAGTCTCGCTCGACTCGATGGCATTATCGCAAAGCGTGACGCGCCATACGCCTTTGGAAGTCGCGATGCGGCCTTCAAAATCAAACGCAGCTATACGGCAGATTGCGTGGTTGGGGGCTTTCGGACCTCAACCGACGGCACCGTCGTCTCGTTGCTGCTGGGGCTCTACGACGACGCCGGCAAACTCGATCACATTGGCTTTGTCGGCTCGATGAACGCAGCCGAGCGCCGGCGTGCGGGCGAGCATCTCAAGCCGATCGTCGAGCCGCCGGGATTCACCGGTGTCGCGCCGGGAGGGCCGAGCCGGTGGCGGCGCGAGCAAAACGCGGAGTGGTTTCCGGTTCGCCCGTCAGTGGTCGTCGAGGTCGCCTTCGATCATGTCACCGCGCGGCGCTTTCGCCACGCCGCGCGGTTGCTGCGATGGCGCCCCGATAAGCCGCCGCGCCAATGCACGATGGAGCAGCTGCTGCACCCGTCGTAGTTACGGGATTGTGAGGTCTTGCTGAAGTTCGACCGTGACCGGGGCGCCGGAGGGAATGACGATCGCTTCGCCCGAGCTTTGGGCGTAGATGGTGCCACCGAGGTTGCCACTACCGCGATTTGAAACGCTGGGGGAGCTGCCGCCGCCGAAGTTCATCTGCCACGCGACCGGGCCTGGCGTCACCATCCCGGCGGCCATCGCCGGAGGTAGCTGGTTTCGCGCGGCTCGGAGTGCGCCCGGGTCGTAGTTTACGACACGTCTGCTGACGATGAAGGCACTGATCGACTTTTTGCTGCCGTTCGCAAGATGAATCGTCGTTAAGAAAAATCGTACCATAGCGCGGCTTGCTCCGGACGGCTGCCTCACTTCGGTAACCCAGCCGGTGATATGGGAGCCGGCCAGCGCCGGATGCGACGTATCTACCACCCGTAACTTGAACTTGTCGCCGTACTTTGACGTTGCCGAGTTGATCGTCTCGTCCAAGACGCACGCGATCCGCGTTCCGGCCCGCAACGTCTGCGACGGCACCAATGTCGTCGCGCCCGCGGAAGCGAGCGAAACCGCACAAAGAGCGAGCGCAATGGCGCAGGCCGAGAGTCTATCCGGCAAAGTTCGGAACACGTAACTCATCTCCAGTAAAAGAAGCGGCTTTTCGAAGCGCCTCGACGCGGTCGACCCGTTCCCACGGCAGATCGAGATCGGGACGCCCGAAATGGCCGTAGTTGGCGGTCTGTCTGTAAATCGGGCGCAGAAGATCCAGGTGGTGGATAATCGCCGCCGGCCGGAGATCGAAGATCTCGGTCACGGCTTTGGCGATCTGCTCCTCGGGAAGCCGTCCGGTGCCGAAGGTTTCCACTAAAACGCTCATCGGACGGGCCACGCCGATCGCATAGGCGACCTGCACCTCGCAACGATCCGCCAGTCCGGCCGCGACGATATTCTTAGCTACCCAGCGAGCGGCGTACGCGCCGGAACGATCGACTTTCGTGGGATCCTTTCCCGAGAAAGCTCCGCCGCCATGACGCGCCATCCCGCCATAGGTGTCGGCGATGATCTTGCGACCCGTCAGTCCAGCGTCGCCCTTCGGGCCGCCGATCACGAAACGCCCCGTTGGGTTGACGTAAACGCGTGTCTGGTCGTCGTGCATCGAGCCGGGAATGACGTGATCGATAATCTTCTCAGTGATCTCGCGCCGAATCTCCTCGAGCGGAATTTCGGGATCGTGCTGGGTCGAAACGACGACCGCGTCGACTCGCACCGGACGGTCGCCTTGATACTCGATCGTGACCTGCGATTTTCCGTCGGGGCGCAGATACGGAATGTCGCCGTTTTTGCGCATCGCGGCCAGGTGGCGAGTGAGATTGTGCGCCAGCACGATCGGCAGCGGCATCAGTTCGTCGGTTTCGCGGCAGGCATAGCCGAACATCATGCCTTGGTCGCCGGCGCCGAGAAGCTCGAATTTGTCGCTATCCCCAGCGCGCGCTTCGAGCGACTTGTCGACTCCCATCGCGATGTCCGGCGACTGCTCGTCGATCGAAACGCTCACACCGCAGGTCTCGGCATCGAAGCCGATTGCCGAGCGCGTGTAGCCGACCGCACGGACCGTCTCGCGAGCGATCCGCGGAATGTCTACGTAGGTTTTCGTCGAGACTTCACCCGCGATGTGAATCTGGCCGGTAATCGCAAACGTCTCGACGGCAACTCGCGAGTGAGGGTCGTCCTTGATCAGCGCGTCGAGCACCGCATCGGAGATTTGGTCGGCCAGCTTGTCGGGATGTCCCTCGGTCACCGACTCGCTCGTAAAAAGCCGCTTGTACGCCATCAGGTCCCTTCACTCCACGAGGCGATATACTTCACTTGTTCGGGGGTCAGGGTGTCGATCTCGATGCCCATCGACGAAAGCTTGAGCCGCGCAACCTCTTCATCAATCTCGACCGGTACGTCGTAGACCCGTCCCTTTTCGAGCTCTTCGTGGTGTTTGACGAGGTAGGCCGCCACCAACGCTTGATTCGAGAACGACATATCCATGACCGCTGCAGGATGGCCTTCGGCCGCGGCCAGATTGATCAGGCGCCCATTGGCGAGAATGCAGACCTTCCGACCGTCGTGCAGCTCGTACTGCTCGACGAACTCACGCGGCTCGGCCTTGCCGCGCGAGATTCGGGCGATCGCGTCGAGATCAAGCTCGTCGTTGAAGTGGCCCGAGTTGCAGACGATCGCGCCGTCCTTCATCACCCGGAAGTGCTCCTCGCGAATCACATGATAGTTGCCCGTCACCGTTACGAAGAGGTCGCCTAACTTAGCCGCATCGCTCATCGGCATGACGCGGTAACCGTCCATGACGGCCTCGATTGCCTTCCGCGGATCTACTTCGGTAACGATGACGTGCGCACCCATACCGGCGGCGCGCGAGGCGATGCCGCGACCGCACCAGCCGTAGCCGATTACGACGAGCGTCCGTCCCGCGAGCAAAACGTTGGTCGCGCGAACGATCCCGTCGAGCGTCGACTGTCCGGTGCCGTAACGATTGTCGAACATGAACTTGGTCAGGGCGTTGTTGACCGCGACGATCGGGTAGGGAAGCACGCCGTCGCGCTGCATCGCGCGCAGTCGAATTACACCGGTCGTCGTCTCCTCGCATCCGCCGATCAGCTCCGCGAGCTGGTCTTTGTGTTTCGTGAAGATCGTCGTAACAAGATCGCAACCGTCGTCCATCGAGAGCTGCGGGTGGGTTGCGATCACCGACTCGATGTGCGAATAGTAGGTCGCGTTGTCCTCGCCCCTGATCGCAAAGGTTGCGATGCCGTAATCACAGAGCGCGGCGGCAACGTCATCCTGCGTGGAGAGCGGATTGCTGGCACAGAGCGCGATCTGCGCGCCGCCGGCCTGCAGGGCGAGCATCAGGTTGGCCGTTTCGGTCGTGACGTGAAGGCAGGCGCCGATGCGGACGCCCGCGAGCGGTTTTTCAATCTCGAAACGGTCGCGGATCTGGTTGAGCACCGGCATGTAACCGGCGGCCCAGGCGATTCTCGAACGGCCCGCTTCTGCTAGTCCACGGTCTTTTACGCTGCCGGTGTTGGTCTGGACGGGATCTAAAAGGGTCACTCTATCAATAACTCCTGCGCCGGGGGAAAAGGCTCGCGGGCTTTTCGCAACGCACCGGCCAACCCCTGGTCGCGTGGAGAGTCTGGACGCCTATCTGGAACGCCTGGCCTCGAAGGAAGCCGTCCCAGGAGGCGGGAGCGCCGCAGCGCTTATCGGCGCCCTCGCGGCCGCGCTCGTCGCGATGGTGGGGCGCATCGGCGCCGCGCCGATCGAGGGCCTCGTGTCGGAGGCCGACGGCCTTAGGGCGGAATTGGCGGAGGCGCGCTTGCGAGACGAGGCTGCCTATGCAGCCGTCATTGAAGCCCAAGCGCTCCCCAAGGGCAATGACGCCGAGAGTTCGGCGCGCCGGCGGGTGCTCGACGGTGCGCTCGAGCATGCGGCGCAAGTGCCGCTCGAGGCGGCCGGACTTTCGCTGAAGGTTTTGAGGCTCGCCGATCGGCTCGCGCGGATTCCAAAGAGCGCGCTCGCGAGCGACGTCGGATGCGCCGCGGAGTTCGCCAACGCGGCGCTTGCAGCATGCGCGTACAACGTACGCGTCAACCATCGATATATGCGCCAAGCGCCGATCGTTCGCGAGCAGGCCGCTCAACTCGTACGTTACGAAGGCGAAGCGTCGCAGATCCTTGGGCGAGTGCGCGCGGCGCTCTCGCTATAAGCTTTCGTACGTCGCGGCGGCCATCGCGCCCAGGATCTGTCCGGCGACCGCGCCGGTGTCTTCGTCGTGCGGCCCGTTCATCGCACCAACGTAGAAGGCGAACGCAACGTGGTGCCCGCCGCGCGTCGTGATGTAGCCGGCTAAACCTTTTTCGACGACCTCTCCGTTGCTGAGGTAATTGGTGCTGTCATCGGTTCCGGTCTTTGCGAAGACCTTTCCGCGCGCGGGCGACGTGCGCTGGATATCAACCAGCGTCCCATCCACGCCCATGATCGGCAGACCGTGAAAGAGGGCCGCATACCAGCCCTGCATTCGCGCCCACGCGAGGTAGCGCACCATGAAGTCGGGCGTAAAGTAGGCGCTACTCCCTTCGCCGTCTTGTTGTGCGGCCTGAGTCACGTCCAGGCCAGCCGATTTCAACAGCTGCGCCTCCAGCGCAAAGCCGGTCTGCAAGTAGTCTCGAGTCGCATGCTTTTTGTAAATCGCCCACATAAACGGCATCAGCACCGCGTGGAGATTATCGCTTACCTTCAGCGTGACGTAGACGTCTTCTGAGAGCGGAGGCGAGACGTGCGTGGCGACGAGATTCGCCGGGACGTACGACGCCGGCGAGGGTGGAAGACTTGATGTCGTCCCGGAGAGATCTTGCACGACCCCCACATCGAGAAGCGCCCGCCGAAAGGCCTCTTGAGCGAAAGCTTTAGGCTCCGGAACGCGATAGGCGTATAACACGCTCGCGCCGACGGGCTGCGTGCCGGTAATCGTGACTCGGTGACTGCTGTTCCATAGTCGAGTGTCCGCGCTCATGTCGATTGTTGCATCGCTCTTGGCTGCACCGGTTGTCGCGTGGTTCTCAAATTCTACGTAGTCGGTTTTGGGCGAGACGGAAATGCCGACTGGGTCGCCAGGATGCGCACCCGGAGTTACGGTGACGTCAACGACATTGTCGTTGACGACGATCGGCGACACGATCACGCCGGTGCCCCCTTCGGGGCCCTGATCCGCAAAGAGCGACGTGTCAACCAACACGCGGCCGTGAGTCCGCTTGATGCCTGCCTTAGCGACCTGCGCCGCCAAGTCGCGAAGCACGGCGAGCGGATCGCCCGGCACGGCCTTGGTACCCGGCGAGCCATCATAGGCGTGATCCTCATTCTCGAACGCAAGCGTGCCGTCGGGTTGTATGCGCTGCGAAAGGTTTGGATCGCCGCTCGCAACGAGCACCAGGTCGCCCTGCAGAACGCCCTGCGCATCGATCGCTCCGGTCCGATAGACCGGTGTCGTCCAGCGAAAGCCCGGCCCCAACAGCGCTAAACTGGTCCCTTCGGTTAAGAGCTTGGTGGTCGATGCGGCGACCATGAGCGTTACCGGGTTGCGTTCGTAGAGCACGCGATGCGAATCCAGATCGTAGACTTCGCCCGCGACGATCGAGTTCTTCAGCCGCGGCGTCAGCGTCGGAGCGTTGATGGCGAGTGCCAGCGCCGCCGCGGCGGCAATCACGCGAAGACTTCGACCAGATCGAGGAACGGCGCGATGTCGGCCTCGTCGACTTCCATCCCGACGCCTTTGGTGTGGTAGCGGATGTCGTGAAAATCCATTCCGGCGGTCATAACGAGTCCGTGACGCTTCGCAGTCTCGCGGAACTCGCGCGTGTCCTGCTCGTCGTGGAGCGGATAGAAGACCTCGATGCCGCGCAGACCGTGCCCGACGAGCTCGTCTATGAGGACGCGATCCTTCAGCCGGCCGGGATGGGCGAGCACCGGAATTCCTCCGGCAGCCGCTATCGTTTCGATCGCGTGCTCGGGCGTCGTGTAGATCTGTGGAACGTATCCGGGTTTGCCGGGGACGAGCGCTTCCCGAAAGGCCCCGTCAACGCTATCCACGATGCCGAGGCGCACGAGCGCCTTCGCCACGTGCGGCCGCCCCATCGCGTGCGCCCCGCCCGATTCTTTGATGACGTCTTCGAGCGTCAGCGAGTAGCCGGCCTCGCGCAGTCGTTCGACCATGGTCACCGCTCGCAGCCTGCGCTGCTCCTGGTTATACTCGAGCAGCTCGTTGATCGGCGAAGGGCCGAGCGGTACGCCGTACCCCAGCACGTGGACCTCATTTTTGCGCCACGTCGTGTTGATTTCGATTCCCGTGATCACGCGAGCGCCGGCCGGCGGTTCGAAAGCTCCATATGCCGCAAGCGTGTCGTGATCGGAGATCGAGAAAACCTCGACCCCACGCTCGCCCATGAAGTCGGAGAGCTCTTGTGGAGTGAGCGTTCCGTCGCTCATCCGGGTATGCGAGTGCAGATCAACCTTCAATTTCGGAAACCTTCTCCTCGAGGATGCGGCGCTGTACGAAAAGCGAGATCGCGGTTCGTTCGCTCTCGCCGATGGCGACCACGACAAAAGATGGCGTGCAGACCAGATCGAGCTGCGCTCCGCGTAGGTAGCTGCGCGCGATCGCGACCGCCTTGATCGCCTGATTAATCGCGCCGGCGCCAACGGCCTGGAGTTCCGAGCTTTCGCGCTCCCGCAACGCCGCGGCAAGAGCGCCCGCCACCGCGTTGGGATTGCTCTTTGCCGAGACCTTTAGCGTCACAGCTACGCTCATGCGATCCCCTTCAAAAAGATGCGCTTAATCTCATTGGCCTTGCCTGAGGTGCGATCGATCGAGACGACGGCGCCGCAGAACTGCTTACTCCCGGTCTTCTGAACGCTGAAGCGCTCGGAAAGGCCGCTGAGAAACCGGTCGAGTACCGCGCCAGCCTCCATCCCGATGATTCCTTCGGTCGGGCCGGTCATGCCCAGGTCGCTGATATAAGCAGTGCCCCCCGGCAGAATTTGCTCGTCGGCGGTCTGGACGTGTGTATGCGTTCCAAACACGCATGACACCCTCCCGTCTAAAAATCGCCCGAGCGCGACTTTCTCCGAGGTTGCTTCGGCGTGGACGTCCACGAAAACCACGGGGGTACGCCGCCGCAGGTCGGCCACTAAGCCGTCGGCACAGCGAAACGGATCGTCGACCGGCGGCATGAACGTTCGGCCCATAAGATTGAGCACGGCTACCGTCACGCCATCGACCGTGAAGGTTGCGGCTCCCTGTCCGGGTACCGAAGGCGGATAGTTCGCCGGCCGGATGACGCGGTTGCTGGTCTCGAGATACTCGGCGAAGTCTCGCTTGTCGAGGATATGATTGCCGCCGGTGATGAAGTCCACCCCGCTGGCGAAGATCTCCTCGGCGGTCTGCGCGGTCAGGCCAAAACCGCCCGCGGCATTTTCGCCATTGGCGATGCAGGCGTGGATGCCGTGCTGCTCTCTAAGCAGCGAAACGCATCGCTTCAGCACCTCGCGACCCGGGGAGCCCACGACGTCCCCGATGATCAGGAGGTTGAGGGGGCTTTCTATCGGCGCGCCGAGGCCTTCGCTTTCTTCTGGGATTTTAGGAAGTAGACGAGCACGCGCTTTTCTTCTCTAAATCCCACCAAACTCTTGGATTGCGCGGGATCGCGCAAGGCTTCGACCGCGTAGAGTGCGGCTTCGTCCTCGGCAGCCGGATCGACCTCGAGATGATCGTCGGGATGAGGGTTGCGGACGAGCGCCTCGCCGTAACGGTCGTTGAAAAACCCGACCTGCAACTCGAGCTCTTCCTTTGAAAAACTCTCCAAGTCGCGCGTCACGTGAATGAAGGTCAACGTTCGGTCGCCCTCACACTCCACGCCGAATATCGCCGGCTCTTCCTTGGCGAGGGCGAGAAAACTGCGGACGTGCTCGTCGAGGACTTCAGCAAGGGCCGACTGCGCCGACCGGTCGAGACGTTGACGGATCGCGAAGGTCACCCGCAGCGTGCGATCCGCCGGACCCGAGCGGATAGAAGACAGCTCCGGAAAGCGCACGAGCAGCGCGCAGACCAAACTGACGGTATCCGCATTTTCGACCGGTGCTCGCGTATTCATGATCGGCTCTTCATTCGCAATCCTATCCCTCCGGAAGGGCGGCTTTGCCAAGGGGGAGGGTCGTACGACGCAGCCCCAAGGTCTCCCCTCGCCACCCCCTAGAAAAGACTACCGTGACCTTGCGGAAGGTTCCGGGCGTTCTCGCCTGGGGCTTGCTTGCCTCGCTGGCAGCGCACGCCGCCCTCTATCGGGGCGAGCACGCGATGGGTGGCCCGTACCACGCCCTCCTCCTTCAAGGGGCGTTCGCGGCCGGCCTGAGCCTCATTGTCTTCCTTGGTACGCTGGCCTGGAGCGCGTCCGGCGCGACGGCCGACGGGAGCGTCGTCGCGTCACGCTTGCGCGATCGGCTCCCAAACCTGGGAACCGTTATGGCATCGGCGGGAGCCTGGTACGCGCTGGCCGAGGCGGCCGAGCCTCAACACGCGGCCGCGTCACCCGTCTTTGCGTTCGCCGTTCTCGCTTTATCGGCATGCCTCGTCCTGCGGCTCGCCGCTGCGGTAGCGCGTGCCATTGGTGCTGCAGTCTTCGCGATTCGCCGTACCGCGTTTGCACCGCGCATGCGCTTGCGTTTCCGCCTGCCACAACTTCGCCCGCTGGCGCGTCGCCCGCTCTTCACCCGCCGGCGCTTCGCCCGTCCTCCTCCGATCGCGGCCTGAAGCTAACGCGCGCTGTCGCGCGCCGATTGCACCCTTCTCCGAATCGGAGGAACCATGTCTCGCTTCACCGCGGCAATCGTTGCCGCACTCCTGGCGTTGAGTCTCGCCACGCCCGCCGTCGCCGCGACGACCGGACTCGTCCGCGGCACAATCACCGTCGATGGCAAGCGCGCTCCCGGCGCCACCGTCACCCTCGAAGGGGAAGGTTCGGTCTTTCGAACCACCGCCGACGCAAAAGGCGAGTACGTCTTTCCGCAGGTGCCGTTCGGCTCGTACCGGCTCGTCGCAAAGGCCAAAGGCGCGAATGAGCTTCAGGTGCTCGTAGACGTTTCGAGCGGTCACGTCGCCCGGGTCGACGTCCCTCTCTCGACGCAGTTGCTGGAAATCCACCAAACGACGGTAACGGCGCACGCCGGGGTCGAGGCAAATCCGCCGTCGGTCAATCAGCTTACGCGAAGCTCCATTCAAACCTCGCCGGTCAACAACAGCCTCGATAAGTTGCTCGCAACCCAACCCGGCGTCATCCAGTTTTCCTACAACGAACCGGTCATCAACGGCTTCCACGGCGTCACTTACAATATCGACGGCGCTCCGCTGCCGCTAGCGACCACCTCGAACTTCGCCGAGATCATCGATCCGAAGATCATCAACTCGCTGGAGCTGCTGACCGGCGCGATCCCGGCCGAGTACGGTGGCGACCGAATGGGCGGAGTAGTCAACATCATCAGCACGCGACCAACCGATATTCCGGAAGGAACCTTCGGTACGGTCACGGGCGGATTCGGCAATCAGGGCCAAGGGGTCGGCGAGTTCGACGTTGAGTCGCGTTCGGGGCAGAGCGAGTTTTTTCTCAGCGCGAACACGCAGACGACCCAGCGGGGACTCGATGCGCCCACCTTCGTCCCCATCAACGACGCCAGTTCCAGCAGCGACCAGTTCTTCCGCGCCATCACGCAGCTGACGCCGCGGAGCACGCTGGCGTTCGATTATTCGAATCAGTTTTCGCAGTTTCAGATTCCGATCAATACCGATGTAAACAATCCCTACGACCCGGTGCTCAACGTCCCGGGTACGCTCGATACTCAGCTGGAATACGACCGCTTCTCCAATTTAAATTGGACGCAGATCTCGCAGGACGGCAACGGCGTCTTTCAAGTGATTCCTTGGTGGCGGTCGACCCGAATTGACTATTTTGGCGATCTTCCGCTCGACGTGCTCGGCGTCGAACCGGACTTCAGCATGTGTCCACCGAGTTGCGACAAGACGGTGCATATCGTCGGTTTAAGTCAGAATCAGTTCGCCAGCTACGTCGGCCTCCGCGTGTCGGATTTTCGTGCAACCGCGACCCACGCCTGGAAAATCGGCGTTGACGTCAACCGTGAAAGCGCGACGGCATCGCAAGAGTTCGCGTGCTACTATGTGGCCTGTCAGCCGAGCGGGACGGTCGCAGCCCCCTACTATTCCGCGTCTGCAGTGCCGCAAGGCCAAGCCGGGTCCCAGATCGGCATCTACGGTCAAGATCGCTGGCAGGAGACTCCGTATGTTTTATGGAGCTACGGTCTGCGCTACGATCATTCGACCGGCTACGTCGGCGGATGGCAGCTCAGCCCGCGTATCGGAGTCAGCGTTTGGGACGGCGGCAGAAACGTCGTGCACGCCTATTACGGGCGCTTCTACGCGGCGCCGCTGCTCGAGGACGTCCGTCAAGATTGCGTCGCGCTGTCGCCACAGCAAGCGTGCTTGACCCCCTATCCGATTTATGATCTCAAGCCCGAAAGCGATTCCTACTACGAGATGGGCGTCGTTCATTCGTTTAATTCGCGTCTCACCGGAACCCTCAACATCTTCCAAAAGAGCGTGGTCAACGTGCTTGACACGACGCAGCTGCTCAATACGCCGATCTTCGCCGTCTACAACAACGCGATCGGCATCGATCACGGCGCCGAGCTGAAGCTGCAAGAGCAGGAGCTGGGCGGCGATCAGTGGTTTCTTACGGGAACATACTCGGCGTCGTACGCTGCCTGCATCTCCGGTTCGGAGTTCCTCTTTCCGCCGAATACGAACCTACCGGGCGTATCGTGCGTAGCGCAGCTCTCGCTCGAGGACCACAGTCAGCTCGTGGACGCGACCGCCGCATACACGCACCGTTTTGGGAACGTCCCTAAGCTTTGGTATGCGACCCTGCAAGCGAACTACGGCAGCGGCTTTCCGGTGCAGTTCCAAGACGCCAACGTCAACCTGAGCGGAACCCTGCCGGCCCACACCACCTTCGACCTATCTCTTGGTCGCGAACTGACGCCGGGTAAGAGCGGCGAGGACAAGGGCTTGGGAGTCTCGCTGCAACTGCTCAACGTGCTCAACCATCAGTACCCGATCAAGGTCTCCAACGGCTTCAACACCACCCAGATCGCAAACGGCCGATCCTTCCTGCTGCGTCTCTCGGCGCCGTTCTAGCGCACGAAACGAATGCCTGTGCGGACGCGCGTAACGCTTATTTGCGAATCATTCTCAGGTACTGCCTGGGAGGACCTTTGGGCGCGGCGGACGATTAGAATTTCGGAGCATGCACGACCTCAGCCGCGGAAGAATCGTCATTACGGGGGGCGCTGGCCTAATAGGCAGTGCGGTTCTTTGGGCGCTGAACCGTCGCGGTATAGACGACGCGTTGGTAGTTGACCGCCTAGACGCTTCCGAGAAGTGGAAGCACCTCGTCCCACTGCGCTTCGCGGATTACGTCGAGGCCGATGAGTTCGCAGAGTTTGCCGCCGCAGGCCGGAACTTCGGCGACGTTCGCACCGTCTTTCATCTCGGCGCTTGCTCGTCGACGACGGAACGCGATGCCGATTTCCTGCTGCGCAACAACTACGAGTATACGAAGCGTCTGGCCCTGTGGGCCGCCGAGCAAGAGGCGCGTTTCGTCTATGCGTCGTCGGCGGCAACGTACGGCGGACTCGAAGCCGACCTCTCCGACGAAACCGAGCTCTACGCGCTGCGGCCGCTCAACGCGTACGCCTACTCGAAGCATCTCTTCGATCTCTATGCAATGCGCACGGGACTCGATCAGACGACCTGTGGTCTGAAATACTTCAACGTCTTCGGACCGAATGAGGACCACAAGGGCGAGATGCGCAGCATCGTCCAGAAAGCGTACGAACAGATTCGCGAGCGCGGCAATGTCCGGCTCTTCAAGAGCTACCGGCCGGAGTATCGCGACGGCGAGCAGCAGCGCGACTTCATCTACGTCAAGGACGCAGTCGAGATGACGCTGCACCTCGCCGAATCGGGCGCAACTGGACTCTTCAATATCGGCTCGGGCACGCCGCATACTTGGCTCCAGCTCGTAAAGCCGATCTTCCTCGCACTCGAGCTGCCGGAAAGCATCGAGTTCGTCGAGATGCCCGCCCAACTGCGCGGAAAGTATCAGTACTATACGTGCGCGCGCATGGCGCGGCTCTACGCGACCGGCTACGACCGACCGATCACGCCGCTTACCGATGCGGTGACGGATTACGTAACGAACTACCTAGTGCCTCAACGGCCGCTCGAGATTTCCGACGCCGCCGTGGCGGTACCGCTAAAAGCAATGTCACCCTAAACCCCTAGCCTTAGAAAGGACTCGATGTCACAGCCCAGCCGCGCCGAACGCCGCCGCCAGCAACGCGGCGGTGCCGCCCCTCCTCCGCGCCGCGATCCGATGCGCCCCGTATATATCGGCATCGCGATTGCGATCGTCGCGCTGATCCTCGCGTTCGCCGGCTTCAACTGGTGGCAGAATCGCACGTTGCAACAAGCCAACGCGACGCCGACGCCCGGCCCGAATGCAAGCGCGAAAGCGATTCAGCTCGCCAATGGAGAGAGCATCGGCCTCAAGTTCGTCAAGACGAAGTATCCCGACACGGCGCAGGGCGGTCGCGGTCAGATCGTTGACGGCATCGGATGCGGAACGATGGAGTACGCAACCCTTCACATCCACACGCATCTAGCGCTCTTTTATAACGGCAAGCAGATGCAGGTTCCGCAATATATCGGTTTCGCGCCGAATCTTGCCGGAGGCTGCCTCTACTGGATTCATACGCACGACGCAAGCGGCATCATTCACGTCGAAGCGCCCGAAATCAATCCGCCGCAGGGCGGCCCCTATACGCTAGGCATGCTCTTCGACCTTTGGGGGCAGCCGCTCGAGCGCGAGGATGTCGCTGGGCTCGTCGGGCCGGTCACGGCCTACGTGAACGGCACGAAGTACGACGGCGATCTTCACGTGATACCGCTGCGAGCTCATCAGCAGATCGTCCTCGAGGTGGGAGCGCCGGTCGTTCCGCCGCCGAACTACACGTTCCCCGCGGGGGTTTAGCGAAGAGTCTTTTCGACTGCTCCGGCGAGCTCGTCGTATGAAAGCTCGCCGCTGTTGAGATACGCGACCTTCTTGTCGCGGCCGACGATTGCAATCGTCGGGAAACCGCCTTGAAGGTAGAGATTCGCGACGTTGAGGAGCGGATCGTACGCGACCGGATACGCGACATGGAATCGCCGGACCCACCCGAGAACGTCATTTTCGGAGGCCGCCGACGTCCCGTCGATCGCGTAAGCGCTGCCCGAGACCCCAAGGAAATCGACGGATCCGCGGTACTTTTGATAAACACGGTCGATGACGGCGGCTTCGCGCTGACAGTGCGGGCACCAAGTCGCGAAGACTTCGAGAAAGACCGGCTTATCGGCTTTGCTCAAATCGAAGAGGCCACTCGTCGTCGCGACTTCAAAGCTCGGTGCAGGCTGACCGACCTGCGCTTTCCCGACGACCGGGGCCTGCGAAGCGGTCTCTACGCGGCGATGCTCGGGCCCGAAAAAGTACAAGAGAATCGCGCCGGCGATGACGACGGCGAGGACGGCGATCGTTCCGATAGCCAGCGCGCGACGCGTCATGCGCTTCGCAGCTTTCGGTCAACCGCCAGCGCGCCGGGTGCGTTGAATGCGACAAAGAGGCTCGCCGCAGCGAGCGCCAGATCGAAGGCAACGTGCGGCCAATCGGCGACCGCCGCATCGTTGGGTCCAAAGCATCCGCAGTTGGCCGGAATGTGCCGCACGACGGCAGACGCGATTGCACCGCCGTAAAGAACGAACTGGAGAGCGCAGAGTGCGGCGACGATGCGCGTGAAGAGGCCGGCAACTAGATAGGCCCCAAGCATCAGCTCGATGAATGGCAGCGCCAGCGCAAGCGGCCCGGCGGCTGCCGCCGGCAGAAGCCGAAAGCCGGCCATCGACGCCGCCAGCTCGGCGGAATGGCCCACCTTGAGACCGCCGGCGGCGAGCAGCACTCCGCCCAAAAGTACGCGGGTAATAAAGACCGCAGCTTCCACGGCGAGATTCGTTGCGCTCGCGCCGTCCCAACCCCTGGTAGAATGATGATATATGATCGCGCTGATCGCGGCCGCACTCTTATCGGTTGTTCCGGTCCATGGGGTCGTGATCGCGAATCTTCCGGATGGCAGCACGATCGTTCGCACCGACGAGGTTGCCAGGACCTTCCCCGCACAGACGCGGCGCTACCGCCTTACGCCACGTGCGACCTTTCACACGGGAACAACGATCGATGCGCTGCTCGATTCTTCCGGCGACCCGTGGAGACTGCGCCAAGCGGTAGCCGCCGCAGCCTTCGCACCGGGTCTCCCGGACTCGGGACGAGTCGTACCCGTTCGGATCGGCAGCAAGCTCCCGGCGGCCCTACTCGTCGACCAACGCGGACGCTTAATCCGACTCGACCGTTTCTTTGGCGGTAAAACGGTTCTGCTTTCGTTCGTTTTTACGCGCTGTCCGGATCGCACGCTCTGTCCCGCGATCAGCGGCAAGTTCGCATACTTGCAGCGACGTCTCGACCCGCGGCGCTTCGCTCTAGTGGAGATTACCCTCGACCCGCAGTATGATTCCCCGGCAATCTTACGCGAATACGGTGCGGAGTACGGCGCGAGACCGCAGATCTGGACGCTTCTCACCGGAACGGGTTCGACGATCCAGCGAGTCCTCGACGCGTTTTCGATCAGCTCGATGCGCGTCAGTACGAGCAACTTTCTCCACGACGACCGGCTCTTTATCGTGGCCCCGACCGGCAGCATAGCGTACGTCGTCGAAACCGGGGACTGGGATCCGCTCGCCGTTCTGGCGCAGGCTCGGGCGGTCTCCGGTCTTGCAAGTAATCCGTTCGAGCGCTTCAAGCTTGCGCTGGTTGCCGATGTCGTCGCGCTCTGCGGCGGCAGTGAGTTCGCCGGAATTGCGCTACTCGAGCTCTCGCTCTTCACGCTGCTTACGGTCATCGCGTTTGCGGGCATGTGGGCCGTCGCTAGAATCCTCTGGCCCAAACGCAACGTGTCACCCTGAGCGCAGCGCGCTCCAAGCGATGTCATCCTGAGGGCTGCGCGAAGCGCAGACTTAGGCCGAGTGTTGTCATCCTGAGCTTGTCGAAGGACGAAAGGATGAACGGGCGAGCCGAGCAAGGAAGCGTCGGGACGGGCAATGGAACAGCACGCCTTCCTCGAGCATGCGATCAACCGGTATGGCAAGGCGACCTATAATTTCGCCTATCGCCTGACGGGTAACGCCGCCGACGCGAGCGACCTAACCCAGGAAGCATACATTCGCGTCTTTCGCGCCTGGCAAAGCTTCAAACCGGGAACGTCCTTCCTTTCGTGGATCTATCGAATCGTAACGAATCTGCATCGCGACGAACTTCGGCGGCGTAAGGGACGTTATCAGGAAGAGAGTGAACCCGCAGTTCATCCAATCGAGGAGTACGTAGAAGGCCATCTCAGCGAACCAGTTTCTAAGGCACTTGCCGATCTGACGCCCGATCAGCGGCAGATTGTCTTGCTCGCCGACGTCGAGGAGTGTAGCTATGAGGAGATCGGTAAGATTGTCGGATGTTCCGTGGGAACGGTGCGGTCGCGACTGCATCGGGCCCGCGGGCAGCTACGCAAACTCGTCAACCAGCACATGAAATCATCCCCATGAATCAAACGCATCCGAGTACCGAACGCATTATCGACTATCTGCACGGCGAGCTTCCGGCCGCCGATGATGCCGCTGTCCACGCGCACCTTGCCGAATGCACTTCGTGCGAGGAACGTCGAGCCGAGGAGCTCGCCCTGACGGAAGTTTTGCGCGCTCATGCGCAGGCCAACGAGCGGGAGCTGCCGGCGAGCGTCGTTGCCAAGATTCACGATGCAATCGAGCGGCGCCCGTTTCCGGCGCGCAACCCGTTTCGCCTGGCATTCCGTCCGGTCTTCTTTCTTCCGGCGGCAGCCGCAGTCGCTGCTGCGTTCTACTTCGGCTTCGGCATTCGGCATACCGCGCCGACGGTCACGGCGATCAATCCGGCGTACTACGTCGGCGCCCATGCCGCGGTCGCGGCCACAGCACCCTTCGCCGAAGACGCACTTCCGCCTACAGTGCTCGCCTCAAACTATGAAACGCGCTAGCGCCGTCGCCGCGCTCGCGTTGATCGTGGGAGCGCTGGGGCCTGCGAGCGCGCAGTCGAACGCTCACGTTTCGACTTCGCCGCCGGCAAGCCCAATCGATGCGCTGATCCTCGCGGCGATAACGGCGCCCTCAAGCGTCTCGTACGCCGGAACGGTACAATCGTTTCGGATAGGAAGCGGCGCCTCCGAGGCGGCGGTCTACCGAGTCGAGCATCGGGCGCCCGATTTGACGCTGCGGGTCTATACCGCGCCGGCCGATCTCTCCGGTTACTCCGTCGTCCTAAAGGGCGACCAGAGCTATGCCATCGACTCGAAAAAACATCGGATCGTCGAATCCCGCGACGACGCGGTCGACGCGCGAATTGCGCTCCTATCCGACGACGCGCTGATGCACAAAAACTATCGAGCTGTGGTGCGAGGCAGCGAGATTTTCGACCGCCGGCGCGCGATCGATGTGGCCATCCTCAGCAAAGACAGCGGTCGCGCAGCGATGCTGCTGCGGATCGACGACGCGACCAAGATCGTCTTGGATAGGCAGGAGTTCGGTCCGGAGGGCTCGCTGGTCAGCGAACTGCGTTTCGAAAATATCGACTTTGCATCATCGATCCCAGCGGCGGATTTCGCCGTTCCCAAAGGATATGCGGTTGCGCGTGGTCCGACGTTCGGCGAAACGTTTGATCGACCCGACCGAGTCGTTCGCACTGCCGGCTTTTCGACGCGTGAACCGCGTGCGCTGCCGGGGGGCTTCGTCCCCATCGAAGGCGATCTCGACGACATGCAAGGCGTGCGCACCGTCCATTTTCTCTACTGCGATGGGATTCGCACCGTCTCGCTCTTTGAAAGCGCGCAACCGTCTACGCTGGAAGTTACACAACTGCGACCGCGGTCGCTGCGCGTCGGCGGACGCGATGCCGAGTATGCGGAGGACGGAACGACGGCGTTGCTCGCCTGGAGCGACGGCAGCCTCTACTACACGCTGGTCGGCGAGGTGGGACTCGTTGACCTCCCCCACCTCGCCGCGTTTATTACGCCTTAGATCTTGACGTTCGCCGTCAGGTAGAACTGGATCGGCGTCTTGTACGAACCGTTCAGCGCCGAGACGATTGCGGGCCCCAACTGCGGCTCGTAGGGGAACTTCCGGAACGGCTGGATGATGGATCCGGGAGAGCCCGGCGGATTGATGATGGCGCCCGGCACCCCGTATGGCGCGACGGGGTAGACCGTGCCCTGCACGTTGCTGTACGAGCAGATGTTACCGTCGTTGAACGTCCACGGCGTGCTGGTACCACCCCAGCAGTAGTTCACGATGTTGGTAAGCTGTCCGACGATTTCAATCCGCGGGCTCACGTCGTAAGAGAGTTGCAAGTTGGCGATCAGCTCATTAGGCTCCGTGAAGCCGCCAATCGGATCGAATACCCCCGTGAATGGGTTCGGAATATTGACGACGCCCGGGCAAGTTGAGGCATTATAGCGGTCACCCATGAGCGGCTTCCCGCAACCGCTGGCGGGGTCAATGCCGCCTTCGGTGATCGGAATCCCATACTTGCCGCCGCCTTGGAACTGTAACGACGGCGTGACCGCGAACTTCTGGTGCCGGTAGTTTACGAGCAACGTCCCGACATACGGCGAGCCGAATCCCTGCGCCGCCAGCCCGAGCGAGCCCGGAAATGTGTCGTACGTAGGGAAGTTCTGAGCCGTATTCACCAACGCTTGCGGTGGTGCGTTCCAGTACGGATTGGCAATGTCGCCAGCGGGACAGCCGCCGCTCGGAAGCGCGCCAACGGGAACGCCGGCTGCCGTGTAGCAGGCGTTAGCCGTCCCGTTTGCACTCGTACTGCCGCCGCACATCGTGTTCGGACCGCTTGGATGCGTCGCGCAGCGCTTCGTATACGCATTGTATTGCGCGATTGCATTGTTGATCGGCGCAAGCACGGTCGAACCGGAGGCGCCGGCCGCAATCGGCCCATAGTGCACGTAAGAGTTGGTATACGCAAACGACAGCAAGCCCGAGATGCCGTCACGCGAGAAGTCTCCTTTTTGCATCTGGAACTCTAGGCCTTCGCTGCGCTGGCTGCCGACGTTTAAGCCCGATACGAAGCCATTTTGCGGGATCAGGAAGAACTGCTGGATTTGGTCTTGCGTCTGCCGCAAAAACGGGGTGAGCTTGAACGACCAGTCGGTGTTCTTGAGCCGATGCTCCCACGAGACGTCGTAGTTGATTGAAGTCGGCGGCGCGATCGGATAGCCCGGTGTATTTCGTCCGAACTGCAGGAAGTGGGAGCCGATGTAATCCGCGAGGTCCTCTTGCCGCGTGTTGTACTGTTCGAAGGCCGTGTTCGGCGCTTCCGTATAGCGACCGTAGGAGAAGCGGAAGACGTCGTTAGGGTTCGAGGTATACGTTCCCGCAATGCGCGGTTGCCAGATATTGAAGGTGAACGTCTGCGACGGAATGTTCTCCACGTTGGCTGCATGCGAACCTGACGGGCACGTCGCGGCCGGGGCCGGATTTGGGAACGGGGCGCCGGTCGCGTTGTTCACGCAATTGTCTAAGTTGTACGCATTGAACCAGAACTGCCGAGCCTCGGCCGACCCGCCCAGCGGCGGCACCAGCGTATTTTGGCCGACGAAGCCGAAGCTGTCGAGCCGCAGGCCTGCGTTGATGAGCCACTTGTCGGTCGGGCGGTATTGGTCCGTAATCGCCGCCCCATAGAAGTTCGGGATCGTTCCGCTATACGTTCCGTTGAGGCCGTTCTCTGAGATCATATACGTGCAAGCGCTGCCGGCCGCCGGCTTACCGGGGATCGGGCACGAAGAGCCGACCGGCGCGACGCTATAACCAGGTGCCAATGGGATCTTGCTTCCGTTACAGTTCACCGCGCTGGCCCCGCTGCTGGCCGGGGAGAAGCAGTAACCGCTATACGGATCTGCCGCGTTCACGACGTTGGCAAAGTTTCCCTCGCCGCCGAGGTTATAGAAACCGTTGTTGTCACGAATGGTTCGTGCCGTGGTGTACGAGCCCGAGACGCTCAGAAGGTTTTGCTCGTTCAACTGATCCTGGAACTCGAGGCTAACGCCTCGCGTGTGGGTACTGAGCTCGTAATCGGGTGCGAGCGGGCAGAAGAAATAGCAGAAGCCAGTGTTGTACGGTCCGTTCAGGAACCAATTGCTGTAAAACGTGAATCCGTAGACGCGAAGGAAGGCGGTTGAACCGAAGTTCTTCGTGTATTGGATCTTGTTGACCACCGTGTTGTTGTACGACTGGTCGGGGGCATCCGGCGGAATCACGGATGGATTCGTCGGCGATCCGACGTTGACGCCGTTGGGAAAGCCGTACGGACGAACGCAGTTGCCCAGCGAATTGAGCCCGGTGGAATTAAACGTTTTGCCGACGGACGATCCGCACCCCCACGTGTAGGTATTAGTGAAGGTCACGGGCAGCGACGTACCAAACGGAATGGCGCCTCCAGTCAACGTCGAGAGCGTCTCGCCGTTGATCGCGTACATGCAAGCCGCTCCCGAAACTGCCGCCGAGCCGGTGCAAAACGGTGATGCCATGTCGTTGGCACCGTAATAGAACTGGTTTTTCAGAGACTCATTATTGTAAAGCAACTGAATGTCGTCGCGTCCCGCGTCGTACCGGTGAGGAATTCCGATGTGGACGTTGATGACGGCGTTGCGGCCCCACAGCGTCTGCAGCCCGAGCGACGCGTCGTTGTTCGGCCAGTTTACCGGTGCCAGCGGAAAATACGCATTACCAACGCCGCCGTAAAAGAGCGACCAGCCCGGAGCGAAGGGCGACCCGTAGGGACCGCCGACGATGCCCGACACGGGGCCAAGCCAGCCGTCGTACTCCGAGCCATTATTCGAGTTGATGTATCTAAAGGCCTGATTGAGGCCCGCGATGCCCACATAGTACGAAAAGAGCCGATCGGGCGTCGAGCCGCCGATTTCGATTGCGGCTCGGTGGTAAAACGAAGGCGTGCCGATCCCAAGCGAACCCGTCGCATATCCGGGAAAGGTTCCCGTCTTGATGACCTGATTGACAAAGCCGGCGAGTCCTTGACCTTCGGAGTTGGCCGGGTTTGCGCCCGTATAAACTTGGACTTCAGCGTTGCCAAGCGAGGACGCCGAACTCGAGGCGTAGTTGTCGAACGATCGATTGACCGGAACGCCGTCGAACTCGTAACCGACTTGGTCGTAGTCGCCGCCGCGAATATTGACCGTCGCGTAGTAGCCGGTCTGGTTTGGGATGACGTACGCTCCCGGCACCGTCGAGATCGCCGAGTACGCCTGATTGATCAAACCGCCGCCCCCCAGCGCGGCAGTTGCCCGCTGGGTCGATGCGTTGATCGAGTAGACATCCGAAGTCGTGCCGGCCTTCACCAGCGAACCCGCGGACGCCGCGGTGACGTGCGCGATCGTGCGCAGTGCCTTGGGCATCCGCAGCGAAACGACCTGATCGGTATCGGCGAAAACGCTCTGTCCGGGGACACTCGTGGATTGAAAACCGCTCTTCGAAGCGGTCACGGTGTACGTATCGGGTGAGAGCGTTAAGAAACTAAAATGCCCGGCCGCGTCGGTTGTGGTCGTCACGGATTGTGACGGACTCGTGGCCGTTACTTGTGCTCCCGCGACGGGAGCCGAGGTGTCGGCATCGACGACCGTGCCGGTGAGCCCGCCCGTCACGCTTGCCAGTGCCCATGTTCCCTGGCCAGCAAATAAGGCGAGCAGCGCCAACGTGGTACCTAGATGCCGGAGAGATCTCCGAATCATACCGTACCTCCTCATCAATTTTCAAAAGCGCAACGTCGCGTCGCGTCGATTTAGAGGGGCTGGTTCTTGCTTACTTACGAGCTTCCTGGACGGAGCTTGAGATTTTTTTAATGCGATTTCGCACCTCCAGCGGAACCGCACGTGGGTCGGCGCTTGCGGTTGATGATGGCGCACCATCGTGCACCGCCGCAATCGCTTGGATCGAGCGCGTTAGCGCGTCGATGCCGTACCCACCCTCAAGAACGTAAGCGGCCGAGCCGCCGCAGTGCTCTTCGGCAACGCGCCGTATCACCGCCGCGATCGGCGCCGCCGCTTCGACGCCGACGCCGAGATCGCCGACGCTATCCCCGGCGACGTAATCGAAGCCGGCGCTGACGATCAATAGGCTCGGCCGCACCACCGCTGCGAGCATCGGGAGCAGCTCTTCCCAAACCGCCACGAAAGCTTCGGTGGAAATGCCGCCGACCGGGAGTGGAACGTTGACGACAAAGTCGCCGCCGCGGCAATAGCTGCGCGTGCCCGTCCCCGGGTAGGCGGGATAGGCGTGCGTCGAGCAGTATGAGAGCTGCGCGCCGGCGACGGCTTCGGTACCGTTCCCATGGTGATAATCGAAATCGACGATCAAAACCCGCCCGCCGCCGGCGGCCTGATAGTCGCGTGCGGCGATCGCGACGTTATTAAAGAGGCAGAAGCCCATTCCCCGATCCGGCTCGGCGTGGTGACCGGGCGGACGAACGAGCGCAAAGACTGCCCGCTTCTCGGCTGCGCTTGCCTGGACGGCGGCGATCGCGCCGCCGGCTGCGCGGCGGGCGACGCGATACGATGTGGCATCCACGACGGCGTCACCGGTGGAGAGATAGGCAGCCTCTTTTAATCCCGCCGTTTCTCGCTCGACTAGCTCCAGGTAAGCGGGCGAGTGGACGCGTTCGATCGCTTCGTCGCTCGCGTCATGCGCCGCAAGTGTCTCGGCCAGGACGCCCAGCGCGCGCAGACGCACGGCGACCATCTCGACGCGGTCCGGGCGCTCGGGATGAGCGACTCCGCGTAAGTGATCGCCGTAGATCGGATCGGTGACGAACTTCAGCCGGAGTGCTTCGTCGAAGGACACGGACCGGACGCTGCTTTGCGGACGTTCTCGTAATCCTTCGAGTCCTTCTTCCATCCCGGCAGCGCCAAAAGCCGCTTGTAGGCGGTTGCAGCCTTTGCGCATTGGTTCGAACCGGCGTACGACTTTGCGGCGATGTAGAGCAACTCGGGATTGTTGTCGAGGAAGCCCTTCGCGGCTTTGTCGAGCACGTCGAAAATCTGCGCTGCTTCCTTGTAGTTCTTCAACTCAAAGTCGGCGCCGGCGACGCAACTCAAGGTCAGGGGCGAGCGCTGGATCTCAAAGCTCTTGCCGCAGGCATCGCGCGCGCCCGTGTAGTCGTGGACGCGCGAGTAAGCCTGACCCAGAAGGGCAAAGCCTTGAGCATCGGGCTGGACCTGCGTGTAGTGCCGTAAATAGCTGACGCTGTCGTTGAGTCGGCCGTTCTGCATCGCTGACTGACCGAGGCCCAGCAACGCAGCCGCGTTATTCGGATCGAGCGCAAGGGCCGCTTGCCATTGCGCGGTCGCCTTATCGAACTGCTTCTGACTGGCGTAGTAGTTGCCGAGCGCGACGAATCCGGCCGGGACCTTTGGAAACTGCGTCGTCACCTGCTGAAGAACGGCGATGCCTTCCGCCTCCTTCTTCTCCGAGAGGAAGTAGCCGGCCTTACGGACCATGATCTCAACCTTCTCGTCGTCGGTCGGCGCCACCACGACGGCATCGTCGAAGGCCTCCGTAGCGTGTGCATCGTCGTGCTGCCGCGCGTAGAGATCGGCTCTGAAGACCAGCGCCTGAATGTTCCGGGGGTCGATCGCGAGCGCGCGGCTTATCGTTTGCAGCGCCATCGGGATGTTGTCCTGTTGCGCGTAGGTCGTTGCGATCTGGAAGAGCGGCGACGTATCCTTTGGGTCCAACGCGAAGGCGGCTTCGAACTCGGCACGAGCGTCGTCGTAGTGCTGTTCGGAGACGTAGACGCTCCCGAGCGTCTCGACCGCGCCGGGCTGGTTCTTGTTGAACGTGACGGCTCGCCTGGCGATGCGCTCGGCATCGTTGTAACGGTTCGTTCGAATGTAGACGTCGGCAAGCTGGGCGAGGACGCCCAGATTGGTCGGATCGAGATTCGACGCTTGCTCCAAATCGTAGGTTGCCGCATTGAGATTGCCCAGCTGCTGGTATGCGAAACCGTCGTAGTAGTAGACCTGCGCCGTCTTGTCGCCCATTTGCAGCAGATGCTGCGTGTACTGCAAGGCGATATCCGGGCGGTTCACCTGCAAGTACTCCGCCGCGAGCTGCGCCATCGCAATCTGATCGGTCGGATTCGCCTTCAGTTTTGCGACCAAACGGGGGATTGCGACGCTGGGCGGCTCCGGACTCGCCGTCGGCAGCGCCGACGGCGACGGCGAGGGAGTCGGCGAGGCCTTTTTGCCGCCGAAGAGCCCGGCCTGAGCGTGTGGGGTGGTGGCCGCGACCCCGATAATGCTTGCGATAACGATCAATACTATGAGTCCGAGTCGTTTCAAGAGACGTTTCCTTTAGCAGCTTCAATCAATTTCGTCAGTTCCGGCACGATGCGAAAGGCATCGCCCACGACGAGCAGGTCGGAGAACTCGCCGATCGGCGCGTTTGGGTCTTTGTTGACGGCGACGATCGTGCCTGAGGCGCGCATGCCGACCTTGTGCTGAATCGCACCCGAAATGCCCAACGCGATGTAGAGTTTCGGCGTGACCGTTTTCCCGGTCTGCCCGATTTGAAGATTGTACGGCACCCAGCCGGCGTCGGCGGCGGCGCGCGAGGCGCCCACTGCTCCTCCCAAAGCTCGTGCGAGGGGTTTCAACAGAGTGTCGAACGGCTCCGGGCCGCCGAGCCCACGCCCGCCCGCGATAACGACGGGCGCTTCCTCGAGCGCCAGTTCGCCGGCGCCTTCCTCTACATCGCGCTCGATCGCGGCGACGTAGGTTTTTGCTGGTTTGGCGAGCGCGACGATCTGCGCACCGTTGCCGCCGGGAGTAGCGGTGAACGCGCTCGGGCGAACGGTGGCTATGCCGTACTCGGCGCTCCGCAACGCGCAGCTCGTTATCAAGACCCCGCCCAGCTTTGGCGAGACGCAGACGACGGCACCGTCGTCAACACGGACCTCTACGACGTCGGCGACGATGCCGGCGCTCAAGCGAACCACCAGACGCCCCGCGACGTCGCGCCCCGAAAGTGTATTGGGAATCAAGATCAGCGAGGGGCCGGCGAGTTCGGCGGCGGCGTGAAGATAATCGACAACCGGATCGAGCAGGAAAGCATCGACGTCCGGATCCTCGTTGACGTAGATCGTGTCGAGTGGGTACGCCTTCAGCTGTTCGGCCAGCTCCGCGGCGCCGGACCCGATCGCAACGGCGGCGGCCGTTCCACCGAACCGATCGGCGATCCGGCGGGCCTCGCTCGCGAGTTCGAACGTAACTTTGCGAGTCGACCCTTGACGATGCTCGACGAAGACGATGACGTTTTTCACGGTGACAACCTAAACCAGCTTCTTGCCTTGCAGGAATTCGAAGATCGCTTGAGCGCCGGCGAGTCCATCGCTCCCTTCGACGGTGCGGCCGTTTCCGCGAGGCGCGGGTGGCTCAAAGGTGCGCAGCTCGGTCTTCGATCCGCTCGTGCCGACTGGCGCTTCCAGTGAGAGATCCGCAAGCGACATGATCGTAATCGTCTTTTTCTTAGCCCCCATGATGCCTTTGAGCGACGCGTATCGCGGCTCGCCGAATGTCAGGGCGGTCGTTAAAAGGGCGGGCAGCGGGGTCCGTACGGTTTGGTAGCCGACGTCGGTCTCGCGCTCGACCTCCAGCTTTCCATCAGCGAGAGCGACCTTGCGCGCGTTGGTGACGCACGGCAGACCGAGGTGCTCGGCGAGGGCTCCCGGCACGGCCCCCGTGCTGCTGTCGTCGGTTAGACCGCCGACGACGAGTAGATTGAAGTCGAGCTTTCGCAACGCCGCCGCGATCGCATACGCAGTGGCCCAGACGTCGCTTCCCTCGAGTCCCGGATCGGCAAGCAGAACGGCGTCGTCGGCGCCCATCGCCAGCGCCTTGCGCAGCGTCTCCTTCAGCGATTCGGGCGCCATCGAAAAAACCGTGACGCGCGCATCGCCGCCGGCTCGCTCCTTGAGTTGGAGCGCCGCCTCGAGCGCGTACTCGTCGTAGGGATTAAGCACGGTCTCGACGCCGGTGCGTACGAGCCGCTTCGTCTGGGAGTCGATTCGCTTTTCTGCGTTGGGGTCCGGAACAAGCTTAACCGTCACCACGATCTTCACGTGGTTATAGCGACCTCCGTCGGAAGCGGGGATGGTGAAGGACCGTGGCCTCTTGGTGGTCCGCCGCGGACAGACCTGCCAGACCGGCCGGAAGGGCGCGTGCACGCCGTTGAGAACCGGGGCAAAATGCCACGACTCGGCGTTTCCTTGATTTGTTGCGCGCTACTCGTACCAGGGGCGGCATCCGCCGCCGATTTCACCGCGGCGACTCCGTACGCGACACGCGATCACCCCGCAACGCTCACCCTCGACGCATCGCGTGCCGCGGACGGCATCATGGAGGTACACGAGCACATTCCCGCCGGCGGCGGAAGCTTTACGGTCGTCTACCCAAAGTGGATCCCGGGTGAACACGGCCCCACCGGACCGCTGAACGACCTCGCCGGGTTGCGAATCTCCGCCAACGGCGCACCGCTCGATTGGCGTCGCGACGCCAACGACCTGTACGCCTTCCACGTCAACGTTCCGGCGGGCGCGGCGGGGGTCGACGTCGCCTTCGACGTGCTCATGAACGCCCCGGGTGACACCACGTCGACCCATTCCGTCGCGATCGTGAACTGGAATCGCGCGTTGCTCTACCAAGACGGCATTGACTCGCACGACTACTACGTCAAGCCCTCGATTATCATTCCGGCCGGCTGGGACTTCGCAACGGCCCTGCGCGGCGAGACGCGCAGCGGCAACCGCGCAGACTTCGCGGTCACGCCGCTCAACATGCTGGTCGATTCACCGCTCGACATGGGTCAGTACGTTCGAAAGTGGGATCTGTGGCGCGAGGGCTCGGCTTTCGTTCAGTTCGACGCCTTCGCCGACCATCCCCAAGATCTCGACATCCCGGCCGCCCTCTTACATGCCTACGAGCGGGTGCCGGGCGAGACGTTTGCGATGTACGGCTCGCGGCACTTCGACGATTATCATGCGTTGCTTACGCTCAGCGACGCGATCGGTTTCCAAGGCATCGAGCACCATCAGTCGAGCGACGACCGCGCATCCGACGACTTCCTAACCGATCCCGACGAATCGCTCTCCGGCGGCGATCTAATCACGCACGAGTTTTCGCACTCATGGAACGGAAAGTATCGCAGACCGGCCGACCTCACCACGCCGAACTTTCAGGTGCCGCAGCTTACCGATCTGCTTTGGGTGTACGAGGGGATGAACCAATACCTCGGAGACGTGATCTCTTTTCGCGCCGGCATCCGCGAGCCGAAGCAATATCCCGAGTACCTCGCGTCGGTCTACGCCTCGATGGACTACGAGACCGGACGAAACACGACGCCGCTCATCGACCTGACGACCGGAGCGCCGTACTTCTTCCTGGCGCGCGGCGCGTACCCGGCGATTCGACGCAACGCGGATGATTTTTATACCGAAGGGGAGCTAGTTTGGCTCGACGTTGACACGATCATCCGCGAGCGCTCGCACGGTGCGCGCTCCCTCGACACCTTCCTACAACGCTATACGGTGCCGCCGATTACGGGACCGATCGTCGAAACCTACACGCGCGAGCAGATCGAAAATCTCCTAAACGAAGTCGAGCCGTACGATTGGCACGATTTCTTCGAAAAGTACGTGTACCACGTGGACGTCCATCCGCCTAACGACGAGCTCGCGCGCTCCGGCTGGCGGCTCGTCTACAACGAGAACCCCAACGAGTTCATCAACGCCGAGCAAGCGGACGATCACGGGATCGTGGGCTGGTACTCCTACGGTGCCAACCTCAACGCGGACGGCGTCGTGCGCGACGTGCGCGAAGGTTCACCCGCCTGGCGAGCCGGTCTGGCCCCGGGTATGCGCGTGCTCGCCGTTGACGGTCAGCAGTTCACGGAAGACGTTTTGAGCTATGCCGTAAAGCGCGCGCAGCATGCGACCGCACCGATCTCACTGATAACGACCCAAACGGGTTGGTATCAGACGCTCTCGCTCGATTATCATGACGGAGTCCGCTATCCGCATCTCGAGCGGATACTCGGCACGAGCGACATGCTCGCGGAAATCGTCGCTCCCCACGCAAAGTAAATGAGTGTCCGTTAGGCGCGCAACGGACGAGCTCGCGCTCGTCGGCGCAACGCTTTACGCGAGCCCGGAAGCGCATCCCCAGCACGACGCGACGATCCTCATTCGCGATGGAAAGATCGCCGAAATCGGCTCTCGCGCTTCCACGCAAGCGCGCGACGACGCGCAGGTCTTAGACTGTTCTGGTTGCGCAATCACCGCCGGTTTTTGGAATAGCCACGTTCACTTCCACGAACGCAAATGGGCAAACGCCGATTCGATACCTGCGGCCGAGCTCGTCGGGCAGCTTGCGGAGCTCACGCGTTACGGCTTCACGAGCGTCTTCGACCTTTCGTCGAGCTGGGAGAACACGCGGCGGATACGTGACCGCATCGAGTCCGGCGAGGTCGGCGGGCCGTTCATCCGCTCGACCGGCGAAGGCATGATCCCGACTGGAGGCACGCCGTCGGCCGAAGTCTTTCGCGTTCTCGGACTCATGGAGACCTCGCTTTCGGAGGTCTCGGACGCCGCGCAGGCGCGCGCCGTCTCGAAGAAGCTACTCGCGCAAGGCGTGGACGCGCTCAAACTCTTTCTCTCGGCACCAATTGGCGGTCAGTTCCCGCCGGGCGCGATACGCGCGTGCGTCGAGGAAGCACATCGCGCCGCCAAACCGGTCTTCGCCCATCCCAACACCGCCTCCGACATCATCGCGGCGCTCGAAGCCGGCGTAGATATCATCGCTCATACGAGCCCGCGCTCGGGACCATGGGGCAGCGACGTCTTAAAAGCGATGCAGGCAGCGAAAACAACGCTGATTCCCACGCTGATGGTATGGCAGAGCATGATGCGCCACGACCGCATCGCCGCGCGCGAGGCGCTCGTCGGCACCGCGGTAGCGCAACTACGGGCGTGGCTCGAGTGCGACGGCACCGTTCTTTTCGGAACCGATCTCGGCGCGGTCGAGTACGATCCCAGCGAGGAGTACGAGTTGATGTCGCAAGCCGGAGCTACTTTTTATCGCATCTTGGCATCGCTTACGACGACGCCCGCCCAACGATTCGGCGGCGAGCAAAACGCCGGCGAAGTCGCCGCCGGGAGATCGGCCGACCTCGTCGTTCTCAACGGAGATCCATTGATAAACGTCCGCGCTTTGGCCTCGGTTCGCTATACGCTGCGCGGCGGAGAGATTATTTACCGGGAGGCTCGAAATCCATGACTGCAGTGGAGAACGAGAGAACGCCATCCGGTCAGCCGGAATTCGGGGCGCTCCTGCGGCAATATAGAATCGCCGCCGGGCTTTCGCAAGAAGCCCTCGCCGAACGCGCCCGAATGAGCACCAACGGAATCGGCGCGCTCGAGCGCTGCTATCGCCGCACGCCCCAGCGCGAAACGCTCGCACTCTTGGTCGGCGCGCTGGAGCTCGACGACGAGCACCGGGAAGAGTTCGAGGCGGCCGCGCAACGGCAGGGTAGGACAAGCGCCGGCGTTCCGACTCTGCCGTTGGCACTCACAAGCTTTGTCGGACGGGAGACGGAACTCGGCGAACTCGCACTCTTGGTTCGCGATCACCGTCTAATCACGCTTATCGGAGTCGGGGGCATCGGCAAGACGCAGACGGCGCTTCAACTAGCGACGAGATTAAGCAGGGATAGCGGCCGCAGCACCGCGTTCGTCGCGCTCGAGACGGTCGGCGATCAAACGCTGGTCGTCGCTGCGATTGCAACGGCGTTGGGAGTGCCGGAAGTTCCCCGGCGCCCGTTGCTCGATACGCTCCTAGCCTATCTGAAAGCTAAGTCGCTGCTCCTGCTGCTCGATAACTGCGAGCACCTAGTTCCGGGCGCGGCATACGTCGCCGAAAAGTTGCTCTCGGGCTGCTCGCATCTGCGGGTCCTCGCCACAAGCCGCGAGCCGCTCAAGGCGGCTGGGGAATGCGCCTATCGGCTGCCCTCGCTTACGCCGGCATATTCGATCGCCTTGTTCGTCGATCGCGCTCGGTCGGTGAATCACCGCTTTTCGCTTGCCGATGAAGATCGTTCCACGCTCGAGCATCTTTGCCGGCGGCTGGACGGCATTCCGCTGGCAATCGAATTGGCGGCCGCGCGAATGAACGCCCTCTCGTTAAAGACGCTGACGTCAAGGCTCGACGACAGCTTCCGGCTCCTCACAGGCGGTGCGCGCACGGCGCTTCCGCGCCACCAAACGATGCGCGCGATGGTCGACTGGAGCTACAATCTGCTTTCCGACCGGGAACAGCGCGTTTTCGAACGGCTCTCCCTCTTTAGCGGCGGCGGTACCCTCAATGCCGCCGCCCTGGTCTGTGGTGACGAAGGCGCCGAAACGAACGACACGTTCGACGTCTTATCCTCGCTCGTTGATAAGTCGCTGGTGACCGCCGATTGCGAAGACCGCGAAACTCGGTACCGGCTCCTGGAGACGTTTCGCCAGTATGCGCGTGAACGACTGGAAGAACGGGGTGAATCGCAGGGCGCGGCGCGCCGTCACGCGCGCGCTAGCCTCGAGCTTGCAGAACGCTTCGACCGCTGCTACGAAAGCGAATCCGACGACGTTTGGCGAGCTTTGGCACGCGAGGAGTTGGGGAACTGGCGCGCGGCACTGCAGTGGGCGTTGGCGGAACGCGGCGATGTCCTCGTCGGCCAGCAACTTGCCGCCGAGCTGCGCGTCATCTGGCAGTACTTCGGTCATCTCGAGGGTCAACGCTGGGTTCAACTGGCATTGGATCTCGCCGATGGCGCGACGCCCGTCAGCGTAGTCGCGGATCTGGAATACGCGATGGCCGTTATCACGTGGGCACTGCGCGAACACGAGGCGCATCTCGAGAGCAGCCTCAGCGCGATCGCCCACTACCGGGAGGCGAACGACGCGCTGGGGACGGCTCGCGCGCAGGGCCTGATCGGTCACGCATTAGTTGGTCTTGGGCGCGACGACGAAGGCGTGCCGATGCTCGAGGATGCGCTCGCGCAGGCTCGCGTGCTCGGCAGCAGCCGGCTGATCGCATACACGGTACGCTGCCTTGGATTTGTGAGCGGCACCAAGCGCGGCGACATCGTCACAGCTCGCGAGCGAATTACCGAAGCGCTAGCGATTTACGAGCGGCTGGGAGCGCGACTCAACGCCGCTTTCGCGCTCAACGACCTCGGAGAATGCGAGTTTTGCGCGGGCAATGCCGAGGCTGCGCTGCAGCATGCTGCCGACGCGGTCGAAACGCTCCGAGAATCGAACGATCTGCCGTTGGTCGCGACCGCGCTCGACAGCATGACGGCGTATTTGGTCGCGCTTGGACGCTACGACGAAGTCGCACGCTGTGCGCGAGAACTCCTCGACCTCGCACGAGATCACCGCTTGGACGTGCTCACGGCGTACGCGCTTCAGCACCTCGCCGCGATAGCCGCGCTTCGTAGCGGCGAAGCACGCACGAGCGCCGCACGGATATTCGGCTTCGTTGACGCTCGCCTCAAGGTGATGGGAGCTGCACGGCTGTATAACCACGAGCAGTTCGAGTACGATCGCGTCCTTTCAACGCTGATCGATGCGATCGGTGCAGACGAAGTCGAGCGCTTAATGGCCGCAGGTGCGGCGATCAGCGAAGAGCTCGCGATTGACGAAGCGCTCTCGCTGTCGCACGCCTCCGCTTAAACGGGAGGCCGCACGCTGGTGCGGCCTCCCCGATGCATGAAACCCGCTGGTGCTAGAAGGCGCCGATGCCGTTGGGCGATCCCCAGCCATCGGGGCCGGAGTACTGGCCGAACTGTCCGGTTCCCACTTTGCAGACATATGTAGTTCGCAGATTCGTAGGACAGCCGTTGATCTTGCCGCCCTTGGTAATAGCGTGCAAATCGCTTCCGAGTTGGCTGGCGCTGAGCATCCAGAGGTTCTTGCCGCCGTCCTGGCTCGTCGAGTTTCCGGCCAGCGCATAGACGCCGGCAAGCAGCGGCGAAGAGATGCTCGTGCCCGCCACGGTCACCCAACCGCCGTAGCCGTAGGAGTCGTACTCGGCGACACCATCCGCGACGGCAGAAGCGTCGTTGCCGGTGCGATAGCTGCACTTCGGATCGGTCTGCCACGACGGCTTAGCCTCGTGCGTGCTCGAGCAGCCGCCGCCGCTATCGACCCAGACCTTCTCGATGTAACTCGCGCCTTTTGGCGTTAACGTCGTGCCGCCCGCAGCAACAACGGATTGAAATGTCGCCGGATCGTAAAGGCCGTAGCCGCTATCGCCGGCGCTCGCAACGTAGGTGATTCCCGCCGTGTCGTAGGACGATTCGCTGCCGCCCGTGCCGCTGTAGCTATTGCTGACGGTCGTTGCGCCGAGCGTTACCGCCTCAGCCTCGGCCTTCTGCAGATCGCTCCAGTTACTCGAGTTCGCCTCGACCAGATCGATCGTGCAGAGCGGACAGGCCGCCGAGACCATTTGAACGTCGAGGTCAATCTCGAGACCCCAGCCGGTGCTGCCGCGAGGGTAGTTGCTCTGCTGACCGTTCTCGTTGTACTTGTGGAAGTTTGCCGTTCCAAGCCCGAACTGCGTGCGATACTTCGCGAGGTCGGACGAAACGTTGGGGTTGTCGTAGGCGTCGACGAGCGCGACGGTTTGGCCCGATCCGTTCGTTGACGACGGCAAATTATACCACGACTCGAGGTTGTTAGCGCCCAGGCCGGCAACGGTGGGATGAGCGCCGCCCGTTTTGAGCAGGACGTCGCATTGCGCCTGGCCGGCGCGGCTGCCCGCGCAAGCGGGCGTCGCCGAGCCGGTGATCAGCCACTGAGGAAGCGCGCCAGCCCCCTCGGCCGACTGCTGATCGGCGCCCGGCAGGCTCGAAGAGCCGCCAGCGTTACATGCCGCAAATGCGAGTGTCGCCAAAAGCGGCACCGCGAGTTTCAAAAGTGCCTTCATGAATACTCCTTGTTTTGGGGGACCGGAAGGTACCAGCGGAGTTTAACTCCGGTGAGGGCCTCGCCCTGCAGGTCACGGCGCGGGCATCGTTGCGTGCAGTGCGTAACCGTCAATAGTGCCGTCGAGCTTGGCCTGAGCACTGCTGCCGGTGGTCGGCCACGTGACGTCGAGGCTTCCGGTAGATGCGCCTGCAAGCTCGAGATTGGCTTTCGCGCTTGCGCCACGCGCATCGAACTGCGCAGCGCCGGAAACCGCCAAATCATTTGTCCAGCGGATCCCGGAGAGCGTCGCGCCGTCGCTCGCATTTCGCGGCGTTGCCGTATACGATCCACCGCGTAAACCCGAACCCGCACTCAAGCCGAATTCGTACGAACGCGCCAAAACGTCGGCTGCAGCGAGAACCGCAGCCGCCGCTGCTCGGCGCTGCTTGACCGGCGCCTCGTTTCCGGGAAGCGGACTTGCGGCTTCGACCTCGTCGATCGTACGTGAGAATGCCGGGACGAGATGGAGTGCGGGAACGCGCCCGGCGCACCGCGCGTCGACCTTTTTCGTGAGCGTGAACCGGCGTACGATGCCGGACGCGCAGCCGTAGAAGTCGTCGAGCGCGGTGACGTGTACGGAGTTCGCCACGATCACGTGCGTCGCGTCGGAAAAGAGTCGAGCCGCTCGTTCCCCTTCTTTCGGCGTCGTAGTCGTGTCGAGATCGCCGTTTAGCACCAGCACCGGGACGTCAGGAAAGCGCGTGCCGGGCGGCACCGGCTGGCCAGCGGGATGTTTCGGCGAGGCGACCGGCCAGGTCGTGCAGAGCGGTACGTACGCGTAGTCGATCGGCATGTGCAGAAACTCTTCCAACGAGAACGGTGCGTAGAGCGTCGGATCGTTCTCACGCTTGAGATCGAGCTCGTGCCGCCAGTCGGCAATACGCTCGGGGGGTTGGAGGCGCATGTCGTATGCTTGCGGATTATCGGAGCAGCTCGCCGCGACGAAGAGGCCCTGGCTGTAGGACCGTGCCGGACCACCGGCACCCTCTTCTTCTGCGTACGTCTCGTCGACCAGACGCTCCAGCGGGACCGGGTCGTTTGCGTCAACGTACGCGCGCGCAGCTGCGTCGAGCTCGCGAAACGCCAACGGCTCGAGCCCAGCCGAGTCCATTACGAACGCGACCTGCGTTGGGGAGATCTTCGCGCGATCGGCACGAAGCTTCGCCAGCAGACGTTCGATGCGATCGAGCGACGACCCGTGCAAGTTCGAACAGACCGGCGAACGTTCGCATGCGATGTCGAACGCACGGCGCAACGTCCGCGCCGTACTCGGATACCACGGACTGCCGCCCGTCACTTGGTAAGCACCATCGAGAACGAGCGATCGCACGCGGTCGGGATGACGCCCCGCAAAGGCTTGCACGAAGAACGACCCGTACGAATCACCGTACATGTCGACCTTACGGATCTGCAGCGCGGTGAGAATCGTGGCCATGTCATCGGCGGCGATCGCCGTTCCGTAGAGGTCCGACGCGCGGCCGAGCTCGTGACCGCAACGGGTCACGTACGTCAGCTCCATAAGATGGCGCCCTTGCAAGGGCCGGCAGACTATCGCGCCGGAAAGCCCGGTTCCGCGGTTATCCACGAGCAGCATGTCACGCGACGTCAACAACGGCGCATAGAGCGGACGGTAGAGCGAACGGCTTCCGATCGATCCGTAACCGGGACCGCCTTCGACGGCGACGATCGTACCTTCGGATCGCGCCGAGCGGTCTGAGTGCGGCAGCCACGCGATGGCGATGTCAATGCTGCCGGAGACTTGGCCGGCGGGATCGAGCGGTACGCGAACCGTACCGCAGTAGTAGTCGCCGCCGAAACAGTGATGGAGCGAGACCGAGCCCACGCGCAAGCTCGCGTTCCCGCCGCTTGCAGTGAGCCCGAGCGGCGGCTGCGGATGGATCGACACGCAGCCGGCGACCGTGACGACGAATGCGGCGAGCGCGATCGAAGACTTCAGCCGAATCGCTCCGCTAGACGCGCGGCGTACCACGCCGGCCAAGGCTCCGACGGACCGGCAGCCGCATACGCTTCGTCGAGTTCGACCAACGAACGCGTGAGATGACTGCGCACCGGACGCCGCGCGAGCAAGCGCGGAAGCTCGGAGTGCGTCAGCAGCCAGTCCGAGTAAAAAGTCGCCCAGTCGTCGTCGTTGCCGTCCGTGTCGGCGAAAACGACGTGGTGGACTTCACCAACCTGATGCAACAGGCCGGCGATCTTCGACGTTGCGTCGTCGCTCATATCAAGCTCCCATTTGGGCTACGGTCCTAGCAGGTAGAACTCAATAAGTGTTTCGCCGTTCTCCCCCCACGCCTGCGTTCCAACCGCCTAAAACCCGCTGACGAAAGGGTTTGGTTCGCTGGTCATTGGAACCGCTCCGAAATGACCGGTGAGCGCCTGACGCGTGCCGAATTCGAGCGCGTGGTCGAAGAGGCGCTCGAATCGCTGCCCAGACGGTTCGCCGACCTTGTTGAGAACGTCGCCGTCACGGTGGAGGACGAACCGAGCGCGGAGGACCTCGCGAGTGCCGAAGGCGACGTTGACGACGATTCCGAGCTCCTCGGCATCTACCGCGGCGTCGCACTCACCGACCGGACGCACGACATGCCGCTACTGCCGGACGAGATCGCCGTATTCCGCGGTCCGATCGGCCGCGTCACGGAGAGCCGGCACGAGGCAGTGGAAGAAGTGCGAAAAACCGTGATCCACGAGCTCGGGCACTATTTTGGGTTAGGCGAAGACGAGCTGCCGTAGCTCGGCCCTGCCTCACTCGTGACAGGAGCCCTCATGAGCTTCGATTCGGGAGCTTTGGTCATATCGTCGAGGATCCATTGCAGCGGCGCAACGTCCACGCCAATGAAGCCACCTTGCGGGTGGTCAAGGTCGATGATCGTAAAAACCGTCGCTGCAAAGAGCAGGCAAAAAAGGGCCGAGAGCAGGGCGTTTGGCGCCTTTGCGCGCCCGAATGTCAATCCTAAGAGGAAAGCGCCGACCAGCGTGCAGAGCAGGATGATCCCGATGATGGCTCGCGGCACGTGGTTGTTGAGCGCCGCCTCCTGCTGGTCGGCGACGGCGATCGTGTCGATCACCGATCGCGAAAGGTCCATGTAATACGGATCTCGACGCGCCGAACGCGAGGCAATTCCCCAAAGTTTGCCCTGCAAGATTCTTCCGTTCTCCAGCGAGCGCCGTTCGGCGCGCACGTCATGGACCTGTGCGTAGGTTTGCAACCGCGTCGCCGTGTAATCAATGAGGACTGTCCGGAATCGAGCCGCCTTTTCGGAAGGGAGGAAGCCGGCTCGCAAGTATGCGGCCCAAATAGCGCCTGCTTCGCTGACGACGAGCGACCGCCGAGCTTCGAATCGCCCTGCTGCAAACGAGAACGAGAATCCAAGAATGAGTGCGATCAATCCAAAAATAGCCGCCTGCCCCAAACCGAATGCCCAGCCCGCTTTGTCGTCGTCGGCTCTGCTATATCGCAGCGAATATAAATAGCCGAGCGCCAACGCGATGAGTGAAAGCGGAAAGACGGCGACGAAGTAAAGGATCGGGTCGGGTCTTTCGGTCAGCGACTCGAACATGAATAGGTTATGCGTGGGATCGCGCGCTATAACCCTCTACGATTCCGGCAGCGGACGAAGCGTCGGCTGCCGGCACGCCGAATCTTGAGGTGCCGGTAGAGCCAATGATTCCGGCCTGGTTGAACGTACTCTCCATCGTATCGCTGAGCGTAGCCGCGGTCTGCTCCGCAATCGTCCTCATCGACCTTGTACGCTATCCGCAAGAGATGCCCATCATGAACTGGGTATGGCCGATCACGGCCCTCTACGGCGGACCGCTGGCGCTTTGGATGTACGCGCGGCTCGGCCGGCCCGCGTCGCAAGAGGCGATAAAGCGTAACCAGGGCCGGATGGCCGAGAAGCCCTTCTATAGCAGCGTGGCCGTCAGCGCCACTCACTGTGGCGCCGGTGCGTCCTCGGCGACGTCATCGCAGAGTTCGCGATTTTCTTTTACCGGCTTTACGATCCTCGGCTCAACTCTGGCAGCCGAGTTCGCGGGCGACTACGTACTAGCGTATGCGTTCGGCATTGCATTCCAGTTCTTCGCGATCGTGCCGATGCGTCATCTCTCACTTCTACCCGGGCTGCGGGCGGCCGTAAAAGCCGACACGTTTTCACTTACAGCTTTTGAAATCGGCTTGTTTGGCTGGATGAGCCTGAGCTTCTTCGTTCTTTTTCATCCGCCGCTGATGCCGAATCAGCCGGCGTTCTGGTTTATGATGCAGCTCGGGATGGTGCTCGGTTTCTTGACATCCTATCCGGCGAATTGGCTGCTAATTCGAAGGGGCGTCAAAGAAGCAATGTGACGCCCCGGCTCCGTCTACATTTCCGGCGGTCTACGTCCGCCGCCACCGCCGCCGCTGGGACGGCTGCCGCTCATACCACCGCCGCTGGGATGGCCGCCGAACGTACCACCATGGTAACCACCACCGCCGCCGGCGGCGGAATGACCGCTGTACGCAGCAGCGTGACCCGACGAGTGCGCGCTATGCACAGCGCCCGAGGACATTTGGCCGTGATGGCTTGCGGTCGTCGGTGCGTTGAGATGCGACGCGGTTGTCGATCCGGTGTGATGGCTTGCGGTCGTTGTCGCGTTGTGATTTGATGCAACGGCGCTTACCCTGCCGTGCGCGTTTGACGGTCGATTCGTAGCGCTAAACGGTCTCTGCACGGCTGCTATTTGCGGCCGGCCGTGGTTCGCCGAGGCGAGCAGCACGTGGTCGCGTGCCGCCACTCGCGCGTGAGTTCGCTGCACCGCCGTTGCAGGTACGCCGTGCCCGCGCGCGGCGAGTTGCGCCGCCGTCGGTCTTGCGCGGACCCCACCACGGCCGCCGTTGAAGCTAGGACGCGAGCCATTGACGGTTCCATGGAACACGGTCCGATTGAACGTGTTGTGGATAATGGTTCGGTTGACGTTCATGACGGCGGTGTTGTAGTTGAAGACTCCGCCGGACCAGAACCCGCCAACGAAGCCGACGCCGAAGTAGCCGAAACCATAGTTGATCCCGCCGTAAAAGCCAACGGTCGGACCCCAGTATCCCGGGTCCCAAACATACGCGCCGTTGTAATATCCCCAGTAGCCGGGCGTCCAATAGAGGCCGACCGCCGGCGGGGGCGCCCAGTAACCCGGGACCCAATAGTAGCCGGTCGTTCCCCAGCCCCAATATCCCGGAGCCCATTGATAGTTGGGATATGGCGCCGGCGGCTGCGAGTAGACGGGCAACGGCGGCGGAGCGTACCCAACGGCAACGCCGACGCCAACGCCCCCGCCGGCCCCGAATGCCACGCCAAGGCTGACTTGCGCCGACGCGGCGGCCGGAACTGCGGCGATAAGGATGCAGGCGACCGTAGCGGAGAGCGATTTCTTGATTAGCATTCTGTCCCTCTTGAGATCCATTCGGGCAAAACTTTCGGCCCGGCACTCGCGGCCAAAAGACATATCTCCGAGTATCTCTACCCTCACCGAAACCGCGCAAACTCGCCCTAACGGAATTCTCAGGCGCGAAAGTAGGGTACACGTCGCCTGCTAGAACGCGTAGAGCCCAAGAAAGGGCTGGACCGTTTACAGGTGACCAACGGCTCACGCTCCCAAGTGCGTCTGACCATTGATTCCTCTTCGAAAAAGAATGGAGAATTGGGTTACGCCGTGCAACGAAGACGTTGGCTCTCAAACGCTTTAAAGTGGGTCGCGATCGCGGCGCTCGCAGGGTGCTGCATTTACGTCGCCGTGCGCGTCGTCGGGGGTTGGAGCGACCTCGGCGCGGCGGAACCAGTTAATAACATCGTTGACGCTTATCACGGCTGCCCCGTGTTCCCGAACGTCTACGGTCAGGTCGTCACGAATGGCCCGCCCGATCCGAACAGCGCGGCGTACATTGCGAGCGTGCAGCAAGTCGACAAAGGGACGTTCGTTGCATCAACGGGAAACCAGCAAGTCAATCTGGCAACGTCGGCCACGCCGCTGCTCGCCGTCGTGCCGGAGGTACACTATCACGAATTCCCGGCGCCCTATCCTTGGCAACTCGGCTATTGGATTAAGCCGCTGAGTGACGCGCATGCGATGGTCGTACAGACCTCCAGCTGCCACCTCTACGAAAGTTACAGAACGAAATACTTCGCCGGTGTCCTGAGCGCCTACAGCGGCGCGAATTGGGATATGTCAAAGTGGATGCGGCTCCCGGCCGGAAAACCGTCGGCGATGGCGAGCGGCCTTTCGCTCTTTGCCGGGATGGTGCAGCCTGAGGACATCGCAAGCGGCTGCATCTGCCACGCTTTGAATTGGGCTGCGGTCGCTCATAGCCTCGCGCAGTACGCATTCGTCTACCCAGCAAGCGCTACCGATCAACTACCCTACAGCGGCACCGCCACGTATCAGCTCCCCTACGGTGCGCGAATCCGATTGAACGCGAACGTCAATCCAACTCGGTGCACGCAAGAGGCGCAAATGGTCGTAACGGCTTTGAAGAACTTCGGCGCGTTCGCGGCCGACACCGGAGGTCAAGATGCGCTTTACTTCGCGAATAATACGACCGGCGGAAACCCGTGGTCAGGTCGCCTTAGGTGCCTCTCGACCTTGACCATCGCCGACTTCGTCGTGCTCAAGCTCCCGAAGGTCGAGCGCATTCCGGGGCACTAGTTCGATCGTCATGGCAACCCGAGGGCGACTCGCCTCGCCGACAACTTTTCGAACGCCTCTTTAATGTCGGCCGCTTCATCGAGCTGGGGTGCCGTCGGCGCTTGAAACGAATTGCTCATGCGAGCGAGCATGTCGCCGATTCTATCGCGCAGAGCCTGTGCGCCCGCCAAATCCTCGACGTTGCGCGGCGACGACGCGAGTTCGCGCGCAAATGCCCGCAGCGCCGCAGCCTGGGCCGGCGTCGCATTCTTGAGCTTCGTGTCGATGGCGTTGAGCCACGTATCGATTACGCCGTACTCGGCGTAGAGCTCGCTCAACAACGCGTGACGTTTGGCGTAGCGATCGGTGCTCTCGCCGTCGCGGGGGTCCGGCAGGACGATCAGCGGCTGTTCGTAGCTGCGCCCGTCGACGTGCAATCGTACGGTGTACGTCCCGGGAAGCGCCTCCGGCCCCGTGTCCGGACCTTGGTTTTCCGTGAACGTTCCGTTCCATTTGACGGGACCATCTTCGGCGAGATCCCACCCGGTGCGATTGATACCCGCGAGGTTCGGCAGATCGCCAAGGCGACGGATCGCATGGCCTTGCGTGTCGACGATCTCGATCGATGGACGGCGCGCCGCTTGTTGAGGTAAGTAGTAGCTGATCGATGCGGGATATTCGGGATTCTTTCCGACGAAAACGTTGTCAGGAAGCGTTTGTCCGCTCGTTGCCGTGGTCGTCGGCGCACAGCACGGAAAATTATTGACGGGCGAAAACTGGAACATTCGATAGGCGTCGCGAGGTGCAAAGAGCGCGACGCCCGACGCTCGGGCGCGCGCGAGGTCGCGTAGCGGACGGAGGTCGTCGAGAATCCAAACGCCGCGACCATGTGCTGCCACGGTCAAGTCGTCGGTCTGGGGTTGTATCTCGATATCGTAGATCGCGGTGGCCGGCATGTTGAGCCGCAGCGATTGCCAGTGCGCGCCCCGGTCGAACGAGACCCAGACGCCGCGTTGCGAACCTGCGTAGAGCAGATTGCGATCCTTAGTATCTTCGCGCACGACGCGCAAGAAAACGTCGCTCGGCAGATCGCCCGAGATCGAATGCCACGTCGCGCCGTAGTCGTCCGTCGCAAACGCGTAGGGGTGCTCGTCGCCGACCATGTGCCGGTCGTACGCCGCATATGCCGTTCCCGCGGCGAAGTGACCGGGCGTGACCGCAGAAAACCTTCCCCACTGCTCGGTACCCGGCGGCGTGACGTCCCTCCAGTGCGTTCCGCCGTCGCGCGTTAGCTGCACCAGACCGTCATCCGTTCCGACCCAAATCGTAGCCGGATCGAGCCTCGTCGTTTCGATATCGAGAATCGTATCCGACGTCTCGGCACCGGAGAGATCGAGGTCGATCGGCCCTCCCGAGTTCTGTTGGTGCGACTTCTCGTCGCGCGTTAAATCCGGGCTAATAACTCTCCACGTTTGACCGCGATCCGCACTTTCGAAAACGACGTTTCCGCCGACCAGTACCTGGGGCTGTTCCGACGCGGTGAACGCAAGAGGCGAATCCCAATTAAAGCGATATCGCAGCGCGTACGGGGGCCCCGAATTGGAACGTGCGTACGGCGAAACCTCTGCGACTTGCTGCGTCCGCTCGTCGAACAAGAAAACTTGGCCGGTATCGCTGTTGGTCGACGTGCTCCAAATTAGGTGACCGTCTCTCGGGTCGAGTAATGCCCACATGCCGTCTCCAGGACCCACCGTCATCCAATCGCGATTGAGGATTCCGATACCGTTATCGACGGCCGACCATCCACACCAAGTGTTGTCGTCTTGCAGACCGATGCAGACGCGGTAGTTCGGTGCGGTGGCGCCGAGTCCGATGTGGTACGGTTGCGCGAACGGCAAGTCGTACGGCTGCCACCAATTCGCACTGCCGTCGCCTGACATAACTACGCCTTCGTCGCTGGCCACGACCACGCGCCGGCCGTCGCGCGACCACCAGGCCTGATGGTAATCCCATCCCGCATTGGTCGCTATCGCGTGGAAGGTTCGGCCGCTGTCGTCACTTCGCGAAAGAATCAGACCAACATCGATCAGCTTGTTGCGATCGTGCGGATCGACGAAGATTCGACTGAAGTAAAACGAGCGATCGCCGACGTAGGGGCTGTGCGGCATTTTTCTCCAGGTCTCGCCGTCATCGTCGGATCGCCATAATTCGCCTGCGCGCGACTGGACGATCGCATAAAGTCGCCCACCGCCGGCGGCCGCCAATCCAATGCGCCCGGTCGGAGCCGCCGGTAAGCCGCGACCGCTGAGCTTATGCCAGGTCGCACCTCCGTCGTCGGAGCGGTAGATTCCACCGTCCGAACCGCCGCTGGTCATCATCCACGGCTCGCGCCGGAATTGGTACACGCCGGCAAAGAGTGTCGACGATTTGTCGGGATCGCGAACGATGTCGGAAACGCCGCTGGAAGGTCCGACGTAGAGCGTGCGAGACCAGTGCGCGCCGCCGTCGTGCGTAATGTAAGCCCCGCGCGCAGTGCTGTCGGCAAAGACGCGTCCGAGCACGCCGACGACGACGGTGCGTGCATCACGCGGATCGATGGAAATCTTCGAAATCTGCCCGGCGCCGGTCAACCCCGCGAAGCGCCACGTCTTGCCGCCGTCGGTCGAATGCCAGATGCCGTCGCCGGATTCGACGTCGTTGCGCGGATTCGACTCGCCCGTGCCAACCCAAACGTCCTCGTCATCGCGAGGCGAGATCGCGATCGCTCCGATCGGCGCCACCTTTTCACGATCGAAGACCGGCCTCCACGAAGCGCCGCCATCGACGCTCTTGAAGACGCCGCCGCCGGCTCCACCAGCGTAATACAACAGTGGATCGGAATCGCTACCGGCGACTGCCGTGGCCCTCCCGCCGGCGATGGCCGGCCCGATAGCGCGATACTGCAGGTTTCCGAATGCCGTAACGACGGCTACGATAACGCCAAAAAGGCTAGTGGCAAACACGACCATGCAAGTCGCTTACCGAACGTGTAAAGCCTCTCCTCTTAACTACCGGTGTACCAGCAACAGCGCTATGCGACCCGCCGCGAAAAACGTCGCAGCTGCGATCAGTTGGGCGCGTCCCGATAAATCGACATCAAAGCGTTTGAAAAGCCACGCCGTCGCCGGGCATGCGCTGACTCCGGAAAGGAGAGCGAACCATCCGTTTGTCAGCGGCCAGGGCCCGACCCGGACGAGCAACAACAAGCCTCCGCCGCCGGCGACGATCGCCCAAATCAAGCCGGCAACGAACGCTAGACGCGGCACAGCGGTCCGCATGTTCACGCCACACGTACAGGCCAGGCTCGCCCGTCGTGCATTTTGCAACGCGCGTTCGGAAAAAATTGATATTCGGGGCTGTCTCCCAATGCGAATCGCTTATCGGCTTGGGCTGATGCTGACGGTTAAGTCCCAGGGATAGTCTTCCTGTCCTTTGGTCACGCCGTAGAAGTGGGTCGAGGGGTGGCCGCCAGAGGGGTAGGGCCATGCCGCAATCGCTCGGTTGCCACGTGCTTTTACAATGCCGTACTGACCGATTACCGACCCGTCTCGAATCCAGAAATACCTGTTGGCGCCCCGCAGGAGCGGGACCGAATTTACCACGGTCCCAGTCTTACCGCTGATCTGAACCTGTTCAATGGCGCTTCCGCCGCCTGAAACGTTGTCCCGTTCATAGGTGAGGTAGCCTCCGTACCATTGAATCTTGTCTAGGAATATAAAGTCACCAGGGAGTGTGATGTGCCTAAACTGACCTTTCCCCACAGGTAGCTCCGCTATGCGAAATCCGCCCGCCCTCGTATCGGAAGTCACGAATAAATTCCCCGCATCGTCATAGGCTGGATAGTCGAACAAGTGTAGCTTCTCGTCAGTGTATGATGTCGGAGTGCCCTTTGCTCCCGGATAGACAAGAACGGCCCCCTTCTCTGTCGACCCGTTGATCAACGTCGTCGCTACGGCCAGATTTCCGGTGGTCGGATCGACGGAGCAGCCTGCAACACTGTAACCGGCCAGGCCGCTTAGGGTCGCAATTGGAGACGTTCCGCCGTGCGCGTACTCGTAAATCGTATCACCCTCTGGAATGAAGACATTTCCATCGTTGGGATCAGAACAAATGTAGCTGCTTTGGGAGTACCACGGGATTGAGCCAACTATCTGGCCCTGAGGGTACGACGCAATAATAACAGCGCGAGCGGTAGTCAAATATACCAGGTCGCCGTTTGAGGAAAGCCTGTGCGCGAGAAGTCTGGCGACCGCGGCGCGTGACACAGCGGGAAACGGTAACGATTGCCGCACGCTTGGCTGTGCCGCGCCGGGCGTGCCGATCAGCGACTGCGATCCACCGCAACCCGAAAGCACCGTCATCGCTGCGCAAATGCCAACCACGCGGCGACTGAAATCGAAAGCCATCACTTACCTTGCTCCACGCTCCATGAACGAATCGGCAGCCAAGAACGTTCGGAGCTAAGCTCAAGGTCTACGGATTGGCCGCTTAGCTGGCCAGCAGCGCTCGACGAGATCGCAGGCTAACCAGCCTGGAGGAGGCGCCGCGCGCCTACCCGCGCCTGAACTGCTTGAGCGCATCGGCGAGCGCTCGCGTCCGGGTGAAGCCGATCCCGTCCGTTTCCGATCTGTACGTGACAAAATGTGACACGAGGCCGAGGCCGTCCAAGGAAGCGTTAAAATGGTTAGCTCTAGCTGGGCGGGGAACCCGCGGGCGCATGCGTCATCTCGCAATCCCCGCAGCTATCACGCTTGCCGCGTTGACGGCCGGCTCCGCGACGAGCGCGCCCGAAAATCTCCTGATGCAGGCGAGCACGTTACCCTTCGGCGCACTGCCGTTCGATCGCATCAGCGATAGCGACTACCAACCGGCAATCGAAGCGGGGATGACGCAGCAGCTCAAAGAGATACGCGCTATCGCGAACGATCCGGCCGCACCGACGGTCGATAATACCCTCGTCGCGATGGAGAGGTCTGGACAGCTACTGGCCCGCGCGATGGGCGCGTTCGACGTTGAGGTCGCTACGAACAGCAATCCGCAGCTGCTGCACGTACGGCAAATCATCGCGCCGGAGCTTGCCGCGCATCAGGACGCGATTTACCTCAATCCGAGACTCTTCGCGCGTGTGCAGGCGATTTACCAGAGCGTGGATCGCCTCAAGCTCGATCCCGAGTCGCGTCACCTCGTCACAACGTACTACCGGCGCTTCCTCCATGCGGGTGCGGATCTTTCGCAGGCAAAGCAGACACAGTTGAGGCAGATCAACCAACAACTGGCCACGCTGCAAGCCACCTTCGAACGCAAGCTGCTTAACGGCACGGCTGCGGGTTCGCTGGTCGTAAGAGACAAGCGCCAACTCGCGGGCCTCAGCGATAGTGCTATTGCCGCCGCCGAGCAGACGGCAATAGCCAAGCGTGATCCCGGCGGCTATCTGATACCGCTGCAGAATACGACGCAACAACCCGGACTAACACTGCTAACGGACCGCGCCACGCGAAAGGAACTTTTCGAGAACTCCTGGACGCGCACCGAGAAGAACGACGACAACGATACCCGTTCGACGATTGCGCAGATGGCCAAACTTCGTGCGGAGAAAGCACAAGTGCTCGGCTATCCTGACTTCGCAGCGTACCAGCTAACGCAAGAAATGGCGCAGACGCCTACGGCCGTGCAAAACTTCCTACAGGGGCTTATCGGCCCCACCCGTGCTAAGGCGGCACAAGAAGCCGCCGAGATTCAAGCACAGATTGACGAGGGCGGTCAACATTTTCAGCTGCAGCCCTACGATTGGAACTACTACGCGCAACAGGTTCGCAGGGCGAAGTACAACGTCGACGACAACGAGATTAGGCCGTACTTCGAACTGAACAACGTCCTGCAGAACGGCCTCTTTTATACCGCAAATCAGCTCTACGGCATCACGTTCAAAGAGCGCCACGACATTCCGGTCTGGCAGCCCGACGTGCGCGTTTTCGAAGTGTTTGATAAAAACGAAGCGCCCCTCGCGCTTATGTACTTCGATTTCTTCAAACGGGACAACAAGCAGGGTGGCGCGTGGATGAACTCGTTTACGGATTACTCCGCGCTGCTGGGAACAAAGCCGGTCGTCTACAACGTCGAAAACATTCCGAAAGGGCCGCCAGGTCAGCCGACGCTGCTAACGATCGACAGCGTAAGGGGCATGTTTCACGAGTTCGGCCACGCACTCAATGCGTTTTTCGCCGACGAAAAATACCCGTCGCTCTCCGGCACCGCGCGCCCGCCCGACTTTGTAGAGTTTCCGTCGCAGTTCAACGAGCATTGGGCTCTTTATCCGTCCGTGCTCAAGCACTACGCCTTCAACTACGAAACGCATGAAGCGATGCCTCAAGAACTGATAAGCAAGATGGAGAACGCCGCGACGTTTAACGAAGGCTATGCTTTGGGCGAGAGTTTGGCGGCCGACGAGCTTGACCTAGCGTGGCATTCGTTGCCGTCAAGCGCACCGCTGCAGGACGTCGACGCGTTTGAAGCCCACGCGCTGCACGCATCGGGCACGGATTTCCCCGACGTCCCGCCGCGCTATCGTTCAACCTACTTCGCGCACATTTGGGCAAGCGGGTACGCTGCCGGCTACTATGCATACACGTGGAGCGAGATGCTCGATGACGACGCGTATCAGTGGTTTCTCGACCACGGCGGTCTCACGCGCGCAAACGGACAACGCTTTCGCGATATGATTCTCTCACGCGGCGACTCCGCGGACTACGGACCGATGTTCCGCGCATTTTACGGCAAGGATCCGGATGTGGGGCCGCTATTGCAGTTCCGCGGGTTAACCACGAACGGCACCTAAGTCTTAAAAGCTATACGAACTTTTCGTAAGCGCTTTTCCATCGCACAGTTCCCTATCAGTTGGGGTCGAAGCCAGCCCTGAAAAGATACGTCCCACGTTACGGTTGCAGTCGAAAAACGATTCCTCGGTCGTACTTACCGCCGTCGTGCGTTGTGCCATACAACGTTCCATTCAACTCGGTTAAACCCGCTACGGGATTTGCTCCGTCTTTGTTGCTGCGGAAGCTGAAGGTGTGAAGGACGCGGAACATCCCAGCGGGGGTTATACTGAAAACACTCCCCCCTACCTGATAGAAGGTGTCGGCAGGGTCACCGGCTGCGGTTCCATAGAGCGTTCCCGCAACGTCAATCAAGTTGCCGCGCGGGAACGCGGAGTCGGCGCCGCCTTGAAAATTGTAGAGCACGTGCTCTTTGCCCGATGGCGTCACGCTGTAGATCGTCCCGCACCCTATTGAACTGGGCGGACCGGTTGGAAACGAACAGTGATGACCACTGCCTCCCCCTTCCGTGGTGCCGTAGAGCACTCCGTCGATAGCAATCAACCCGCCACCCGGACCCGAACCGTCGTTTCCCCCACCAAAGCTGTGCACGACGCGTAGCGCACCGGTCGGACTGAGCGCGAAAACGGTTCCGTCATCGTTCACTCCGCCTTCATACGTAATGCCGTAGAACGTGGCGTTGAGGTAGAGCAAGCTGATGGGGTATGCGCCTTTGGAGTCACCTCGGAACGTGTAGAGCACGCGCTCCACGCCCGAATGGATCCTGAAGATGGACCCGGACGAGGGGCGATCACGGCCATACTGAAAGGTCGTGCCGTGAAAAGTGCGGTTGGCTGAGATCAAGAGTGAACTCGGATTTACGTCCTTACCAAAGTTGTAGAGCGTGCGCTCAACGCCGGTTACGGACAGGCTGAAAACCGTAGACCTCGTGGTCCCGTAGAGCGTGCGGTGCAGTGTAGTCAAGTTGCTTGGTCCGACCCCGTTGCCGGGGGACCAGACCACCCGTTCCTTACCGGAGGGTTCGATGGCAAAAACGGTTCCGCCGTTTTGTTTCCCGCCGGAACCCGTGGTTCCATACAGAACCCCGTTGACGTCAATCAGACTCCCAAAAGGAAGCGCGCCATCCCGGTGCCCTCTAAAGTCGTAGAGCACGCGAAAATTCGGTGCAGTAGCACTATTCGCTACGGAAGCCGGCATCGAAGGAGGCGCTAACGAACGCGAGCATCCAACCAAGAGGACGCATGCGATGAAAATCGCGCCGGCGAAGATTCGTTTCATCTTATCCCGAACTCTTTACACGATGTAGCGGTTCGACGAGGCATTGGTTTTTCCACCCTTGATCGTCCGGCTTGGCACCCCAGCCGATGGCGCTGCAACACGAGGGTGGAAACACCCCAGCGGCGGCGGTTCTAAATCAGCCGCGTCTCATTCCAGCGAGGCTTTTCGGCACCCGACGCAACGTCGGTGCGGGATGACGGCGGTTAGTTCGCACGCAGCAGACAAGAGTCGCGGATTTGCCATGGCTCGTCCGGCCAGGGATCTTCTGCGTTTTCGCCAAGGGCTCAATTGTTTACTTTGCTAGCCACTGAGGTAACTCTTATGAAACGGCTCATTGTTGCGCTTGCTGTTTGCGCCGCTGTGCTCGCGCCTAGTCTTGTCGGACCGGCGCTGGGTGACACACCGATGTCTGTGCCGGCGGTCGGTGCGGGTCCGCATGGATATGATTACATGGTCGGTACGTGGTCCTGTACGAACCCAATGCACCCCTCGGAACTGGGCGCGTTGTCAACGACTACCATTACGGCGACTAAGCTCAAAGACGGCAACATCATGATTAGGACTGCGAGTCCGAACGGCGACGTTACCAGCTACGACGCGTATCTTGCAAAAACGAAGACGTGGTACGGGCCATTCGCAGATTCCGGCGGAAAGTACGGAACAGAGACGACGCAGGAAACCGGAAAAACAATCCATTGGATTGGGACGTTCTACGACACGGACGGCACGATGACCCCGATTCGCGACACGTTCACCATGCTTTCCATGACCAAGCAAGTCGATCTCAGCGAAGCGAAGGTCGGCGGAGCATGGAAGGTCACGGCCAAAGCTACGTGCACTAAGTCGTAGAGAACCGCGAGCACGTCATCCCGAGGAGGGCGCCCCGTGTGATGCGCACATGGGATTCCGGCCGCCCTCGGAAGCGGCTGAAACGATAAACGATAAGGGAACGTTATGCGTTCGAAGCGCGGGAACGGTGATGAGGCGCGAGCGAATAGATCGTGAGGAAGCGCAGGATGCACGGAAGTGGAACGGCATGAGCGGCCTCGTCCGCTACCCCTCGCCGCTGCAAGGCCCGCAGGGTCTGGCCTGGGACGGTGAGTCGATGTGGCTGACGAGCGCCGCGAACGGTCGATTATATGCGCTCGATCCGAAAACGTGGAACATCCGACGTGAATTCGTTCCGCCGCATGAATCGTTAGGTGTGACCTACACTGGCTCGGACCTTCGGGTGATCCTTGCTCCAGCGATCGACGAGCCCAACCTAGAAAGCGACCGGCGGTACGTTTATTCGTTTACGCCCGAAGCGGGATTCACCGCGTGCTTCCCGTGTCCGGATTTTTCCGGATCGTTTCTTGCATATGCAAGCGGAACGCTGTATCTCTCACAAGCTTGGGATAAGAAGCTGATCGAACTCAACGAGGGCGGTGCGCCTGTGCGCGAAGTGCAGCTCGAAAGGCGCCCTGTCGGCATGACGATCGTTGACCGTGCGTTCTATTTGGCGACTGTTGACGAAGATTGGGAGGACGGTCAGTTCCAGCGGCTCGGCGTCGATGCCGCCGCGTCATCGATCGAAACGCTGCAATCGTTTCCGTTTAAACCGCGTAGCGTCGCCTACGACGGCGAGCGGTTTTGGACCGCCGATCGCAACAACCATGCGATCGTGTCATTTATGCTGGCGATTTCCTAGCGGTCGCGGGGCGCCGCTCCATCGAGGAGCCGCCAAAGCCACCGATGAGCCCGCGAGCGGAGCCGTACACGCCTGGGTTCGATGTGTGGTGCATCCTGCAACTCTTTATAAACATGCGTCGAGCCGCCGGCGCTTCGTTCTCCTCCCCTCAATTATTCGAATGGGCGCGACATTTCCGCTAGCGCCGGAAGCGAAGACGGTTATCGCATGTTCTTCAAGCTCACTGAGCGGAAAGGGTGACATGCGATCGTGACACGCTTCTTTTCAAGGACACGTCGCTCCACCGAACTGGCGCTAATACCATTGGAGTTGGTAAGTTTGCTTGCTGATGTAGTAGCGCGTCGACGTCCGGCGCCAGGACAACGGGGATGTGTGCGCCAGCCGGCGAATTGTCAGGTCATCCAGAAGATCTCAGTTGCTTCTTAAGGAGGTACTCTTGCTTTCGATCGTCTCGTTCGCCCGGCGCTGGGCGCCGATCACCCTTCTTGGCGCGCTGGCCGCAGGCTGCTCGGCTTCCGGCCCTTCCAGCGCGAATTTTCCCGCCAGCGGCCCGGATGCCGGCCGAAGCGTCGCGCAAAATCGGATGCTTGCGCAAGGCCGCGGCACGCATTCGCAAAACACGCGCTCGCAGTCGAGGGGTTGGATTTCCCCCGATCGCAGGCACAAAAGGCGCAAAGGCCTGATCTACTGGGGCAATTACGACAGCAACACCATCACCATTTTCGCTTCGAGGGGCGTCAATGGCAAGGAGAAGGGCCAGATCACCGCTGGTTTGTCCAATCCGGAGCGGCTCTTCGTGGACAAGCAGGGAAGCGTCTATGCGACCAACATCGGCAACAACACGATCACGGCGTACAAGCGCGGTCAGACCTCGCCGTTCATCACGATCAGCAGCGGCGTGAACTCGCCAACCGGCATCACGGTGGACGCCGCCGGCACCATCTACTGTGCCAACGTCGGCAACGACACGATTACCGTCTATCCAAAGGGGCAGACGTCCCCGTCGCTCACGATACCGTACTTTGCAGAATACCTCGCGACCGATGCGCAAGATAACCTGTACGCAGCCGGCACCGCCGTTGAGGAGTTTGCACCGGGTTCGACCAGCGGCAAGGATCTCGGCCTTCCGCCTTATCCTGGCGCTTTAGAGGTCGATCGCTCGGGAAACCTCATCGTACTCTACGGCAGCTCGGTCGAATACTTCCCGGCAGGTCAAACCACCCCATCGAAGCAGATCAGCGTCGATGGATCGCCGTTCGCACTGTCGCTGAGCGCCAACGAAAAGCAGCTCTACGTCAGCACTGAGGTCAGCATCCCGTTCGTCATTGAGAGCGTTGCCTATCCCAACGGCACCGCGTTCACGACCAAGCTCACGGGCAACGCTGGCGAGTGGCCAATCGCGGTCAGTCCGGACAACGCGTTAGGCGGATAACGCCACAGCTCGAGGGCCCAGTTGCCGCTGATCGTTTTGGTCGGCGGCAGCTGGAAGTAAATCGACAGCAGCACCCGTACGTTAGCGGCAGGCGAACATACCGCCACCGGACCCTCGCGGCCGTGGCCCTTGTCGTATACACCGGGGCCCGACGTAGACTTCGAATCCAACACCGTCACCATCCGGCGGTCACTCACGCGAAGCCTGTAAAATCGTCCTTCGACTGCGGCGCTTCGCGCCTCCGGTCAGGATGACAATTTTTGGGATGGCCGGGAGTCGAACCCACGTCCGGGGATTCCAGCCGATCCCCACCGTTACCGAAAAGTGTTATCCTGTCAGACTTTTCCGTCGCGCTCTTCCCGAGCCATCCCACCGGATTCCGACCGTTTCCGACCTGTCCGTGACAAAATGTGACAAATGACCCTTCGACCTTAGCGCGCGATGGCTAGTACCGTACTGCACGCCATCGAACGGTCCCGGGAAAGCACCGTTTTCGGAGGGCCCCTTCTCATGTCGTTAGAGCTTGCCAATACCCTTGCGACCTTTGGGACATTTGCCGTGATCGCCGCAACCGCCATCGCCGCCATCGTGCAACTCCGCCACGCCCGAAGCAGCAATCAGATTGCCGCACTCAACGAACTTCGCGAAACGACGGAATCTCCGGGGTTTTTGGAGGCAATCCACTTTGTTCAAGGAGAATTATCGACGAAGCTGCAAGATCCGGCGTTCCGTTACCAGGTTGCGACGCGTTCGGCGCGGACCGATGAAACGCGAGCGCTGCTCGCAAAGGTCAACGCAATCGGAAATTTTTACGAGAGTATGGGCGTGTTCCTCGAGACGAGTCTCGTCGATAGAGAACCGGTGTTGCAACTTTGGGACGGTGTCGTTATCCAGACCTGGGGTCATCTCGCGCCCTATGCAGCAATACTTCGGCGCAGTGCAGGTGACGCGCTTTGGGAGAAGTTCGAATACCTCACAGTGTTGGCGCAAGATTGGATCGCCGCGCGTCCTAAGGGCACCTACCCCGCCGGTGTACGTCGCGTCGACCTCAAGGACGAGTGGCTCGAGGCAGACCGGCAGTACGCCGCTTCGCTTGCGCGCGCATAACGTTGTGCAAAACGTTACACAAAACATGCCTCAGCGGCAATGCGAGGGCCACCCACCGCACCGCGGGCTTTTCTCGCGGAAAACGCCGAGAATCGCTTGAGATGCAGCGCAATACGCTAGTGCGATGGTCAGCTTCATATCGTCAGCGAGATGCCGGTCGCGTGCCTTTTCTCGACCCTAGACCGAGGCGCTTCGCAACTGCAGAACGAAGTAATGGCGATGAGCTGGGAGGCCGTAACTGCGGTCGGAACGATCTTTACGGGCGTCGTGATCTTCAGCACGGCCCTAATTGGTTTCGACCAGCTTCGCCAGGCTCGTACGCAACGTCGCGACGCCGCTGCCGTCGAACTCGTGCGCTCGCTGCAAGACGATGCGTTTTTGGAGGCTTATCGCGCCATCTTTAGCGCAGGGGATGAGCCCGTTTCGCCCGATCCTCGGCAAACGACCGCTCCATACAACAAGGCTGCGATCGTGCTTGGTTTTCGCTTTGAGATGCTCGGTGTGTTAGTCTATCGAGGTACTATTCCGTTTGATATCGCTGAAGATTTGGTCGGCGGTTTTGTCTTGCTCGCATGGAGGCGGTTGAAGACCACGACGCTCCGGACTCGCACTGCCTTAAGCTGGCCTATGTTTCTCGAATGGTTTCAGTGGCTTGCCGAACAGCTTGAGAAACGTCAACGGCTAGAGCAAACACCGGCACACCTGCGCGCGGCAGACTGGCGACCCAAATAGCAAGCAAAATTCTTTAATTCAGACAGAACTTTTTGGGATGGCCGGGAGTCGAACCCACGCCCGGGGATTCCAGCCGATCCCGTCCGTTACCGAAAGGTGTTATTCCGTCAGGCTTTCCGCGGCGCTGGTTCCCGAACCGTCCCTGCCGATTCCGACCCGTCTGTGACAAAATGTGACACCGGGAGTACGAAACTAGACATCGAAGCTTATCTTCTCCGCGTATGCGAATTTACGTGACTCGAACAAGCGGGGACGCGAGTGGAGTCCCGCCGGCCGATAGCGCGAATCGACCCAGCGGATTTCCTCCAACTGGATACGACCACTCGTAGAGCGAGACGTTAGAGGCGGCCAGGATGATCCGTGCGTTTGCCTAATGAACACTGCGCTTTTTGCGGCTGAGCGCGACGCTGCTTATGTCGCCGCCACCGATATCGTACCCGATTTTTCCGGTTGAATTTCCTCCCTGCGGATAATTATAAAGCAGTACGTCATACTCATACTCATAGCGATCGTGAAAGAATATGTTCACGGCGACGACTCGCTTACCGGCCAATACGAACTGTTCTAACCACGTTGCATCACTAAGCGGCGTCGATCCGACACGCGTTCCGGACGTTCCGGCAATAAGGAACTGAAAGATGTAGGGTTTGACGCCTTGCCCCACCGCGAGGTACTTGCCATCCCACTGCAAGCCGCTGATCCACCCGATCTCATAATTCAGGTTGATCGTTTCGATCGACTTGGCACCGCGCGGAATTTCGCCGAATATTGGCACCTCATATCCACCAGGATACTTCCCGTCGACAAAAAGATCGCCGGAGTTGTCGTACGTGCAGTAGGCGTAGTTTAGGAATTGCGGGTCGGTGTAGGATCTCGGCTGGCCCTTTGCCCTACGATAGATAAGGAGGCTTGCGCCGTCACCTGCCGTGTTCCCGTAGTTGGTGACGGCGAGATCGCCCGTCGCCGGATCGACAGCGCACGAGTAAGGATTTCTCCCGCTAGGCACCGACAGCGTGCGTATCGGCTGAGTGCCGCCGTGAGCGAATTCGACGACCTCATTTCCGCTCGGCTCGACGTCTGTAACGTAGACGTTGCCCTTCTTGTCGCTACAATCGCCGCCCGGACCATTGAGGCCACTAATCTGACCCTCAAGGACGCCTTGGGGATATGAGTATAAGTCGATCGTCCCTTGTTTTACGACGGTGGGATAGACGGTGTAGAGCAAGTCCTTCGTGGTCGCGTCGGCGGCCGTCCAGGATCTAACTTCAGCGACCGCAGATGCTTGCAGCATGACGACCGGCGGCTGAGTGTCGCCCTGAGTCTGTCGAAGGGCGCAGCCGGCAAACAGCGCAGCCACGCCGACGGCAGGCCCGAGGCCGATAAAACTCTTCATGCAATGTCTCCAGGCGCGGGTTAGCGACTGGGAATGTTCGCTGGGGCGGAGCGCGGGTCCGCCGACCGCCCTGCGCCGTACTGTGGTAAAGTGGCGATGGACCTTAGCTCGTGCGGAGGATGCTGTTGCACGGCGCGTCGTGTTCTGTCTATTGGAGTTGAAGAAAGCGCCTCCGAAACAAGCGCGAAGCCTGTTCGATCCTAATCCCCGGCGATATACTTCTTATGTCGTGCGGAGTTCGCACGCTGCAGCACGTTCCAACAAGAGCTTCTTGTCCCGTGAGTTATGCGCGAGCCCCGCGGCGCGCTCGAATTCCGCACGCGCGTCCTCGACGCGCCCGAGTTTGAAAAGAAGATCGCCGCGTACGCTGGGGAGCAAATGGTACTTTTGCAGCGCGGGCTCCGACGCGATGGCATCGACGATTTCCAACCCCGCGGCCGGCCCGTACGCCATGCCAATCGCAACGCCGCGATTGAGCTCCACGACTGGAGAGGGTGCCAGCTGCGCGAGGGCATCGTAGAGCGCGGCGATACGCTCCCAATCGGTGCGGTCGGCGGTCGGCGCGCGCGCGTGACACGCGGCGATGGCGGCTTGCACGCCGTACGGCCCCAGCGTCCCGAGCGATTCAGCCTTGGCGAGCGCCTCGAGGCCGCGGCGAACGAGCAGATAGTTCCACCTGCTGCGATCCTGATCGAGGAGCAGCACCGGCGATCCGTCTCGACCGACACGCGCCGGCATACGCGAAGCTTGCAGTTCCATCAGTGCTGCTAGGCCGTGCACCTCGGACTCGTGCGGCATGAGTTGCGCGAGCACGCGACCCAATCGCAGAGCATCCTCGACGAGCTCGGGCCGAAGTACGTCGTCGCCCGCGGTTGCGGAGTATCCCTCGTTAAAAATGAGATACAGCGCCTCAAGAATCGAATCCAAACGTTGGCGCCGTTCGCCGCCGGACGGTACCTCGAACGGCACGTTGGCCTCTGCGAGGGTGCGCTTGGCGCGCACGATGCGTTGGGCGATCGTGGCTTCGGCGACGAGATAGGCGCGTGCGATTTCCGCAGTCGTCAGCCCACCGAGCAGCTTGAGTATTAGCGCGACGCGCGCTTCGCGCGACAAGATCGGATGGCATGCGACGAACATCAAGCGCAGCAAATCTTCGTCGATCTCTTCGTACGTCGCTGCGAAATCGGGTTCGGCTCCGTGTGCAGGTAACTCGCGCTCGAGCGCTTGCGTTTTTGTCGCGAGCGACCGGTCGCGACGCATGCGGTCGATCGCACGCCGTTTTGCGATTGTCACCAGCCACGCGCCGGGATTGCGGGGAATGCCTTCGTCGGGCCACTGCGCGAGCGCCGCAACGAAGGCATCCTGAGCGAGTTCCTCGGCACTGCCCACGTCGCGCGTGAGCCGCGCTAGGGTCGCGACGAGCTTGGGCGATTCGATCCTCCAAATCGCCGCGACCGTTTCTTGGATGTTTGCGCTCAGCGCTGCTAAAACGCCGGTTGAAACCCGGCGCGTTCGCGGCGCTCGCGGATGCCGGCCGCGACCTCCTCGTCCATGTCTTCTAACTCGAACAGCTGGCGGATCTCAAGCTCGCCGCCCTCGATTGGAGCGTTGGTAAAGCGCTCGACGACTTCCGCGCGCGACTTGCCTTGCACGATCCAGAAGCCGGCGACCAGCTCCTTCGTTTCGGCGAATGGGCCGTCGGTGATGGTCGTCCGGCCGCCGTCGAAGCGCAGGCGCGTGCCCTTCGAACTCGGATGGAGTCCGTCCATCGCCAGCACTATGCCATCTTTGACGAGCCCTTCATTGAACTTGCCCATCTCTTCGATCGCTTTCCGAGAATAATTGCCGGCCTCGCTGTCTTTCGTGGCTTTGACTATAACCAAGAACCGCATGGATTGCTCTCCTTTATCGGGCGTATTTTGCCTAGGCGTCGAACGGCGGCCCCCGTTTTCGACGACTTCGCGGAGAATTTTTTCGGCGCGTCGCAAAGGCCCGTCGTTTACTGTGAGGGCCGTACAGCATCGCGAAGGCTGCAACCCGCTGGCAAACGGCTGGTTTCGGTGAAAAGCTCACCGCTCCGTTAGAAGCCTGAGGACCAGACGAAGGGATGGCCGGGAGTCGAACCCAAGCTCGGGGATTCCAGCCCATTCCGTCCGTTACCGAAAAGCGTTATTCCGTCAAAGTTTTCCGTCGCACTGGTTCCCCGCTCATCCCTCGCGATACCGACCGTTTCCGACCCGTCCGTGACAAAATGTGACGTGTGTCATGCTAACTGCATGAGAGATGAGGGTAGGTCCCTCGGAATCGGCCGATGGGGGCAGATTCCAAACCACCTCAAGCTGCTGGGGTCAAGAGC